>NZ_JBFAIS010000023.1:84663-136678 GCF_040654795.1 Streptomyces sp. NPDC050617 | reverse complement strand
CCTGGCAGCCGGCATCTGGCACAACTGGACCACCAACGCCAAGACCAAACGATCCCTGATCGCCTACGACCACTGAGAACATCGGACTCACTCATCTAATCGCCCGAACCGGCCGTCCCCGACCGCCCACCGGCGTACCGGGGGCCGGGCGCCGGTCAGCGGCGCCGTGTTCGCGCCGGGCCGCTGACCGCCTCGACCAGGAACCAGCCCACGACGGCCGCGAGGACCGCTGCCGGCGCGGAGACGCGCACGGCGACGAGCAGGGCGGTGTGCCCCTCCAGGAGTCCGCCGAAGCCGACCATGGACAGGCCCAGGACGCCGAACAGGCACAGCGTGACGCCGAGGGCCGCCACCGGGCCGGACGCGGTGCGGGGCTCGGCCGGGCCGCGGGCGGCGGCGGGCCGCTCGAAGCGCCGGAAGGCCGCGACGAGCAGCGCGGTGACGGCGGTCGCCGCCGCGATCCGCAGCGGGACCTGCGCCCACCACCCTCCGGTGGCGGGCTCCGGCAGCGGTACGCGCAGGGCGAGCAGCGCCCCGTACACGCCGAGCATCGCGGTGAGGTGCCACAGGAACGCCGTCATCGCGACGCCGTTCGCGGCGACCACGCCGCGCCATACACGGGGGCGGGCCAGCAGCCGTCCGGCCGGGCCGCGCAGCAGCTCGACCGCGCCGACGAGCCACAGCCCGTGGCAGAGCAGCGCCGCCGTCGGCGGGGACATGTTGCTGATCTTCTCGCCGGGCATCCCGACCATGGACAGGGGGTACGGGCCCGCGGCGACGAGCGCGACGGCGCCCGCGAGGCCGGTGAGGGCCAGCGCCGCCGGTACGCGCAGACCGCGGGCGGCGAGGCGGCCGTCGGCGCGCAGGAACCCGAGCTGGTGGACGGCGAGCCAGACGAAGGCGAAGTTGAGGAACTCCACGTACGGGACGCCGAGGGCGAAGCGCAGCACGTCCACGGCGGCCGCCGCCGCGACGAGCGCGCCGAACGCGCCCCACCCGTAGCGTTCGTGGAGCCGCAGCAGCGGCGGGGTGAAGGCGACCATCGCCAGGTAGATGCCGATGAACCAGAGCGGCTGCGCGACGAGCCGGGCGGCCACGCCGGTCAGCGAGCCGTCCGCGCCGAGGAGTTGGACGCTCAGCGCGCCCGCTCCCCAGACGCCGATGAAGACCATGGTGGGGCGCAGCAGCCGCTGGAGCCGGGCCCGCAGGAAGGCGGCGTAGAGGGAGGCGCCGGGTTCGCCGCGGCGGGCCAGGGACCGGTAGGACAGGGCGTGCGAGAAGCCGCCGACGAAGAAGAAGACCGGCATGATCTGGAGGAGCCAGGTGAGCGGCTGAAGGGCCGGTTCGACGGCGAGGAGGTTGCCCACGCTCGCCTCGCCGTGTCCGTCGACGGTCACGGCGGCCATCAGCCAGTGGCCGAGCACGACCGTGCCGAGCGAGGCGACGCGGAGCAGGTCGATGTAGCGGTCGCGGCCGCTGGGCGTGGCCTCGGCGAGTGCGCGTACGCCCGTACGCTCCGCGGCCGGTCGTCGGGGGCTCTTACCGGGTCTCATACGGGCACGATCGCCCGGCGGGCGGCCCTTACGGCACGGTGCCGGTACTCAAATCCCCCGGCGGGGTGTGAGTACCGGTACTCATCTCGCGCCGCGCGTCAGCCGGTGGGCAGTACGGTCGCGCCCGGCGCCGGGCCGGTGGCGACGCGCGCCGTGCGGCAGGTGCCGGAGGCGAGGAGGGCGTCGGCGACGGTACGGGCGGAGGCCGCGTCCTTCGCCAGGAACGCGGTGGTCGGTCCGGAGCCGGAGATCAGCGCGGCCAGCGCGCCGGCGGCCGTGCCCGCCGCGAGGGTGGCGGCGAGGGAGGGGCGCAGGGAGACGGCGGCGGGCTGGAGGTCGTTGCTCACCGCCGCCGCCAGGGCGGCCGGGTCGCCGCTGCCGAGGGCCGCGAGGAGCGCGGGCGACGGGTCGGGGTCGGCGGGGAGGTCCGCCGTGGTCGCGCCCGTGCCGGCCGCCTCGCGGAGCCGGTCGCACTCGCCGTAGACGGCCGGGGTGGACAGGCCGC
Source organism: Streptomyces sp. NPDC050617 (assembly GCF_040654795.1). Lineage (NCBI taxonomy): Bacteria > Bacillati > Actinomycetota > Actinomycetes > Kitasatosporales > Streptomycetaceae > Streptomyces > Streptomyces sp. NPDC050617. Next base: position 134,620 of record NZ_JBFAIS010000023.1, on the reverse strand, counting down.
CGTCGGCGACCGCGAACACCCAGTGGAAGACGCCGCCGACGTCGAGGGGGGTGAGGAGCTCGCCCCTGCCCCGGCCCAGCGCCGCGCCGCCGAGCAGGCTGAACGGCACGTCGCTGCCCAACTCGGCGCAGATGTCGAGGAGTTCGGCCTGGCCGGCTCGGGTGCCCCACAGCGCGTCGCAGGCCGCGAGGGCGCCCGCGCCGTCCGCGCTGCCGCCGGCCATGCCGCCGGCGACGGGGATGTCCTTCGCGATGTGGATGTGCACGTCGGGCTCGCGCCCGTACCGTCGCGCGAGGGCGATCGCGGCGCGCGCCGCCAGGTTGGTGGCGTCGAGGGGGACGTGGTGGGTGTCGGGCCCGGAGCAGGTGACGCGCAGGGCGTCGGCGGGCGTCACGGTGATCTCGTCGTAGAGCCCGACGGCCAGGAAGACGTTGGCCAGCCCGTGGAACCCGTCGTCCCGGCGCCCGCCCACGGCGAGCTGCACGTTGACCTTGGCGGGGACGCGCACGGTGACGCCGGGGCCGGGGGCGGGGCGGGCGGGGACGCTCATCGGCCGCCCTCCGCGTCGGCGCCGGCCGGGCCGCGGCCGTCGGCGGGCGGTCCGTACGTGCGGTGGCCCGCCGCCCGTCCCGTGCTGTCGCCGGCGGCGGCCGGCTTCTGTTCGGCGATGGCGATGAACTCCTCGACGGTGAGGGATTCGCCGCGGGCCTGCGGGGAGACGCCCGCGGCGGTCAGCGCGGCCTCGGCGGCGGCGGCGGAGCCGGCCCAGCCGGACAGGGCGGCGCGCAGGGTCTTGCGGCGCTGGGCGAAGGCGGCGTCGACGACGGCGAAGACGTCGCGCTTGGCGGCGGTGGTGCTGATCGGCTCGGCGCGGCGGACCAGGGAGACGAGGCCGGAGTCGACGTTGGGGGCGGGCCAGAAGACGTTGCGGCCGATGGAGCCGGCGCGCTTGACGTCGGCGTACCAGGCGGCCTTCACGGACGGCACGCCGTACACCTTGGAGCCGGGCTGCGCGGCGAGCCGGTCGGCGACCTCGGCCTGGACCATGACGAGGCTGCGCTCGATGGTCGGGAACGCCGCGAGCATGTGCAGCAGCACCGGCACGGCGACGTTGTACGGGAGGTTGGCGACGAGCGCGGTCGGCGGGGGGCCGGGCAGTTCGGCGACGCGCATCGCGTCGGAGTGGACCAGTTCGAAGCGGTCGGCGCGCTCGGGGAGCCGGGCGGCGACCGTCGTGGGGAGCGCCGCGGCCAGCACGTCGTCGATCTCGACGGCGGTGACCCGGTCGGCGGCCTCCAGCAGCGCCAGGGTCAGGGACCCGAGCCCGGGGCCGACCTCGACGACGACGTCGTCGGGCCGGACGCCGGCGGTCCGGACGATCCGGCGGACGGTGTTGGCGTCGATGACGAAGTTCTGGCCGCGCTGCTTCGTCGGGCGCACGCCGAGCGCGGCGGCCAGGTCGCGGATGTCGGCGGGGCCCAGGAGGGGGCCGGGATCGTCTGTGGTGGGGCTGGAGCTCACCCCTGGAGTTTACGGCCGCAGACGGGCCACGGACTCGCCCCCCGGCTGACGTACAGCTTCTTGGCCCGGAAGGTCTGCTCCGCGGCCGGTGCGTCCTGCGGCCGTCCGCTGCCGCCGAGCGCGTGCCAAGTGCGGGTGTCGAACTGGTAGAGCCCGCCGTAGGTGCCGGAGGGGTCCACGGCGTTCGGCCGCCCGCCGGCCTCGCACTGGGCGAGCCCGTCCCAGTTCAGGCCGTCGGCCCCGGTGGGCCGGGGCCTGACGCCCACCCGCACGATCTGGGCGCGGGGCTCGCTGACGGTCTCCGTGCGGATCCTCCGCGGCTTCTGCTTGACGCCGTTGACGGTCCGCAGTTCGTAGGTGACGCGCCGTACGCCCTGCCGCCCGGCCGTCTCGACGGCCTCGGTGCCCTTGAAGAGCGTCGGGTCGTCGCGGCGCTCCGTGCGGAAGGGGATGGCTTCCTCGCGCGCCTCCTCGCCGGCGGTGATGCGCATGACGGAGATGGTCTGGCCGTCGCGGGGGAAGCTGTCGGGGGCCACGGAGGTGGAGTCCTGGCCGTGCAGGGCGATGCCGGCCGCGGCGACGGCCTCGCGGACGGTCGCCGCGTTGGTGGCGACGGTGTGCTCGCGGCCGTCGGCCATGAAGGTGACGGTGCGTTCGGTGCGTACGGCCAGGTCGAGGCCGCCGCGGGCGATGGTCCGCGAGGCGGCGACGGAGAGGTGGGCGCCCTCGGCGCGCACGCCGAGTTGGCGCAGCGCCCCGGCGACGGTGCGGGCGGTGGTCCACACGCGGTGGTGCTCGCCGTCGAGGTCGAGGGTCAGCGGCCGGCCGTAGCGGACGGTGATCTCGTCGCCGGCGGTGAGCTCGTGGTGGCGGCCGGGCGCGACGACGTCGTGGGCGCCGAGGGGCACGCCCTCCTCGGCGAGGAGTTCGTCGACGTCGTCGGCGAAGGTGTGCAGGGTGCGGGGGGCGCCGTCGACGTCGAGCCGTACGGCCTTGTCGCTGGCGACGAAGGCGGAGGTGCCGCCCGCGAGGAAGGCGACGACGAGGGCGCGGGGCACGAGGCGGAGCAGCCCTTCGGGGCGTCCGGAGGGGCGTTTGCGGCGGGCGACGCGGCGCGCGGCGGCCCGCCCGCCGCCCGGCTCGGGGAGCGCCGGGTCGGCGGCGGCCGGCTCGCAGGGCCCCGCGTACGGGTTCTCGTGCGGGTTCTCGTACGGGCCCGGGTGCGGGCTCTCGCACGGCTCGTGAGGCCCGTACGCGGCCGGGCGCGCCGACTGCCGGGGCAGTTGCGGCTCGGCCCGGCGGGCGGGGGCTTCGGCGCCGCGGTACGCGGCTCGGTGGCTGCCCTGTGCTTGACTCACGCGACGCTCCACGGGGTCCGACCGCTGGTCCGGCTCCAGGCCCGGCCCGGCGGCCCGGCTCTGGCCGGGAATCTAGCGGAGCGTCGCGTCACTCTCCAAAGTCGGCCGGTCACACAGTGTGGCGCGGCTCCGGGTAGCCGAAGGCGCGGGCGGTGTTGCGGGCCACGGCGGCGGCGAGTTCGTCCTCGTGCAGGCCCTTGACGTCCGCCATGGCGCGGAGCGTGACGGGGATGAGGTACGGCGCGTTCGGGCGGCCCCGGTACGGCATGGGGGTCAGGAACGGCGCGTCCGTCTCGACGAGGATCAGCTCCCGCGGGGCGACGGCGAGGGCGTCGCGCAGCGGCTGGGCGTTCTTGAAGGTGACGTTGCCGGCGAAGGACATGTAGTACCCGGCGTCCGCGCAGACCTTGGCCATCTCGGCGTCGCCGGAGTAGCAGTGGAAGACGACGGTCGCGGGGGCGCCTTCCTCTTCGAGGACGCGCAGCACGTCGGCGTGCGCCTCGCGGTCGTGGATGACGAGGGCCTTGCCGTGCCGCTTGGCGATGTCGATGTGGCGCCGGAAGGAACGCTCCTGGGCGGCCATGCCCTCGGGTCCGGTGCGGAAGTGATCGAGGCCGGTCTCGCCGACGCCGCGGACGTGCGGGAGGGCGGCGAGCCGGTCGATCTCGGCGAGGGCGGCGTCCAGGGCCGCGTCCCCGCCCGCCGGGCGGGCGCCCTGGCGGGACCGGCCGTCGGGGTCGCCGAGGACGATGCGGGGCGCCTCGTTGGGGTGCAGCGCCACGGTCGCGTGGACGTTCTCGTGGGCGGCGGCCGTCTCGGCGGCCCAGCGGGATCCGGCCAGGTCGCACCCGACCTGGACGACGGTGTGCACGCCGACGGACGCGGCCTTGGCGAGGGCCTCCTCGACGGTGCCCCGCTGCATGTCCAGATGGGTGTGCGAGTCGGCGACGGGCACGTTCAGGGGGGTCGGGAGCGGCGGTGGGACGTCCTGGTCCTTGGGGTCGCCGCTCTGCTTGCCGCTCTTCGGTGCTGTTGCCGCCATGCTCGCGATTCTATGAGCCCTCACGGGCCGGCCGGGGCGGGGCTCACTTCCGGTGGTGGAAGGGCTTCAGCAGGTCGGCGAGGTGCCAGTGGTGGTGCCCGGCGCGGAGCGCGGGCTCGGCGGGCGCCTCGCTCCCGTCGCGTCCGCCGTGTCCGCCGCGGATCAGCGGTTCGGGGCTCGGGGCGCTCGCGACGGAGGCGCCCGGTGCGGCGTGCGGAGGGCTGTGCAGGGCCTCGGTGACCATGGAGACCCGGCCGGAGCGCATGATGCGCACGACGTGCGCGCCGCAGTTCGCGCAGGTCGGGGTGGTCAGCGGGGACGGGACCCGGGCGCCGTCCGCGTAATAGACGACGAAGGCCCGCCCGTGGGTGTCCACGTGGTGCTCTATCTCGTAGCTCTGCTCCCAGCCGTGCCCGCATTTCATGCACGCGAAGGCGTACGCCTCGTGGGCGTTCTGATCCGATGCGCGCCTCGGGTGGGCGATGGGGTGGACACCACTTGAGGTTCCTGCGATCTCGCTCATGGCAGCTCCTCTTGTCCGTAGACAAGTCTCTCCGGGAACGGACGTCCCACCTCCAGAGAACGCCTTTCCCGGCGGCGGCGCGAGCGCCCTTCCGCGTATTGGGAAAAATTTGGCGACTTGATATCGCAAACGCGCGGCTGCCATGCCTGAGCTTTAGGTTTTCACGATCGTCCTTTGCCCTCCGCGGTTCCCTGCCGGGCGGCGTTCTTCGCCGCGACGACCGCGTCGAACACCTCCCGCTTCGGCAGCCCGGCCTCGGCCGCGACGGCGGCGATGGCCTCCTTGCGCCGCTCCCCCGCCTCTTCCCGTACGAGCACCCGCCGGACCAGTTCGGCGGGGTCCAGGTCCTGCGGCCCGGCGGCCGGGGCGCCCTCCACGACGACGGTGATCTCGCCGCGCACGCCCTCGGCGGCCCACTCGGCCAGCTCCTTCAGCGGGCCGCGCCGGACCTCCTCGTATGTCTTGGTCAGCTCGCGGCAGACGGCGGCGCGGCGGTCCTCGCCGAAGACCTCGGCCATGGCGGCGAGGGTGGCGTCGAGCCGGTGCGGGGCCTCGAAGAAGACGAGGGTGCGGCGCTCGTCGGCGGACTCGCGGAGCCGGCCGAGGCGCTCGCCCGCCTTGCGGGGCAGGAAGCCCTCGAAGCAGAACCGGTCGACGGGCAGCCCGGAGACGGCGAGGGCGGTCAGCACGGCGGACGGGCCGGGGACGGCGGTGACCTTGACGCCGCGCTCGACGGCGGCGGCGACGAGGCGGTAGCCGGGGTCCGAGACGGACGGCATCCCCGCGTCGGTGACCAGCAGCACCCGCGCGCCGCCGGTCAGCGCGTCGACGAGTTCGGGCGTGCGGGCCGACTCGTTGCCCTCGAAGTAGGAGACGACGCGGCCGGTGGTGTGCACGCCGAGCGCCTGGGTGAGGCGGCGCAGCCGCCGGGTGTCCTCGGCGGCGATCACGTCGGCGGCGGCCAGTTCGGCGGCGAGCCGGGGCGGGGCGTCGGCGACGTCGCCGATGGGGGTGCCGGCGAGGACGAGCACGGCGGGGGCGCTGGCGGGGGTCTCAGTGGATGCGGCGTTCACCGTTCCATCCTCGCAGGGGCGGGCTCCCCGCCCGGCCGTACGGGCCTCCGTGCGCGGTGCGCCCGCGCCGCCCCACGCCGAGCCGTGCGCCGCCCCGCGACTCGCACAGATGAGTTCCCTACGATGGCGCGGTGACCAGTGACACCGCGACGCAAGCCCAGCGGGGCCGGGCCGCCGACGATCAGCAGCGGAACTGGCGGCGGGGGCTGCGCCGGTTCGGCTACGCGGGCCGGCCGCGTACGGACCTGCGGGAACGGCTCGTGCCGCCGTTCCCCGAGCCCGGCGTGCGGCTGTGGGCCGCGCTCGGCGTCGGTCCCGGCGCCGCGCGGCGGCTGGCGCGCTGGACGGGGTGGGGCGGGCCGCTGCTCGTCACGCTCCTCGCGGGGCTGCTGCGCTTCTGGCGGCTGGGGTCGCCGCGCTCGGTGATATTCGACGAGACGTACTACGCGAAGGACGCCTGGTCGCTGTGGAAGTACGGGTTCGAGGCGTCCTGGCCGAAGGACGCCAATGACCAGATCCTCCAGACGCCGCAGCACATCCCGGTCAGCGACGCCGCGTCGTACGTGGTGCATCCGCCGGTCGGCAAGTGGGTCATCGGCCTGGGCGAGCAGGTCTTCGGGCTGACGCCGTTCGGCTGGCGGTGCGTGGTGGCGCTGCTGGGGACGGCGTGCGTGCTGATGCTGTGCCGGATCGGGCGGCGGCTGCTGCGCTCCACGTTCCTGGGGTGCCTGGCGGGCACGCTGATGGCGGTGGACGGGCTGGCGTTCGTGATGAGCCGCACCTCGCTGCTCGACTCGGTGCTGGTCTTCTTCGTGCTGGCGGCCTTCGGCTGCGTGCTGGTCGACCGGGACCGGACCCGCGCGCGGATCGCGGCGGCCCTGCCGGTCGGCCCGGACGGGCTGGCCCGCCCGGACGCGGACGTCGGCGACCGGCTGAAGCTGGGGTGGCGGCCGTGGCGGCTGGCGGCGGGCGTCTGCCTGGGCCTGGCGTGCGCGACGAAGTGGAACGGCGCGATCTATCTGGCGGCGTTCGGCCTGCTGGCGGTCCTGTGGGACGTCGGCTCGCGGCGCCTGGCGGGGGCCTACCACCCGTACCGCTCGGTGCTGCGGCGCGATGTGCCGTGGGCGTTCCTGTCGACGGCGGTCGTCTCCGTCTGCGTCTATCTGGCGTCGTGGACCGGCTGGTTCGCCAAGAGCGGTACGTACAGCAAGTCGGCGGGCTGGCAGCACAGCGGCTACTTCCGGCACTGGGCGGAGACGGAGGGCGGCTACAGCGCGGACGGCTTCCTGGCCGGGGTGCTCAATCCGCTGCGCAGCCTGTGGCACTACGAGACGGAGGTCTGGAAGTTCAACACCGGCCTCACGTCGCCCCACACGTACCAGTCCAATCCGTGGAGCTGGCTGATCCAGGGCCGTCCGGTCTCGTACTTCTACGAGTCCCCCAAGCCCGGCCAGGACGGCTGTCCCAAGGACGCGGTGGGCAAGTGCGCCCGCGAGGTGCTGGCCCTGGGCACCCCGCTGCTGTGGTGGGCGGCGTGCTTCGCGCTGCTGTATCTGCTCTACCGCTGGGCGTTCAAGCGGGACTGGCGGGCCGGCGCGATCCTGTGCGGGGTCGCGGCCGGCTATCTGCCGTGGTTCAACTACCAGGAACGGACCATCTTCCTGTTCTACGCGGTGGTGTTCCTGCCGTTCCTGTGTCTGGCCCTGGCGATGATGATCGGCGCGCTGCTGGGGCCCGCGGGCTCCTCGGAGCGGCGGCGGGTGGTGGGCGCGGTGGGCGCGGGCGCGCTGGTCCTGCTGATCGTGTGGAATTTCATCTACTTCTTCCCGATCTATACGGGGCAGGCGATTCCGCTGGACGCGTGGCGGAACCGGATGTGGTTCGACAGCTGGATCTGAGGCCGTTCCGGGGGCCCGTAGGCGTGCACCCCGGCTCACACCACGCGCCTCTCACGTCGCGTAGAGTGCGCGCTGTCAAGTTTTAATCAGATGATTAAAACCCGGTGGGGCCTGAGGGGGGCTGGGACATGCGCACTGGTGTGAAGATCGCGGTCGGCGGGACGATCGCCGTGGTCGTCGGGGTTGCCGGGTACGGCGCCTACAACATGATCGACGGCATCTCGGACAGCAGCACGGCGGCGCACAGCGAACCGGCCGCCGACCGCACCGGGCCGCCCAGCGCGGACGAGATCCACGAGACGGCCAAGGGCTTCCTCGACGCGTGGGCGGACGGCGACCCGGAGAAGGCGGCGGACTTCACGGACAACGCGGGGGCGGCCGTGACCGCGCTCACCGGGTACCGCGAGGACGCCCATGTGAAGAAGGTGTCCTTCAAGCCGGGCGCGGCCGTCGGCTCGAAGGTGCCGTTCGCGGTGACCGCCGAGGTCTCCTCCGGGGAGCACCACGCCACATGGACGTACGACTCCGCCCTCACCGTGCACCGCGGGAAGAACAGCGGGCGGGCGCTCGTCGACTGGAAGCCCGCCGTGCTCCACCCGAAGCTGCAGCGCGGCCAGCACCTGACGACCGGCGGCTCCCACCCGCAGATCACCGCCGTCGACCGGCACGGCAAGGAGCTGAACGACAAGGACTATCCGTCGCTCGTCGCCGTGCTGCCCCAGCTGCGCGAGAAGTTCGGGGACAAGGCGGGCGGCGAGGCCGGACTGGAGGTGTCGATCGAGCCGGACGGCCAGCACACCCCCGGCCCGGTCCTCTTCACGGTCTCCAAGGGGAAGCCCGGCAAGCTCCGGACCACCCTGGACGCCGCGGCTCAGCGGGCCGCCGAGAAGGCGGTGAAGGCGCAGAAGGAGGCGTCGGTGGTCGCGGTGCAGCCGAGCACCGGCGAGATCCTGGCGATCGCCAACTCCAAGAAGACCGCGTTCAACCCGGCGCTGATGGGGCAGACCGCGCCGGGCTCGACGATGAAGGTCATCACGGCGGCGACCCTGCTGGAGCGGGGCAAGGCGTCGCCGGGCAAGGCACTGCCCTGCCCGAAGTACGAGACGTACGGGATGAAGTTCCACAACGTGGAGGGCGCCGCGAACCCCGGCGCGACCTTCGCCCAGGACTTCGCCGCCTCCTGCAACACGGCCTTCATCTCGCTCGCCAAGGACATCCCGGACGACGCGGTGTCCGGCGTCGCGAAGGACGTCTTCGGCATCGGGCTGGACTGGAAGACCGGGCTGTCGACCTTCGACGGCAGCGTGCCGAGCGACACCGGCGCGGGCAAGGCCGCCGCGATGATCGGCCAGGGCCGGGTGCAGATGAACCCGCTCACCATGGCCTCCGTCGCGGCCACCGCCCGTACCGGCTCCTTCCACCAGCCGTACGTCGTCGCGCCCTCGGTCGACGACCGCGAGCTGGCCAAGGCGGCCCGCTCGCTGCCCGGCCCGGTCGCCAAGGACCTGCGGTCGATGATGAAGCTGACCGCGACCCAGGGCACGGGCCAGGGCGCGATGGCCGGGCTCGGCTCGGACGTCGGGGCCAAGACCGGCTCCGCCGAGGTCGACAACCAGGCCCGCTCCAACGGCTGGTTCACCGCCTACCGGGGCGACGTCGCGGCCGCCGCGGTCGTCCCGCAGGGCGGGCACGGCGGGGACTCGGCCGGGCCGATCGTCGCGGCGGTGCTGCGCGCCAAGTGACGGGGCGAGCGGCGCGGGAAGGGTGGGCGGCCGGCGGCCTCCGGGTGACGGAAACGACCTCGCGTGGCCCGTACACCGAGCGCTAGCGTCGGGGCATGAGCACACCTGACACCGCCCACCCCCGCTTCACCGAGGCCCTGCGCGAGCTGAGCCCCGACGTGGCGGTCCGCCGCTTCCCCGACGCCACCCGCACCGCCGTCGAGGCCGCCGCCGCGGTCGGCTGCGAGCTCGGCCGGATCGTCGAGTCCCTCGTCTTCGAGGCGGCCGGGGAGCCGGTGCTGGTGCTCATGGACGGCTCCTCGCGGGTCGAGCACGCGGGCGGGGTCCTCGTGCGCGAGCGCGCCGCGTGACGCCGCTGATCGCAACGGCGGTGCTCATCGCCGCCATCACGCACGCCAGTTGGAACGCCATCGCCCACGGCATCAAGGACCAGCTGATCGCCTTCACGCTGGTGGGCGGCGGCGGGGCGGTCATCGGCGTCGCGCTGGCCTTCTTCACGCCGCTGCCCGCGTCGGGGGCGTGGCCGTATCTGCTCGGCTCGGCGGTGCTGCACGTCGTCTACCAGGCGCTGCTGATGCGGTCCTTCTCGCTCGGCGACTTCGGCCAGATGTATCCGATAGCGCGCGGCACCGCGCCGCTGGTGGTCACCGTGCTCGCGGCGGTCTTCGTCGGGGAGCTGCCGGACGGCTGGCAGACGACGGGGGTCGTGGTGGCCTCGGCGGGCCTGGTGGGCGTCGCGCTGTGGGGCATCCGCGGCGCGCGCCCGCACTGGGCGGCGATCGTCGCCGCCGTCGCCACGGGCCTGGCCATCGCCTCGTACACGGTCGTCGACGGCGTCGGCGTACGGGCCTCGGGCACCCCGCTCGGCTATATCGCCTGGCTGATGATCCTGGAGGGGGTCGCCATCCCCGCGTACGCGCTCGCCTCCCGGCGCGGCGAACTGGGGGCGCAGCTGCGCCCGTACGCGGCGCGCGGGCTGGCCGGCGGACTGCTGTCGGTCTTCGCGTACGGGCTGGTGCTGTGGGCCCAGACGCGGGCCGAACTCGCCCCGATCGCGGCGCTGCGGGAGTCCTCGATCATCGTGGGCGCGGCCATCGGGGCGGTGTTCTTCAAGGAGCGGTTCGGCGCGCCCCGGATCGCGGCGGCGGGGCTGATGGTGGTGGGCATCGGGTTGATGCTGCACGCGAGTTGAGGCCCGCGCCCGTATCAGCCCGGTCGGCCCGCGCGCCCGCCCGCATGCGCCCCCTTTCCCGAAAATGTGACGCGTATCACCAAGCCCTTCGAAGCGACTCGCCACCCCGTGGGCGAATTGCCGGGGTTGCAGTAGTTCACTTCAAGACATGCCGTGTGCATGATCCCGGTGAAGGTTTCGGGCCAGGGGGTGCGATGGAATTCCGTCAGCTGATCACGTTTCAAAGAGTGGCGTCGTTAATGAGCTTCACGCGCGCCGCCGAGGAGTTGAGCTACGCCCAGTCGAGCGTGACGAGTCAGATCCGCGCGCTGGAGACGTCGTTGGACGTCGAGCTGTTCGACCGGCTGGGCGGCCGGATCAGGCTGACGGAGGCGGGTGAGCGGCTGCTGGAGTACGCGGAGCAGATCCTCGCCCTCGCCGACGAGGCCCGCTCGGACGTCGCGGGCCGCGACGGGCCGGCGGGCACGCTGGTCATCGGCACGATGGAGAGCATCACCTCCTACCGCATGCCGCCGCTGCTGGAACTCTTCCACCACCGCTACCCCCGGCTCCAGCTCTCGCTGCGGCCCAGCCTCTGCGCGGAGACCTGCCACGCGCTGCGGCAGGGCACCTTCGACGTCGGCTTCCTCATGGAGGAGCAGACCGACCGGCCGGGCCTGGAGACGATGATGCTGGCGGAGGAGCCCCTGGTGCTGGTGTCCGCGCCCGGCCACCCGATGACCGCGATGGGCGAGCTGACGCTGGACGACCTGCGGGGCGCCTCGGTGGTGGCGACGGAGGCCGGCTGCGCCTACCGCGATCTGTTCGAGGAGGAGCTGAAGGGCGCCGAGACGGCGTCGTTCCTGGAGTTCGGGACCATCGAGGCGATCAAGCGCGGCGTGATGGCCGGGCTCGGGGTCTCGCTGCTCCCGAAGATCACGGTGGCCGCCGAGCTGGCGCGCGGGGAGATGACGGTGCTGCCGTGGCAGCCGCCGTTCAAGGTGTTCACCCAACTGGCCTGGCGGCGCGGCAAGCGGCTGTCGCGCGAGATGAAGCTGTTCATCGACCAGACGGCCCGGCTCATCAAGGAAGAGCCGTCGGCGACGGCCTGCTGAGCGCCGCCTGCCGCGGGCGCGCGCGGACGCCCGTACGGCCGAGGGGCCCTGACGCGGTCGGCTGCGACCGTGCCGGGGCCCCTCGGCCGAGGGCTGTCCGTTCTGGCAGTGCTGTCGGGGCTGGTCGTGCTGTTGGGGCTGGTCGTGCTGTTGGGGCTGTGAACAAAATCAGTAAGAGACTCAGTAGTGGACGCGACGGTTCTCCGGGGTCTGGCGGTAGCGGATGCTCCACTGGTTGCGGCGGACGTAGGTGCGCTGGAGCCAGCGGTCCGCGCCGTCGTAGCGGGCGGTGAACTGGGTACGGGCGTGCAGCCCCTTCCGGTTGTTGATCAGCAGCGCCTCGCCGGGCCGCAGGAAGACCTCGTGGGCGACCTCGCGGCAGGCCGACTGCACCCGGTCGAGCGCCGCCTGCGCCGCACTGGTCATGGCGCGCACCCCGTTGGCCGACGAGGAGATCTCCGGGGAGTCCTCGGGGCCGCTGATGATCGCCACGGGATCGGAGAGCACCTCGGTGTCGCCGGCCACGTCGCGTACGTAACTGCCCGGCGCGTTCAGCCGGAACAGCGGGCTCCGCAGCAGTTCCAGGGTGCGGTCGTCGAGGACCCGCACGATGTCGCGGGCGTCCGCGTAATGGGTGGCGGCGATCCCCTCATGGTCGGCGCGCAGGCAGCTCAGGACGAGGAAATCGGGGTTGCTGACGTCATAGCGGCCGATGAGGTCGTGAACGATGTCGTTGTGGAAGTTGAGGAAGACGGTGGAGCCCTGGTTGGTCTGGGTCATGGCGCCGCCGGGCACGGGGATCACGTCGTGGACGAGCTGCCCGTTCTTCTCCGTGCGGAAGCCGACCGGCTCGCCCAGCAGCCCCGACAGCGCCAGCAGCACGCCCTCGGCCACGAAGGTGGGCTTGTCGCGGGCGGGCCCGCCGTCGCCGGGCGTCTTCGGCAGGTGCTCGTCCACGGGCAGGTTCTGGAGGTAGCCGACGCCCGGGGTGTCGGTGTGCCGACCGAAGTCGAGGATCTGCTGGAGCAGGTCGACCGGCAGGGTGGCGAAGATCTGGTGGTAGCGGGCCATCGCGTGGTCGATGCGGTCGTTCGGATCGGGCTCGGCCGCCAGTTGCCGGCCGATGGCGTCGCGCACCGCGTCCGGCAGCACCATGTGCCCGAGGGTCTGGGCGGGCCGCCGCGCGGCGGGGGCCGTCCGGCCGCTCGAAGTGGTCTCGGTGGTCGGGCGGTTGTCGACGACGGGCGTGCTCATGGCGGTACTCCTTCGGGGTAGGTGCTCGGTGGTGGTACGTGCTCGGTGAGGTGCCGTGCTCGGTGATGTGCCGTGTTCAGTGATGGGCCGTGTTCAGCGGCGGTACGTGCCCGGCGGCGGGCCGTGTGCCCGGCGTCCTCAGAGGGGCCGGATGCCTTCGCGCGGTACGGGCAGGGAGTCGTGCAGCTTCTGGGCGAGCTCCTGGGCCTCGGTGTCGTCGGCCGCGATATGGGTGGTCACGCGGCTGCCGGTGATCTCGGCCACGGGGATGCCCACGAGCCGCGACTCGGGCAGTCCGTGCTGCCGCTGGAAGTGGTCGAGGTCGAGATAGCCGCCGATCAGGGCCAGGTGCGGGCCGTCCTCCAGCCGCACGGTGTCCACCCCCTGGGCGTGGAAGAGGCTGTGGGCCCGGTCGGCGTAGGCCGCGTCGGCGTAGGCAAGTACGCGCGAGTGCCGGTTGAGGATCACCGCGGCGGCGGGGGCGCCGTCCGCGCCGATGACGGTGCCCTCCTCGAAGGGGGCCCGGTTGCGCCGGCAGACGAGGGTGATGCCGTGCTTCTTGGCGGTCCGCACGGCCCGGCGGTGCAGCACCTTGGCGCCGTGCAGCGACATCAGCGAGGCGGCGTCGTAGGCCATCTGCCGCAGCAGCCGGACGCCGGTGACCAGGTTGGGGTCGGCGCTGTAGACGCCGTCCACGTCCGAGTGGATCTCGCACCGGTCGGCACCGACGGCCGCGGCGACGAGGACCGCCGAGAGGTCCGAGCTGTTCTTGCCGAGCCAGGTGGGCCGGCCCTCGGCGTCGGCGGCCTGTCCGCCGGGCACGACCACGATGTCGTGGTCCTCCAGCGCCTGCCGCAGCGGCCGCGGGTCGAGGTCGCGGACCTTCGCCCACATGTAGGTGCTGTCGGTGGTCAGGCCCAGCTGGTGGCCCGCGAGCACGGTGGCCGTGAGGCCCTGCTGGTGGAGGGCGGTGGTCAGGAGGTGGGCGCTGACGGTGTCGGCGAGGGTCAGCAGTCCGGCGACGCTCGCGTCCTGGGGGTGCTCGTGGACCTGGTGGAGGCGTTCGCGCAGCCGTTCCGTCTCGCCCGGCATGGCGCTGACGACGACGGCCAGCGGCCGCTGCTCGCTCGCCTTGCGCGCGGCCAGCGCCTGGGCGAGTTCCGGGTACGAGCGGTGGGTGGCGAAGGTGGAGCCGCCGAACTTGAGGGCGATGGGCGTGGTGTTCACAGTGGTCCTGTCGTTCGCGGCGGTACGGGCGGGTTCGGCGGTCACAGCACACCTCGCTCGACGAGCGCCTCGGCGATCTGGAGGGCGTTGAGGGCCGCCCCGATGCGCACGTTGTCCGCCACCGCCCAGAGCCAGAAGGCGCGGGGGTTGTTGCGGGTGACGCGGACGCGTCCGACGTGCACGTGGTTGGGGTCGCCCGCGGTGCGCGGGGTCGGGAAGGCGCCGAGCTCCTCCCGGTCGTGGACGGTGACCTCGTCGAGCGCGGCCAGGGCCCGTATCAGCTCGTCGCGGTCGACCGGGGCGTCGCACTCGATCCAGGCGGCCTCCGAGTGGCTGTTGACGACGGGGACGCGGACGCAGGTGGCGGTGATGTCGAGGTGCGGCAGGCCGAGTATCTTGCGGGACTCCTGGAGCATCTTCTGCTCCTCGAAGGTGAATCCGTCGTCGAGTCTCCGGTCGATGCTGGGGATGACGTCGAAGGCCAGCGAGGGGCTGAAGGTCTTCGAGACGCCGGGGCTGTCGGCGTCGGCGAGGACGGCGCGGGCGCCGTCGCGGAGTTCGTCGATGCCGGAGTAGCCGGCGCCGGAGGCCGCCTGGTACGTGGAGACGACGGCCTGCCGGATGCCCCAGCGGTCCTCCACCGCGCGGAGCAGCCGGACCAGCGGGATGGTGGAGCAGTTGGGGTTGGCGATGACGCCGCTGACCGGGCGTTTCTCCAGTACGTGGGCGTTGACCTGGGGGACGACCAGGGGGGTGTCCGGGTCCATCCGGAAGGCGCTGGTGTTGTCGATGACCAGCGCCCCCTGGGCGACGGCCTTGGGCACCCAGGTGGTGGAGACGGAGCCGCCGGCGGAGAAGAAGGCCACGTCGACGGCGGAGAAGTCGAAGCCGTCCAGGTCGTGCACCCGGTGGGCGCGGCCCTCCACAGTCACTTCGCGGCCGGCGGAGCGGGCGGAGGCGACGAGGTCGATGGAGCGGTAGCGGAAGCCGCGTTCCTCGATGAGCTGGATCAGGGTGGTGCCGACGACGCCGGTGGCGCCGACGAGCGCGATGCGGGGGGCTGTGGGGTCGGTGACGAGCGGCATGGTGTCCTCCTCGGGTCGCGGTGCGTTGAGGTGCGTCTGCTGTATGCGGTGCCTTTTCGGACGGTGGTGCGGTGCGGTGGTTCGGGGGTGTCAGGGGTGCCGGGAGTGCTGGGGGGCCGGGGCCCGCGGTCCGCGGGCCCGGTGACCGGGCTCAGACGCCGGTGCGCTCGGTGGTGCTGGGGGCGGGGGCCTGGAGGGCCTTGGAGGCGGCGGGGACGTAGCCGGCCGGGGTGCGGCGCAGCCGGGGGTGCCAGCCGAGGTTGATGCCGAGCGAGGCGCCGACGATGAGCGGGATGCCCAGGGCCTGCACCCAGCTGATGTGGTGTCCGTAGACGGCCCAGTCGGCGACCATGGCGGCGGCCGGGTAGATGAAGGCGAGGACGGCGATCTTCGAGGTGGGCAGCTTCTGGTAGGCGGAGTACATCAGGACGTACATGACGCCGGTGTGGATGAGGCCGAGGCCCACCAGCCAGGCCCAGCCGCTGCCGAAGTGCGCGCTCTCGCTCAGGGTGGCGAAGGGGAGCAGCAGCGGGATGCCGAGGACGACCTGGACGAGGGCGATCAGGTGCGGCTTGACTCCGGTGACGCGCTTGGTGATGACGGTGGACAGGCCGTAGAAGAGGGCCGCCAGGAGCGCGTAGCCGAGGCCGATCATGTACGTGCTGCCGCCCTTGAGGTCGGACGAGGAGACGCCGGCGACCAGGACGAGCCCGATGAACGCGACGGCCAGCCAGCCGGCCTTGTGTGCCGTGATCTTGTCGCGGAACAGGATGGCGCCCAGGAGCACCACGAAGAACGGCTGTGTGTGGTAGACGACGGTGGCCACCGAGATGGATGTGGCCTGGTAGGACTCGAACAGGAACGCCCAGTTGAAGACGATGAACACGCCGCCGAGCGCGGCGAGTCCGAGCTTCTTGGGGGTGAAGCCGTGGTTCTTGAAGAGGCCGCGGATCAGGCAGTAGAGGCCGAGGAAGACGGCGCCGAAGACGCAGCGGAAGAAGACCACGTTGAACGGGGAGGCGCCGGACTGTACGACGAAGACGCCGAGGGTGCCGGAGAGGAGCATCGCGGCGGTCAGCTCGATGGCTCCGCGCGACTCCTTGTTCGCCGGCGCGGCGGCGGGCGCGGCGGCCGGAGCCGATGCCGCCGATGCCGCTGCGGGTGCCGGTGCCGGTGCCGCCGAGGGCGTCGCTGCCGACGCCACGGAGGGCGTTGTTGACGTGCTCATGCCATGCTCCTTCTCTGGGGGTGATGCGGGGTGGGGAACAGCGGGTTTCAGGGGTGGTGCGACCCGGACCCGGCGGGCGTCGCGCGCCCGATCTGACGGCCCGTCATGCTCATTGCCCGCGCGGTCAGTACGCGGGGACGGCGTAGTGCAGGCCGCCGTCGAGCCACAGCGCGTTCAGCCCGCGCGGCACGGCCAGACCGGAGGCCGGCCCGAGGTTGCGTTCGTAGATGTCGCCGTACGTGCCCACGGCCCGCAGCACGCGGTGGGCCCAGCCGTCGTCGAGCCCGAGCGCGGGGCCCAGCGCGTCCGCCGTACGGGCCGCCTCCCGCGCCGCGCTCGCGGCGGCCTCCGCGTCCTCGGCGCCGCGCGCCGCGTATTCGGCGGTCAGGAGGAACTGGAACACCCAGCGGCAGATCCGGAACCACCCCGCGTCGTCGTCCCGCACGGCCAGCGCCATCGGCTCCCGCGAGATCGTCGTCTCCAGCAGCGAGTGCGCCGAGGGGTCGGCGAGTTCGGCGCGGGCCCCGGCCAGGGCGATGCGGTCCAGGACGTAGGCCGCGCAGTCGCCCGCCGCGTAGGCGGCCAGCGCCTCCCCCGGCGTCGGGTGGGCCACAGGCTCGACGCTCAGGCCGCGCGCTCCGTACCAGCCGGCGAGGTTGGCCGCGCTGGTGGTGCCGGCCTGCACCGCGAGCCGCTTGCCGGCCAGGTCGGCCGGGTCCGTGAACCCGTCGGCCGTACGGACCAGGAAGCCCTCGCCGTCGTAGCAGGTGACCCCGGCGAACAGCACCGGGCCGCCCGTCTCCCGGCCGAGCGTCCAGGACAGGTTGCAGGTCACCAGGTCCGCCTCGCCCGCCGCCAGCCGCTCCAGCCGCTCGGCCGGATCGGTCGGCAGCCAGGTCACGGCCTCCGCGTCGCCCAGCACCGCGGCGGCCACCGCCCGGCTGACGTCGACGTCCAGGCCGCGCCAGCGCCCGTCGGCGCCCCGCGCGGAGAGCCCGCGGATGCCCCGGCTGACGACGGCCCGCAGCCGCCCCTCGCGCCGGACGCGCTCCGCCGTGGCGACGGCGAAGGCCGCCGACCGCCCGCTCGCGGCTTCTCCGGCCGCTTCCGTGCTCATCAACGTCGCGTTCACAGCAGGCTCCTCACAGAAGGCCCGACCAACTGCTCGCGGTCGAAGCGGCGTTCGTTGTAGCCGAGCATGTCGATCAGGCCGCGGGCGCTCACCGGCCGGCGGTCGCCGCCGGTGTCCGCGACCGGCATGGCCCCGGGGTTCGACCAGCGCAGGTCGCCGCCCGGCTCGATGCCGGCCCGCGAGCGGTTGGCGTTGTCGCGGTGCAGGCAGTACGGCACGTCGAGGTGGCCGCGGGCGAAGGCGTTCACCAGCGCCGCGCCGACGTCGTCGCCGAACTGGAGCGTCGAGGCGATCAGCATCCGCGCCTCCTCGTAGACGCCGGTCCGGGTCGCCGCGGCGGCCGGCCGGGGGTTGCGCGCCTCGTCCTCGGCGACCGCCGCCGCGAACTCCAGCGCGTCCACGTTCTCCTCGATCGTCGGGATGCGGTGCGCCTCCACCGCCGTCTTCACGATCAGCCGCTCGGCGCCGCTGCTCACCGCGAGCCGCGCGCTGTCCTCCAGCATCCGGAAGGCCCCGATCACGGTGCGCGG
This sequence comes from Streptomyces sp. NPDC050617, assembly GCF_040654795.1. Taxonomy (NCBI): domain Bacteria; kingdom Bacillati; phylum Actinomycetota; class Actinomycetes; order Kitasatosporales; family Streptomycetaceae; genus Streptomyces; species Streptomyces sp. NPDC050617. The sequence continues at coordinate 116,721 of NZ_JBFAIS010000023.1, read as the reverse complement.
GAAGACGCCCATGTACGTGTAGAGGACCACGTGCCAGTCCACCGGCCCCAGCCACTCCCCGGCGAGCCTGCGCAGCGCGGCGAGCGCCTCCAGGTCCTGGTCCGGGTGGGTCTGCTGGGCGTAGCTGACGGAGATGCTGCGCACCCCGTGCTGCCGGAAGAACATGGCCTCCAGGACGCTGAGCGCGACCAGCAGGCTGGGCGGGCAGAGCTGGCCGAGCATGCAGCCGCCGAAGGTCTCCAGGTGGATCGGTTCCGGCTGGTCGGCCAGGATGCGGCAGCACTCCTCCCACGCGGCCGTCGCCTCGGGCAGCGGCACCCGGCTGTAGGGCAGGCAGTACGAGACCGGTCCGCCCTCCGTGGCGTCCGCCCCGGCCTCGACCAGCGCGCGGAACAGCTCCTGCGGCAGCGCCGAACCGTGCCGGAACTGCACGGGGAAGTCCTCGCCCGCCACGCCGTCCAGCAGCTCCCGCGTGGTGTCCCTGCCGTGCGCCACGACGGGGAAGCCGTTGAGGTCGTCGCCGTCGCGCAGCGCCCGCCGGGCCGCATCGTGGTCGTTGACGCGGGTGTAGCTGTCGACGGTGACCGTGCCGATGGTGGCGCCGCGGGCGGCCTTCGCCGCTTCCAGCCCCGCCCGCATCGCCGCCGTGTCCGCGAACCCCATGCGGGGCTGCACGACCAGCCGGCCCTGCTCGCTGTTGCGCCGCACGAAGCGGGAGAAGCGGCCCTGCGGGCTGCCCTGCTCTACGGGCTCCGCGCCGGGAATCGTCGCCGTGACGCCATTCATTTCACACCTCCATTCGCGGCAGCGGCCAGCTCGCGCCGGTGAGAGTTGTTTTCCAGGGCACCGAGAAAAGAATCAAATTCAGCGAGTCCGGCCTCGGACTCGAAGGCGGCGTCGTAACCGGCGTCCACCAGTTCGGCGCTGAACTGCGCATTGGCCGCCCCTCGCACGCCGAGCTTTCCGCCGATGACGACGCGGAGACCGGCGAGTTCGGCATCGGACCGGATCTTCCGGATAAGACGGAGCCCGTCCAGGTGGCCGTGGCCATTGACGGTGCTCACCACCAAGGCATCAGGTCTGGCGAGCCGGCATTCGGCGAGGATCACCTCGTCCGGAACGCAGGCGCCGAGATTGATCACCTCCCCTCCCCGCTCTTCCAGCAAAAGCTGGAGAAAGACCAGGTTCCACATATGGGCATCTGATGACACGCTGGTGACGACGAATCGTCCGCTGCGTGCCAGGGATATCGTTTCCATTTTGAATCCCTGCCTCGGTAACTCCGACGCACATGAAGTTACGGGCCGCGGCGCCCCCGGGTCCACGCTCGCCTGGGGGACAGAAACGATGCCCCCATCGGTTCAGCCGATTGCGCAGGTCAGGGGCGGTGCGAGGGGGGCTGCGGCGGGGCGGGGAAAGGGCGTTTCCGAGGGGCCTGGCCCCTCGTCCGCCTCACTCGCCCTTGAGGACTCCTCGGAGGCCGCCGTTGCCGCTGAGGATGCCGCCGTCCACGGGGAGGGTGACACCGGTGATCCAGGATGCGTCCCGCGAGGCGAGAAAGGCAACCGCCGCCGCGATGTCCTCCGGCTCGCCGACCCGGCCGAGCGGATAGAGCAGGGCCGCCCGCTCCAACACGTCCTCGCGCCCACGCCAGTTGGGGGTGCGGACCGTGCCCGGCGCCACGAGGTTGACCCGCACCCCGCGCGCCGCCGACCGGCCCGCCAGGGTGCGCGTCAGGCTCGCCAGGCCCGCCTTGGCGGCGCTGTAGGCGTGGTTGCCGAAGTCCTGCTCGCCGTTGACGGAGCCGACGTTGACGATCGCGCCGCGGCCGTCCGCGGCGGCCAGGTGCGGCATGGCGGCGCGGGCGCAGCGGAACGCGCCGGTCAGGGTGGTGTCCAGGTCCCGCTGCCAGTGCTCCTCGTCCTCGTCCTCGATGAGCGGGGCGTCCGGGTGGCAGGACATGGCGTTGTTGACGAGGACGTCGAGCCGCCCGAACCGCTCCGCGGCGTGCGCGACCGCCGCGTCCACGGCCGCCTGGTCGCCCACGTCGCAGGCCAGCGCCTCGGCCTCGGCGCCCCTCGCGCGGAGCGCGGCGGCCGCGTCCTCGGCCCGCGCGCCGTCGAGGTCGGTGAGCAGGACGCGGGCGCCCTCGGCCGCGAAGCGGGCGGCGGTGGCGGCGCCGATGCCGCGGCCGGCGCCGGTGACGATGACTGCGTATCCCTCGAACCTCTGCACCGCGGGCTCCTCTGACTGGAGTGTCCTCAACCGCCGGACGGGCTGGAAAGTACGGGTGTCATCTATAGCAGCGGCGCGGAGGCGCTACGGCTGGGCCGCCGAAGCCGCAGAAGACGCCGAAGCCGCTGAGGCCGCAGAAGACGCCGAAGACTCCGAAGCCCCCAAAGACGCGGCCACCGCTCGTACCAGTGCCTGCGCCCGCGGGTCCGCCGTGACGTTCCGCTGCATCCCCGCCGTGACGTAGCCGAAGGCTATGGAGGATTCGGGGTCGGCGAAGGCGAGGGAGCCGCCGCGGCCGGGGTGGCCGAAGGAGCCGGGGGACAGCAGGGGGCAGGCCGGGCCGTGCAGCATGTGGCCGAGGCCGAAGCGGGTGTTCACGACCAGGACGCGGTCCGGTCCCGCGGACTCCTCCGTACGGGCCAGGGTGAGCGTCGCGGGCGCGAACAGCCTGGGGCGGCCGTCCACTTGGCCGATGAGCGCCGCGTAGAAGCGGGCCAGCGCCTCGGCGGTGGCGACGCCCGCGGAGGCGGGCAGTTCGGCGGCGGAGTAGGCGGGGTCGTTCTCGTCCGGCGCCGGGTCGATCGCGCCGAAGGCCCGGCGGGTGAGCGAGTCCGGGTCGCCGTACGCGTCGGCGACCGACTTCTTGGGCCGCACCCGCAGCCCCTGCGAGGCCGGCGGCGCCGGCGCCTCGACGGGGGCCAGCCGGCCGACCCGGCCCCGCTCCCGCTCCGGCAGCCCGACCCACAGGTCGAGGCCGAGCGGCCCGGCTATCTCGTCGGCGATCCAGCCGCCGATGGTCCGGCCGGTGACGCGCCGTACGAGCTCGCCGATCAGCCAGCTGTACGTCTGGGCGTGGTAGCCGTGCGCCGTGCCGGGCTCCCAGGCCGGGGCCTGGGCGGCGACGGCGCGCGGGCCGCTGACGCCGTCGACGGCCTCGGCGAGGGTCAGCGGGCGGTCGAGCACGGGCACCCCGGCGCGGTGCGCGAGCAGGTGGCGTACGAGCACCCGCTCCTTGCCGTTCTCCTTGAACTCGGGCCAGTACCGGCCCACCGGCGCGTCCAGGTCGACGAGGCCGCGCTGGTGCAACAGGAGCGGCACGGCGGCGGCCACGCCCTTGGTGGCGGACCGCACGACCTGCGCGGTGCCCCGCTCCCACGGCGCGCCGTCCGGCCCGGCGGCGGCGTCCCGCACCCCGCCCCACAGCTCCACGACCTTGCGGCCGTCCCGGTAGACGGTCACCGCCGCGCCGCGTTCGCCGCGCCGCGCGAAGTTCGCCGCGAAGGCGTCCCGGACCGGTTCGAAACCGTCCGCCACCGTGCCCTGGACGTCCACCACTGAACCGCACTCCCACTTGTGCCCGTGCCGGCAGCCGTACCCGCCGCGCGGGTACCGCGTGTACCGATTGCTTCTGATTGCCTTGATTGCACCTCCATGGTGCAACGCGCCCGCCGCTCCTCGCGGACCGGGGTCAGCGCATCGGCACGGTAACCGAACGCGGGTCGAATCCGAAGGGCAGTTCCAAGCGGTGGGCGCGCATCAGGGCGTCGTCGCAGAGCAGCTCCTGGGTGCCGCCGTCGGCCGCGATGACGCCGCCGCTGAGCACGACCGCGCGGGGGCACAGCTCCAGCGCGTACGGCAGGTCGTGCGTGACCATCAGCACGGTGACGTCCAACGACCGCAGGATGTCCGCCAGTTCGCGCCGGGAGGCCGGGTCGAGGTTGGAGGACGGCTCGTCGAGCACGAGGATCTCCGGCTCCATGGCGAGCACGGTGGCGACCGCCACGCGCCGCCGCTGCCCGTACGAGAGGTGGTGCGGCGGCCGGGCGGCGAAGGCGGCCATGCCGACGCGCTCCAGCGCCCGTACGACCCTGGCCTCCAGCTCCGGGCCGCGCAGCCCGGCCGCGGCGGGGCCGAACGCGACGTCCTCGCGGACGGTCGGCATGAAGAGCTGGTCGTCGGGGTCCTGGAAGACGATGCCGACCCGGCGGCGGATCTCGGCGAGATTCCGCTTCTCGACGGGCAGGCCCGCGACGCGCACGGTCCCGGCGCCGCCGTCGAGGATGCCGTTCAGGTGCAGCACGAGGGTGGTCTTGCCCGCGCCGTTCGGCCCGAGCAGCGCCAGCCGCTCGCCGCGGGCGACGGTCAGATCGACGCCGAACAGGGCCTGGTGGCCGTCCGGGTAGGCGAAGGCGAGCCCGGAGACCTCCAGTGAGGGCGGGGCCGTCAGGTCAGAGGCCATGTCCATCCAATGTCCATCCGATCAGGCAGACCGCGAGCGCGGCGAGGGGCAGTACGGCGGCGCGGGCCCATTGCGCCCGGGTCGCGGCGATCTCGTCGATCACCGGCATGGCCCCCGCGTAGCCGCGGCTGACCATGGCCAGATGCACGCGTTCGCCGCGTTCGTACGAGCGGATGAAGAGCGCCCCGGCGGTCTTGCCCAGCACCCCCCAGTGGCGCACGCCGCGCGCCGTCCAGCCGCGCGATTCGCGGGCGACGCGCATCCGGCGCAGCTCGTCCGTGATGACGTCGCCGTAGCGGATCATGAAGGACGCGATCTGTACGAGCAGCGGCGGCAGCCGCAGCCGCTGGAGCCCGAGCAGCAGGGCGCGCAGCTCGGTGGTGGCGGCGAGGAGCACGGACGCGGCGACGCCGAGCGTCCCTTTGGCGAGGACGTTCCACGCGCCCCACAGCCCGGACTCGCTGAGCGACAGCCCGAGTACGTCCACCCGCGCGCCCTGGGCCACGAACGGCATCAGCACCGCGAACCCCACGAACGGCGCCTCGATCAGCAGCCGCTTGAGGAGGAAGCCGGGCGGCACGCGGGCCGCCGCGGCGACGGCCGCGAGCAGCAGCGCGTACAGGGCGAACGCCCAGAGCGCCGTGCGCGGCGTCGAGACGACAACGAGCACGAAGCAGAAACCGGCCGCGATCTTGCAGTGCGGCGGGAGGAGGTGCACGGGCGAGTGGCCGTGCCGGTAGAGCCGGTGCGCGTGGCCCGCGCCCATGTCAGGCGGTCCCCCGCTCGCGGACGTCGGCGGCGGGGGCGGCCGGAGCGGCGGCGCTTCGGGTGCGGCGGCGGTGGACGGTCCAGGCGACCCCGGTTCCGACGACGAGGGTCGCCCCGACCCCGATAACCCCCGCGAGCCCCCCGGCCAGGCGGACGTCGGAGACGTCCTTGACCTGGTAGTCGGCGAGCGGGGAGCCCTTGGCCGCGTGGTCCTCGGCCTTCCGGTCGATCCCCTTGTCATGGGCCACCTTCTCCAGCCCGTCGGGGCTGGCGGAGGCGTAGTAGCTCCCGAACCCGGCGAGGGCCAGCGCGGCGACGAGCCCGACGAGCTTGATACGGCGGGTGGACCGGGCGGGGGCGGGGGGCGCGGCCGTCGCGTCGGCGGGCGCGGCGGCGGGCGCGGCGGCGGACGCGGCGGCGGACGCGGCGGGCGACGTGCTCGTACGGGCGGCAGCACCGGCGAGGGGGGCGGGTTCCGTACCGTCGGCGCCCGCGACCGTACCGGCGACGGGAGCCGGACCGGCGACGCCCGAGACCGTACCGGCGACGGGTTCCGTACCGGCGACGCCCGAGACCGTGCCGGCGGCGGGTTCCGTATCGGCGACGGGAGCCGGACCGTCAGCGCCCGCGACGGTACCGGCGGCGCCCGCGACCGTACCGGCAGGTGCGCCCCCGCCCGCCCCCGACGGCCGGATTTCCAGCCGGGCCGCGAGGCCCTTGGCCCCGTGGACCAGGTCGGGGCGGACCGCGACGACCGCGCCGACCGTCAGGGCCGTGATCGCCGCCTCGCCGATGCCGATCAGCACATGGACGCCGACCATGGCCGTGAAGACCTTGCCGATGGCGATGTCCGTGGTCCCGCCGAGCGCGTAGAGCGCGGTGAAGACGACGGCCGCGGCGGGCACGGAGACCAGGGCCGCCACGAAGGACGCGGCGGTGACGCCGGACCGGCGGCGCGGCAGCACGGCGAGCAGCAGCCGGAAGAGGGCATAGGCGACGACCGTCGTGGTCAGCGCCATGTCGGTGATGTTGACGCCGAGGGCGGTGAGCCCGCCGTCGGCGAAGAGCACCCCCTGCATCAGCAGCACCACGGATATGCAGAGCACGCCCGTGTACGGGCCGACGAGTATCGCGGCCAGCGCGCCGCCCAGCAGATGGCCGCTGGTACCGGCCGCGACGGGGAAGTTGAGCATCTGGACGGCGAAGATGAACGCCGCGACGAGCCCGGCCAGCGGCGCGGTGCGTTCGTCGAGTTCGCGCCGGGCGCCGCGCAGGCTGACCGCGACGGCCGCGGCGGCGACGGCGCCGGTCGCCAGGGATACGGGGGCGTCGATGAATCCGTCGGGCACATGCATGGCGGGACTCCGCTTCCGCCGGGCCGCGGCCCGGCTCTGCTCAGTCGTGCGCTGCTCGGAGTGCGCTGTTCCCTCGGTCGGCACCGGCCCATGCCCTCCCCACCCGGAGTGCGGCGCATTCCGCATGAGTCCGTGTGAGGGATCGCCCGATGATAGGGCCGGTCTGCGAAGGGCTCGCAAGAGCGTGCGGAACGCTGCTGCGCGCCCTCTGCTCACTCTGCCCACCGCCAGGGGTGGCGGACACCGGGATCACCCCAAATGCTGGGCGCGGGAGGTGTCTCCATGACCACGGCCACCGCGCGGGCCACCGCTGCCCCACCCGAGCTGAGCCGGCGCCGCACCAATCTCGTGTTCGTGACGATCGTGCTCGGCATGCTGCTGGCCGCGCTCGACCAGACCATCGTCTCGACGGCGCTGCCGACGATCGTCGCCGACCTGGGCGGCGGCGGGCACATGGCCTGGGTGGTGACGGCGTATCTGCTGGCCGAGACCGTCTCGACGGTGCTGGTCGGCAAGTTCGGCGACCTGTTCGGCCGGAAGCTGGTCTTCCAGCTCAGCGCGGTCGTCTTCGTCGGCGGCTCGATCCTGGCGGGCGCGGCCAACAGCATGCTGATGCTGGTGGCCGCCCGCGCGATCCAGGGCATCGGCGGCGGCGGGCTGATGGTCACCGCGATGGCGCTGATCGCGGACGTCATCCCGCTGCGCGAGCGCGGCAAGTACCAGGGCGCGCTCGGCGCGGTCTTCGGCGTCACGACGGTCGTCGGGCCGACCCTGGGCGGGCTCTTCACCGACCACGCCACCTGGCGCTGGTGCTTCTACGTCAACATCCCGGTGGCCATCGTGATGGTCGCGATGGCGGCCCGTACGATCCCGGCCGTACGCTCCGCCGTCCGCCCCCTCATCGACTACCTGGGCATCGTCCTGGTCGCGCTCGGCGCGTCGGGGCTGGTGCTGGGGCTGGAGTGGGGCGGCAACGAGTACCCGTGGGGCTCGGGCGTCGTCATCGGGCTGTTCGCCGGTTCGGTCGTGCTGCTCACCGCGTTCGTCCTGGTGGAGCTGCGGGCGGCGGAGCCCATGCTCCCCATGCACCTCTTCCGCAACCCCGTCTTCACCGTCTGCTCCGTGCTCAGCTTCATCGTGGGCTTCGCGATGCTCGGCGCGATGACCTACCTGCCGACGTACCTCCAGTACGTGGACGGCGTGTCGGCCACCATGTCGGGCGTGCGGACGCTGCCGATGGTCGTCGGGCTGCTCGGCACGTCCATGCTCTCCGGCCTCGTCGTCAGCCGTACGGGCAGATACCGGATCTTCCCGATCATCGGCACCGCCGTGATGGCGCTCGGCCTGTACTTGATGTCCACGATGGGGCGGACGACCGGCCCGTGGCTGGAGTCGCTGTACATGTTCGTGCTGGGCCTCGGCATCGGCCTGGCCATGCAGGTGCTGACGATCGCGGTGCAGAACACGGTCGCGTACCACGAACTGGGCTCGGCGACCTCCGGCGTCACGTTCTTCCGTACGCTCGGCAGCTCCTTCGGCACCGCCATCTTCGGCACCCTGTACAGCAACCGGCTGGGCCCCAACATCGAGTCGGCGCTCGCCCAGGTCCCGGGCGTACCGGCCTCCGCCGCGCAGAGCCCCCAGGGGCTGGCGAAACTGCCCGCCGCGCAGGCCCGGCCGATCGTCGACGCCTACGCCGACACCGTGAACTACGTGTTCCAGTGGGTCGTGCCGGTCGCGCTCGTCGGCTTCGTCGTCGCGTGGTTCCTCAAGGAAGTGCCGCTGCGCGACAGCGCGCGGGCCGGGGCGTCCGACATGGGCGAGGGGTTCGCCGCCCCGTCGTCGGCGGAGGCGGACCGGCAGCTGGAGTGGGCGGTGGCCGGGGTCATGCGCAAGGCCAAGGGCGGCCCGGTGAGCCGCCAGATCCTCGCCGAGTCCGGGTCCCGGCTCACCGCCGCCGAGGCGTGGACGCTCGGTCAGGTCCACTGGCGCGAACGGGTCGGCGGCGGCGCCACGCTCAGCGCCATCGCCACGGCGCACCGGATGCCGCCGGAGGTCCTGGAACCGGCCTTCGCCCGCACGGCGCAGGGCGGCTACCTGCGGCTGTCCGCCGACCGCCTCTCACTGACGGCGGCGGGCGAGGAGGAGATCGCCCGTCTCGGCGCGGCCTGGCGCTCCTGGCTCGACGCCCACCTGGAGGACTGGGACATCACCGACCCCCAAGACCGCGCCCGCCTGGACCGCGCCCTCGACAACATGGCCGCCAAACTCCTGGAAGAGGGCTCCCACGAACGAGAACGCACAGCCATCTGACAACGGGGCCCCAACCCAGCCCCCACACCGGCCACATCCAGCCCGTCCGGCGCTTGAGGACACCAACCCAGCCCGTCCGGCGCTTGAGGACACCAACCCAGCCCGTCCGGCGCTTGAGGACACCAACCCAGCCCGTCCGGCGCTTGAGGACACCGATCAAGCCCGTCCGGCGTTTGAGGACAAATCCTTAAAACCCGTCAGCGAGCCGCACGGCTACCGGTGTCCACGGACTCCGACGTCCCCGCCCCCTCCTCGGCCGCCGAAGCCACCTGCTTCGCCGTCAGCACGTACCCCGTCTCCGCGTCGGCCGTGGACCGCGCGAACACCACCCCGTACACCTTCCCGTCGGTCGTCAGCAGCGGCCCGCCCGAGTTTCCGGGCCGGACCGTGGACCGTACGGGGTACACCTCACGCGTGGTGACGCCGTCGCCGTAGATGTCCTGCCCGGTGGCGCGCACCTGCCCGGCGACGGTGGCGGCGCGCAGGTCGAGCCCGCCGTTCTCCGGGAAGCCCGCGACGACCGCGGGCTTCCCCCGGCTCGCGCTCTCGTCGAAGCGCAGGGCGGGCGCGTGCATGCCCGGCACGTCGAGCACGGCGACGTCCGTCTTCGGGTCGAACACCACCACCTTGGCGTGGTACGTGCGGCCGACGCCCCCGATCCGTACGGTCGGGTCGCTCACCCCGGCCACCACGTGCGCGTTGGTCATCACATGGCCCTCGGCGTAGACGAAGCCGCTGCCTTCCTGGCCGCGCTGCCCGCCGTCCACGTTGGCGATGCCCTCGACCTTGACCACGCTCCGCCGCGCGGCATTGCTCGCGGCCGGGGTGACGGCGTCGCCGGACGGCTTGGCGACGCCGGTGGCGGGCTCGTTCTCGAAGGGGTTGAAGACCTGCGGGAACCCGGCCCCGGACAGCGCGTCCGTGGTCCGGCTGAACCACGTCGGCGCCTCCTGCGGCATGGCCTTCTGCACGGAGCCGAGCAGCCGGGAGTCGCGGATCTGGGAGGAGAGGACGGAGGAGTTGGCCGAGACGAGGACGCTGGCGGCGACCCAGGCGACCAGCAGCACGGCGAGCGTGTTGATCACGGCGCCGCCGGCGCCGTCCACGCCGCGTACGGGCGCCCAGGTCAGTTTCTGCCGGAGTTTCCAGGCCAGCCGCCCGGCGAGGGCGTGGCCGGCGGCGGCCGGGAGGATCACGACGACGACGGCCGCGATGGCGGCGGTCGTGGTCCCGGCCTCGAAGGGGCGCAGCGCGTACGGCAGGGCCCAGACGCCGAGCACGGCGCCGCCGAGGAATCCGGCGAGCAGCACGACGCTCGCGACCAGGCCGCGCCGGTAGCCGGAGACGGCGTAGCCGAGGACGACGAGGATCAGCAGCCAATCGAGCAGGTTCACGCAGGAGCCCTTTCCGTCGTACGCCCCCCGACGCGCCCACTGGTGTGTGGACTAGGGAAAACGCGCTGAGCGTGACCGCTGGTTCCCTGCCATGGCATACGCCACAGTTCGCCACCCGCTGCAACCTGTCGGAGGGAGCCTCTCGGGCAGGACGATCCGGAAAAGGGCGGAGCCCGCCGGAAAGGGGCGGAGCCCGGCGGCGGTCCCGTCGCCGGGGGCCCGCCGCCGGGCTCGCCGTCCGCGCCCGCCCCGTCCCCACGGGTGGGCGCGGGCCCGGGGCCGCCTCTCCGCTCAAGCGGCGGCCCCGGACGTATCAGACGCGGCTGGGCTGCCGCCGCGCGTCGGGATCGGGGTCGGGGTCGGTGCCCGTGCCCGTACCGCCCTCGGCCGCCAGTTCCTTCTTGAGCTGCTCACCCTCGACGTCGACGTTGGGCAGCACCCGCTGGAGCCACTGCGGCAGCCACCACGCGGCCTTGCCGAGCAGCGCGAGGACGGCCGGGACGATGGCCATGCGCACGACGAACGCGTCGAAGAAGACGGCGATGGCCAGCCCGAAGCCGATCATCTTGATCATGGCCTCGGTGGAGCTGATGAACCCGGCGAAGACGCTGATCATGATGACGGCGGCGGCCGTGACGACCCGCGCCCCGTGCCGGAAGCCGGTCACCACCGCGTCCGCGGGCCGCTCCCCGTGCACGTACGCCTCGCGCATCCGCGTGACGAGGAAGACCTCGTAGTCCATGGCGAGGCCGAAGACGACGCCCACCATGAAGATCGGCATCATGCTCATGACCGGGCCGGTCTCCTCGACGCCGAAGATCCCCGACAGCCAGCCCCACTGGAAGACCGCGACGACCGCGCCGAGGGCGGCGACGACGGACAGCAGGAAGCCGAGGGCCGCCTTGAGCGGCACGAGGATCGAGCGGAAGACGACCATCAGGAGCAGGAAGGCGAGGCCGACGACGAGCGCGAGGTAGGGCAGCAGCGCGTCGTCGAGCTTCTGCGAGACGTCGATGTTCATCGCGGTGGCGCCGGTGACCAGGATCTTCGCGCCGGTGTCGGACTTGAGGTCCGCCGACGCGCCGCGGATGGCGTGCACCAGGTCCTCGGTGTCGGTGCTGCTCGGCTTCGACTTCGGGACGACGGTGAGCTGCGCGGTGTCGCCCTGCTTGTTGAAGGCGGCGGGGGTGACGGCGGCGACGTTGCCGAGGCCCTTGACGCGCTCCTCGACGCGCTGCGTCGCGGTCTTCGGGTCGGCGGACTTCGCGGCGTCGACGACGACCATCAGCGGGCCGTTGAAGCCGGGGCCGAAGCCGTCGGAGAGCAGGTCGTACGCCTTGCGCTGGGTGGTGCTCGTCGGCTGCGAGCCGTCGTCGGGCAGGCCCAGCTCCAGCGAGGACGCGGGCAGGGCGACCAGGCCGAGCCCGACCACGCCCGTCAGCAGCACGGCGACCGGCCGGCGCAGCACGAACCGCGCCCAGCGGGTGCCGCCGTTGGCCTTCTCCGTGCCGCCGCGGCTCGCCTCGCGCTGCTTGCGGGACTGGATGCGGCGGCCCGCGAAGCCGAGCAGCGCCGGTACGAGCGTGAGCGCGACGAGCACGGCGACGACGACGGTGCCGGCCGCGGCCAGGCCCATCTTGGTGAGGATCGGGATGTTGACGACGGCGAGGCCGACGAGGGCGATGACGACGGTGAGGCCGGCGAAGACGACGGCGGAGCCCGCCGTTCCGGCGGCGCGTCCGGCGGCTTCCTCGCGTTCGCGGCCCTCGGCCAGTTCGGCGCGGTAGCGGGAGACGATGAACAGCGCGTAGTCGATGCCGACCGCGAGGCCGATCATCATGGCGAGGATGGACGTGGTGCCCGACAGGTCGAGGGCCGAGGCGAGCGCCGCGATGGCGGAGACGCCGATGCCGACGCCGATGAGCGCGGTCAGCAGCGGCAGCCCGGCGGCGATCAGCGAGCCGAAGGTGATGACGAGCACGACGGCGGAGACGGCGATGCCGATGATCTCGGTGGAGCCGGTCTCCACCTCGGCCCGGAGGGCGTCGCCGCCGGTCTCCACGGCCAGCCCCGCGGCGCGCCCGTCCTTGGCTGCGTCCTTGAGGGTGTCGCGCGTGGCGTCGGTCAGCTCGGTGGCCTTCACCTTGTAGGTGACCTGGGTGTACGCGGTCGTGCCGGACGCGCTCACGGTCTTCGCCGCGAACGGGTCGGCGGCCGAGGCCGTCTGCGGGCCGGCCACCTCACCGATGACCTTGCGGACGGCCTTCTGGTTCGCCGGGTCGGTGATCTTCTGGCCGTCCGGGGCCTTGAAGACGAGGCGCGCGGTGGCGCCGTCGGCGCTCGCGCCCGGATAGCGCTGCTCCAGCAGGTCGAAGGCGCGCTGCGCCTCGGTGCCCGGTATGGAGAAGTTGTCGTTGGAGGCCGCGGGCGCGGTGGCGGCGCCGATGCCGACGACGGCGAGCAGCGCCACCCATATCAGGGCGACGAGCTTGCGCCGCCGGAAGGCGGTGCGTCCCAGTCTGTAGAGGAAGGTGGCCACGAGAAGGTGTGCTCCCGTCGGTGGGATGAGCGAAACAGGGCGTGGGGAACCACCCCGACGACGAGAGCGGCGCGTCAGGTGGGATCTGTGGGGAGTACGAAGGGGGGAAGGGGCCGAAGGGGGGAAGGGGTCGAAGGGGGCTCAGACGCCGAGGGCGGGGAGGACCACGGCGTCGAGATAGCGTCTGAGGTACTCGGTGGTCACGCACCGCGCCTCGACCAGCGGGCGGGTGACATAGCCGCCGACGAGCATGTGCGGCAGGAATTCCAGGGCGGGTGAGTCCGCCGAGATCTCCCCCCGGTCGACCGCGCGCCGGAGCACCACGTTGAGCTCCTCGATGCCCGGATCGATCATCAGCTCGCGCAGCGCCTCGTACAGGTCGGGGTGGTCGCGGATCGCGTGGACGAGCCCGCCGATGAGGTCGGCGCTCTTCTCCTTCTCGCAGTCGTCGGTGCTGGCCGCGATGGCGTGCAGGTCGCCGCGGAGCGAACCGGTGTCGACCCACACGGCCGCGTGCGGCTTCACATGGCGCAGCGCCCGGACGACCAGCTCCGGCTTGCCCTTCCACTGGCGGTAGAGGGTGGCCTTGCTGGAGCGGGTACGGGCGGCGACGGCGTCCATCGTCAGGGCGTCGTAGCCGACCTCGCCGAGCAGGTCGATCACGGCCTGGTACAGCTCGCTCTCGCGCTCGGGGGTCAGTCTGCTGCGCCCCATGGAACACCTCTCCGCCGATCGGCCAACTGAACGAAACGGTTTCGTACAGCATCAGCGTAGACGGCCGATGATCGAAACGACTCCGTTTCGATGGTGTTCTGCGTCACGGCGTCGGCGCCCGCCCCCGCGGCGGGGTCGTGGCGTCGGCGCCCGCCCCCGCGGCGGGACCGCGGAGCGGTCACGGCGCGCCCCCGCCGCATAATCCGGTCGCATAAACGCGAGAAAGTCCGGCCATTCAAGTTGCCGCGGGCGGTGCGCGCGGAAAGCATGAAGAGGTGAGCGACGGACGCGAGGCCGGCCGGCCGGACCACCAGACGACACCCGCACTCGGGACGGACGGCGGCTACCTCCGCTATCCGCATCTCAGCGGCGACCTCCTCTGTTTCGCCGCCGAGGACGATCTGTGGGTGGCCCCCCTGGTGGCGGCGGGCGGGCGCGCCGAGCGGGCCTGGCGGCTGACCGTCGACCGCACCCGGATCGGCCACCCCCGCTTCTCCCCCGACGGGCGGCAGATCGCCTACACCACGTGGCGCAGCCTCGATCCGGAGATCATGCTCGCCCCGGTCGGCGGCGGCCCCGCCCGCCGGCTGACCTACTGGGGCTCCACGGACACCCGCGTCTGCGGCTGGTCGCCGGACGGGGACATCCTCGCCGTCTCCTCGCACGGGCAGCCGTTCTCGTACTTCTCCTGGGCCTACAGCCTGCCCACCGACGGCAGCCCCGGCGGCCGGCTGCCGTGGGGCCCGGTCGCCGACATCGCGGTCGCCGACACGGGCGGCGAGCGGCAGACGCTGCTGCTCGCCGGGAAACCCCCGCACGAACCGGCCGCCTGGAAGCGCTACCGCGGCGGCGCGATGGGGCGGATGTGGCTGCACGGCACGCGGCTGGTCCCCGAGGTGTACGGGCATCTGGACTCGGTGATGTTCGTGGGCGGCCGGATCGCGTTCCTCTCCGACCACGAGGGCGTCGGCAACCTCTACTCCTGCCTGCCCGACAGCTCCGACCTGCGCCGCCACACCGACCACGCCGACTTCTACGCCCGGCACGCCGCGACGGACGGCTCCCGCGTCGTCTACCAGTGCGCGGGCGAGCTGTGGCTGGTCGACGACCTGTCCCCGGCCGGTGCGCCCCGCCGGCTCGACGTGCGGCTCGGCGGGCCGCGCGCGGGCCGCCGCTCGTACCAGATCCCGGCCGCCTCGCACGTCAGCTCGGTCTCGGTGGACACCACGGGCCGGGCGAGCGCGGTGTGCGTGCGCGGCAGCCTGTACTGGCTGACGCACCGGGACGGCCCGGCCCGCACGATCGCCGACACCCCGGGCGTACGGGTCCGGCTGCCCGAGATCCTGGGCTCGACCGGCCAGGTCGCCTACGTCACGGACGCCGAGGGCGAGGACGCGATCGAGATCGCGCATCTGCCGCGGGCGAGCGGGGTGGGCGAGCCGCGCCGGCTGGCCGCGGGCCGGCTCGGGCGGGTGCGCGAACTGACCGCCGCGCCGGACGGGGAGCGGCTGGCCGTCGCCTCGCACGACGGCCGGCTGCTGCTGGTGGACGCGTCGCCCGAAGGGGACGGCGAGGTCGGCGAGTTGATCGCGTCGGCCAACGGCCCGGTGCGCGATCTGGCCTTCTCCCCCGACTCGGCGTGGCTGACCTGGTCACACCCCGGCATCGGCCGCTCGCTGCGGCAGATCAAGATCGCCAAGCTGGCGGACCGGACGATCGTGGACGTCACCAACGGCCGGTTCGAGGACGAGCAGCCGGTCTTCACCCGCGACGGCCGCTACCTCGCGTTCCTGTCCTGGCGCGGCTTCGACCCGGTCTACGACGTGCACACCGGCGACCTGTCCTTCCCCCTGGGCTGCCGCCCGTATCTGGTGCCGCTGTCCTCGGCGACGCCCTCGCCGTTCGCGCTGTCGGCGGAGGGCCGCCCGGCGGCGGGCGGCCTGGACCCGGCGGACGACGGGCCGCCGGCCGACGGGGCGGTGCTGGTGGAGGCGGAGGGGCTGGCGAGCCGGGTGACGCCGTTCCCGGTGGCCGCGTCCAAGTACTCCGAGCTGTGCCCCGTCAGCGGCGGCGGGCTGGTGTGGCTGCGCTGGCCGATCTCCGGCGCGCTCGGCGAGACCTTCGCCAACCCGGCCGACACGTCCGGCCGCCCCACCCTCGAACACTTCGACCTGGCCAAGGCGAAGCGCACCGAACTCACCAGCGGCCTGGACTGGTTCGCGCCCAGCGGCGACGGCACCCGCATGGTCATCCACGACGAGGGCGAGCTGCGGGCCGTCCCCGCCAACGAGATCGCCGACAACGACTCCACCGTCTACATCGACATGCGCCGCATCCTGCACGACGTGGACCCGGCGGCCGAGTGGCGGCAGGCGTACGACGAGGCGGGCCGCATCATCCGCGCGTACTTCTGGGAGCCGGGGATGTGCTCCGTCGACTGGGACGGGGTACTCGCCGAGTACCGGCCGCTGGTCGAACGGATCGCCTCCCCCGACGACTTCGCGGACCTGCTCCGCGAGGTCCTGGGCGAGCTGGGCACCTCCCACGCGTACGTGTCCGGGGCCCGCCGCAACGAGGGCCCGCCGCACTACCAGCGCGCCATCGGCCTGCTCGGCGCCAACCTGGCCCGCACGAAGGACGGCGTATGGACGGTGCAGCGCATCCTGCCGGGCGACTCCTCCGACTCCAAGGCCCGTTCCCCGCTGGCGGGTTCGGGCATCCGGGAGGGCGCGGCCCTCACCCATGTCGACGGCCGCCCGGTGGACCCGGTGGCCGGCCCGTACCCGCTGCTGTCGGCGGCGGGCGGCACCACCGTGGAGCTGACCTTCCGCTCCGCGGACGGCGAGGGCCCCAGCCGCCGCGTCGCCATCGTCCCCCTCGTCGACGAACGCCCGCTGCGCTACCAGGACTGGGTCGCCAAACGCCGCGCCGTCGTGCGGGAGCTGAGCGGCGGCAAGTGCGGCTATCTGCACATCCCCGACATGGGCGGCTCCGGCTGGGCCCAGTTCAACCGCGACCTGCGGATGGAGATGTCCCGCTCCGCGCTGATCGTGGACGTGCGCGGCAACGCCGGCGGCAACATCAGCGAACTGGTCGTCGAGAAGCTCACCCGCACCATCGTCGGCTGGGACCTCACGCGCGGCGCGCAGCCGGTGAGTTACGCGAGCAACGCCCCGCGCGGCCCGGTCGTCGCCGTCGCCGACGAGATGACCTCCTCCGACGGCGACATGATCACCGCCGCCTTCAAGCTCCAGGGCATCGGCCCCGTCGTCGGCCTGCGCACCTGGGGCGGCGTCGTCGGCATGACCGGCCGCCACCGCCTCGGCGACGGCACCGCGATCACGGTCCCGATGAACGCCGCCTGGTTCGACGCGTACGGCTGGGGCGTCGAGAACCACGGCGTGGACCCCGACATCGAAGTCGACCGCACCCCCCTCGACTGGGCCGAAGGCCGCCACAAGCAACTCGACGACGCCGTCCGCCTCGCCCTGGACCTCCTCGACCGCCACGGCGCCGCCACCCCGCCGGACTACTCCGACGTCCCGGACCTGCGCCGGCCGAAGCTGCCGCCGCGGGGGTGAGGGCGCGGGGCAGCACCTCCGCGGTGCCGCCCCGCGCAGCGGCCCGTCACCGCCCCGCGCGGGCCTTCTCGTCCGCTTCGCCGCCCGCGCCCAGGAGGCTGGGGCGGAACCCCTCCAGCCGGGGGCCGAAGCGGCGCATCTCGCGTTGGCCGACGACGCCGATGAGGGTGGGGAGGTAGCCGCGTACGGACTGCATGCCGCGCAGCCACCACTGGGCGTACACGTGCGCGGAGCGGCGTTCGATGCCCGCGACCAGGCGGTCGACGGCGGGGCCGAGGGGGTAGGTGCGGTTGGTGGGCCAGGGGAGGCGGCTGCGGAGTTCGCGCATGAGGTCGTCCTGGTCCGCGCCGCGCACCATGTCGGTGTCGGTCCAGCTCAGATAGCCGACCCCGACCTTGACGCCCCGGTAGCCGACCTCGGCGCGCAGGCTGTGCGCGTACGCCTCCACGCCCGACTTGGACGCGCAGTAGGCCGTCATCATCGGCGCCGGGGTGACGGCGGCGAGCGAGGCGACCTGGAGGAGGTAGCCGCGGCTCTCCATCAGTACGGGCAGGAAGGCGCGGCCGGTGACGGCGCCGCCGATGAGGTTGACCTCGATGACGCGCCGCCACGCGTCGGGGTCGGAGTCGACGAACGGGCCGCCCGTCGCGACCCCCGCGTTGGCCACGACGATGTCCACCTTGCCGAACCGCGCCTTGACCTCCCGCGCGACCTGCTCCATCGCCTCGTGGTCGGTGACGTCGGCGTGCCAGTGCGCGGCCTCGCCGTGCAGCGACTCGGCGACCCGCCGCAGCTCCTCGGGCTCCAGCCCGACCAGCGCGACCTTCGCGCCGCGCGCCGACAGTTTGCGCGCGAGCAGTTCGCCCACGCCGCGGGCCGCGCCCGTGACCACCGCGACCTGGCCCTCCAGACTCCTGCGCCGGCTCAGCTGACTCATGCGGTCTGCTCCTCGGATGTGGTGGGGGACTCCTGCGTGGCCTGCGGTGCTGCGAGATGGGCGGCGACCAGTTCCCGTACGGCGTCGGCGACCGCCCCCGGGTCCTCGACCGGGGTCATGTGGCCGAGTCCGGGGAGTTCGGTCAGGCCCGCGCAGTCGGGCAGCCGCGCCGCCAGCCGGCGGGCGTGCACGGCTGGGGTCAGCCGGTCCGCGGCGCCCACGAGGACGGCGGTGGGCGCGGTCAACTCCCTGATGTTCACGTCGAGATCGAGCTCCGCGAGCACCGCTCCCCACGCGGCCCGGACCCTGCGGTCGCAGGCGTGCACGATACGGGCGCAGGCGTCCACGGCGGCGGGCGGCGCGTCCGGGCCCAGCGTCGCGTACCTCAGCACCCGCTTGCCGAGCGGCGTGACGGGGCCGAGCGGCGCGCTCGTGCCGAGGACGGAGCGCGTCAGCCGGCTGCGGACCCGGCCGGCGGCCAGCGGCAGCACCAGCGCCTCCGCGAGCAGCCGCGAGACGCCGGTGCTGCACAGCAGCGCGGCGGCCGTGCGCTCCCGCACGGATGGGCGGTCGGCGGCGGCGACCACGGTCATGCCTCCCATGGAGTGCCCGGCCAGAACGGCCCGTTCGCCCTCGGCGAGCGTGGCGTCCAGCACCGCCGCGAGATCGTCGGCGAGGGCGCGGGTGCTGTACCCGCCGGGGCCGGGGGCCGGGCTGCGGCCGTGTCCGCGCAGGTCGTACGCGATCACCCGGCAGCCGTCGGGACCGTCCGCCAGCGCCCGTACGACCGGGGCCCAGAAGGCGGTGGAGCAGGTCCAGCCGTGCACGAGGACGACGGCGGGCGCGTCGTCGGGGCCGTGCGTCTCGACGTGCAGGGCGGTGCCGTCGGCGGAGGTCGCGGTGAGCGTGCGCCGCGGGGCGGGCGGCGCGTACGCCCCTCGGGGGCCCAGGGCTCGGGGGCGCGCGGGGCTCACGCGCGCGCCCCGGCGGTCTCGGCGGCCGCCTCCGTACGGGCGGCCGGGGCGCGCAGCACCTCGTACTCGCTGAGGTTCACGCGCCGCGTGGCCTTGCGGAACTCGGCGGTGGTGCCGGGCCACACCGTGGTGTTGCGCCCATTGGCGTCCAGGTACCAGCTGTCGCACCCGCCGCTGTTCCACACCGTGCGCTCCATGCGCGACTGCACCTTGTGGTTCCAGCCCGCGACGGCCGCGGGCCTGGCGTCGAGGGCGGCCCTGCCGCCGAGGGTGTCCAACTGGCGCATGAAGTCGGCCAGATAGTTCAGCTGGGACTCGATCATCAGGATCATCGAGCTGTTGCCGAGCCCGGTGTTGGGCCCGATGATCGTCATGAAGTTGGGGAACCCGGCCGCGCTGGCGCCGCGCAGCGCCGCCATCCCGTCCTTCCACTCCTCCGCGAGCGTCGTGCCGTCGGCGCCCGTGACGCGCTGGGCTATCGGCATGTCGGTGACGTGGAAGCCGGTGCCGAAGACGACCGCGTCCACCTCGGTCTCGGTGCCGTCGGCGGCGACGAGCGTGGAGCCGCGCACCTCCTTGAGGCCGGAGGCGACGACGTCGACGTTGGGCGCGGCGAGCGCCGGATAGTAGGTGCTGGAGAGCAGTATCCGCTTGCACCCGATGCGGTAGTCGGGCGTCAGCTTGGCGCGCATGGCCGGGTCCTTGATGGACCGGGCCATGTTGCGCTTGGCGAGGGTCTCGACCAGGCCGAGTTCATTGGGGCGCTTGACGAAGGCGCTGACCTGCAACTCCCTTATGCCCCACAGGAGTCCGCGCCGCGCGCTGCCGGTCGCCGGGAACGTGCTGTGCAGCCAGCGCTCGGCGCGCGTGATGGCCCGGTCGACGCGCGGCAGGACCCAGGGCGGCGTCCGCTGGAAGAGGGTGAGGGCGCTGACCTCGGGCTGGATGGAGGGCACGATCTGGATGGCCGAGGCGCCGGTCCCGATCATGGCGACGCGCTTGCCGCGCAGGTCGTAGCCGTGGTCCCAGCGGGCCGAGTGGAAGACCTTGCCGGGGAAGTCCGCGAGGCCGGGGATGTCGGGGATCTTCGGGTCGGAGAGCGGGCCGGTCGCGGAGACGACGACGTCGGCGGTGAGGTCGCCGCGCGCGGTGCTGATCTCCCAGTGCAGCGCGTCGGCGTTCCACCGCATGGACCGCACCTCGTGGTCCAGCCTGATGTGCGGCCGCAGCCCGAAGGTGTCGGCGACGCTCTCCAGGTAGGCGCGGATGTGCCGCTGGCCGGAGAAGGTGCGCGGCCACTCGGGGTTGGGGGCGAAGGAGAAGGAGTACAGGTGCGAGGGGACGTCGCAGGCGCACCCCGGATAGCTGTTGTCCCGCCAGGTGCCGCCGACGGAGCCGGCCCGCTCCAGGACGACGAAGTCGGTGATGCCTTCGCGGCGCAGCCGGACCGCCGCGCCCAGGCCGCCGAACCCCGATCCGATCACCGCCACCCGTACGTGCTCGTGCTGGCGCTCACGCTCGCGCTCGGCCATGCCGCCGCCTCCCGAGATCGTTGCATCGCTTGTCCCGTACGTAACCGTGCCAGCAATCACTGGCGCAATTGGAGGGTAAGGCAGCTCGCTACTGAGCGGTAGGGGGCGCGGGCAAGGAAGTTACCGGCGGTCGCACCTGTCGGGCGGCGCCGACCGCCGACATAGGCTGCTGGTGTGGTGAAGAACGTGGTGGAGAACGCGGCCGAGAACGACGCGGCAGGGCGCGAGTACCGGATGGCGGAGCTGGCCGAGGCGGCCGGCATCACCGTCCGTACGCTGCGCTTCTACCGCGAGCGCAAACTGATCCCGCCGCCCCGCCGCGAGGGCCGCATCGCCTGGTACGACGAGCACCACCTCGCCCGGCTCCGTACGATCGCGGCCCTGCTGGAGCGCGGCCACACCCTCGGCGGCATCGCCGAACTCCTCACCGCCTTCGAGCACGGCCGGGGCGTCGGCGAACTCCTCGGCCTGCGGAGCGCCATCGCCGCCCCCTGGTCCGAGGAGACCCCGGTCCGCCTCAGCCCCGAGAATCTCGCCGACCACTTCGCGGGCGAGGTCACCCCGGAAAACCTCGCGGGCGCCCTAGACATCGGCTACCTCGCGGTCGACGGCGACGAGATCGTGCACGTCAGCCGCCGCTTGCTGGACGCGTCCAGCGCCCTGGTCGACAAGGGCGTACCGCTGGCCGCCGTACTCGCCGCCGGCCGCGACGTCCGCACACACGCCGAGGCCCTGGCGCAGACCTTCACCACCCTGATCTGCGATCACGTCCTGAGCGGCCTGCTGAACCGCCCGCCCGACGGCGCACCACTGGCCCCCGAAGAGATCACCCGCATCACCCAGACCCTCGCCACGCTCCGCCCGATCGCGAAGGACGTCATCGACGCGGAACTGTCCATGGCGATGGACCGCCGCATCCGAGCCGAACTGGAGGCGTGGCTGCCGGCGGACGACACGCCGCCGGAGTGAGGCCCGCCGGCCGTACCCCCTGATCAGCCCAGGTACGGCCGCGCCCGATGCTCGAAGAAATGCCGCAGCCGCAGCCGCTGCGTGTGGTGCATGGGCAACGCGTCGAGCTCCCCCGCCGCCACGAAGCGCAGCTCCGTGCTCTCGTCCGAGACGGCGAGCGCCCCGCCGACCGCACACGCGGTGAAGCACACGTTGAACTGGCGGCGAACCTCACCGTCGCCGTACGCGATGACGTGCCGGGGGTCGGTGTACGTGCCGACGAGCCCCGTGATCTCGACGTCGAGCCCGGTCTCCTCCCGCACCTCCCGGACGGCCGCCCCCGGCAGCGACTCCCCCATCTCCATGCCGCCGCCGGGCAGCGCCCACAGCCCGTTGTCCCGCCGCCGCTGAAGCAGCACCCGCCCCTGCCCGTCGGCGACGACCGCCGACGCCGCCACCACCAAGCTGTTGGGCTCCGGCGCGGCCGGGTCGTCGTAGTACTCGGTCCGTGCCATCGGCTCACCCTCCTACGGGCCGGGACGCGTCCCACACAGCGGCGAAACTCTCCGCGTACGAGTCGAACAGGTTCCCCGATCCGCTGCGTCGCAGGTGCCACACCGGCGCCTTGTAAGCGTTGACTCCCCAGATATGGGCGTTGATCAGCACCTGGTCGTCCGCGCGGTACACGCTGTTGTAGAGCGTCGTGCCGTGCGTCCGAAGCTCGATCCCCGGTACGTCGGCCAACGGCCGGTAATGCATGAGGGCCAGACGGCAGCGCGACTCGATGCCGTGGCCGAACCGCTCCTCCCGTCCTCGCTGCTGAACATTGACGCTGTCCGCGTCTCCTACGGCGATCCGTACCGCGCAGCCTTCCTCGGCCCGTTCGCACAGGAGGTCGTTGAGGCGTGGGTACGCCTCGTGCAGGAAGACCGCCGCGTATACGAGCACGTCGATCTGTTGGCGGGCCTGGCCGAGGAGATCCACCAGGACCGACACGGGCAGGTCGGCCCGCTGTTCGTACAGGCCGACGAGTTCGGGGCTGACGGCCCGTGCGGCTCTCGCCTGCCGGAGCCGCGGCCACAGTGCGTGCACGTCTTCCCCTAACGTCTCGGCGGCCTTGAGCGCCGTCACCCGTCGGGGCAACCGACCGAGGTTGACCCACCGTTCGACGGACTTGGGGTCGACGCCCACCGCGGCGGCCAGCTCTGCGTGCGTCCACCCTCCAGACGCCATGACGGCCCGTAGGCGCTCGTTTCGCACGACAGTGTCTCCCGTACTCCAGGACGTTGCCAGGGACGTTCTACTCGCTACGGGACGTCCCGAAGTGGGAAACGTACGAAGTTCCCGCGTCCTGGTGACGCACGAGACGATCGCCGCTCAGGACGAGAGAACGGCGGTGGACGATGGCGAACGAGGCCGGAACGGCAACGGAGGCGTGGGAGTACCTGACGTACGCACCGGCCGGCAGCCGCTGCTCGACGTGCGGGGAGCTGATCAAGACCCTCGAACCGGTGCGCAGGGGCGCCATGGAAGTACAGTCGGGGCCGCCCGTGGTGATCTACCGGCACGCCGCCAAGTGCCCGGAGGCGACACGGTGAGCGCCCGAAAAGCCGCTGAGCGACCGTTGATGACGATTCGGATCTCTCGGGACAGCGGGCGCACCTTCGGCCCTGAACTGATCGTCCGCAACTGGAGCGGTTCTCCCCCACCTCTCTCCATTGCATGGCCCCCTTGCCGGTGCGGCATCTGCACCGGCATCCGCCGCCCCTGAAGCCCCGGCGCACCGTGAGGGCAAACGAGCAGCCGGACGACCGGTCCGCTGCCTGCCGCCAGGTGGTCAACTCACCTTCCCTGACGGCGGATTGGGCCACGGCGTGTGCCGCCGTGCCACGGGCCGGGTTCCTGCCGGACCGCATGTGGCCCTTCGACATGGGAACCGGCCGCAGCGTGTACGCGAGCCGCACGGAGGACCCCGCCGCCTGGCAGAGGCATGCGGACGCCGACGTCCCCATCGTCACGCAGTGGGATGACGGGAAGCACGAAGGCACGGAGCCGGGGCGGGTAGGGACCAGCTCTGTCTCCATGCCCTCCGTCGTCTTCCGGATGCTCCGGGACCTGGAGCTCCAGGACGGTAGCCGCGTGCTGGAGATCGGTACCGGCTCGGGGTGGACGGCGGCGCTCATGGCCCACCGCGCCGGAGAGCGGAACGTGACCTCCGTAGAGGTGGACGAGGCCGTGGCGGACGGGGCCCGGCGGGCCCTGGCCCGGCACGGCTGCGCGGTCGAGGTAGTCACCGGCGACGGTTTCGCGGGGCGCCCGCGGGGAGCGCCCTACGATCGGATCATCGCCACGGTGGGTGTGCGCGCGCTGCCGTGGGCGTGGGTGGAGCAGGCCCGGCCCGGCGGCGTCATCGTGGCACCCTGGGGGACGCACTACAGCAACCAGGACGCCGTGGTCCGGCTGTCCGTCTCACGGGACGGCCGGCAGGCCGCGGGGCCGTTCACGGGCCCGGTCGAGTTCATGAAGATGCGGGACCAGCGCCTCCCGTTCGAGGGGCATACGCCGTACGCAGCGGGCATGGCGGACGGCTCCACGTCCTCCAGCTCCGTCACGGAGACGGAGTTCTGCCGGGGGAGGTTCAGCGCGCCGGAGTTCGCCGTCGGGCTCCGTGTGCCGGACATCGTGCGGCGTGCGGCCGAGAAGCGGAACGGCGCGCTTCCCGTGTGGTTCTACGGCCTGTCGGACCGGTCGGTGGCGTGCGTCGTGTTCCGTGACGGCCAGGAGGCGAAGGTCTGGCAGGCGGGCCCTCGCCGGCTGTGGGACGAGGTGGAGGCGGCCTACCGGTGGTGGGCCGGCCGTGGCGAACCGGATCACACCCGGTTCGGGCTCACGGTCACCGCCGACTCGACACGCGCGTGGCTGGACGACCCGTCGGCGTCCTGGCTCCTGTGAAGCCGGCCCCCGCCCACGCACCCGTCGCCTCTCGGGTGCGTGGGCCGTGCTCCCTGCCGCGCCGCTACCCCTCGAAGACGACCGTCACCGGCGCGTGGTCGCTCCACCGCAGATCGTAACTGGCGGCGCGCTCCACCTCGGCCTTGACCGCGCGGCCGGCGAGGCCGGGCGTGGCGACGGCGTAGTCGATGCGCCAGCCGGCGTCGTTGTCGAACGCCTTGCCGCGGTAGGACCACCAGGAGTACGGGCCCTCGACGCCCGGGTGCAGCGCGCGGACCACGTCCACGTACGACGCCTCATCGAAGACGCGGGTGAGCCAGGCGCGCTCCTCCGGGAGGAAGCCCGCCTTCTTCTTGTTGGCCTTCCAGTTCTTGAGGTCGGCCTCCTGGTGGGCGATGTTCCAGTCGCCGCAGACCAGCACCTCGCGCCCGTCCGCCGCGGCCCGCTCGCGCAGTTCGCCGAGGTAGGGCAGGAACTCGGCCATGAACCGTTCCTTCTCGTCCTGCCGCTCCGTGCCGACCTCGCCGGAGGGCAGGTAGAGGCTGGCGACGGTGACGCCCGGCAGGTCGATCTCCGCGTAGCGGCCGGACGCGTCGAACTCCGACGAGCCGAACCCGATCCGCGCCGCCTCCGGCTCGCGCCGCGAGTAGAGGGAGACGCCGGCGCGGCCCTTGGCGGCGGCCGGGGCGTGCACGGTGTGCCAGCCGTCCGCCTCACGCACCTCCTCGGGGAGCTGCTCGGGCTCGGCCCGTACTTCCTGGAGGCAGATGACGTCGGCCCCGGTCTCCGCCAGCCAGGGCACGAAGCCCTTCTTGGCGGCGGCGCGCAGGCCATTCACATTGACGGTCGTAACAGTGAGCATTCCGGCACGATACCGACCCTTGACACACCGTGGCCTCGTACACCCATTCGACCGTACGATATCCCGATGCAGATCGTGCCCTCGGCGTACGACCACCCCGACGCCGTCAAACTCAACGACCAGGTGCAGCTGGAATACGCGGAACGCTACGGCGAGGAGGACCTGACGCCGCTGGACCCGGCGCAGTTCGACCCGCCGCGCGGCCTGTACCTCATCGCCTACGACGACGACGGCGCGCCCGTCGCCACCGGCGGCTGGCGCGTACAGGACGCCAATGACGAGGGGTACGAGGACGGCGACGCCGAGCTGAAGCGGATGTACGTCATACCCGAGGCCCGCGGGCGCGGGCTGGCACGGGCGATACTCGCGGCCCTGGAGGACAGCGCGCGCGAGGCGGGGCGTACGCGCATGGTCCTGGAGACGGGCATCAAGCAGCCCGAGGCCATAGCGCTCTACACCTCCTGCGGCTACACACCCGCGCCGAAGGTCGGCCTCTACCGCTTCCACGAGGAGAGCCGCTGCTACGCCAGGGCGCTGCGCTGACTTCTCGCCCCGCCCCGCGGGGCGTCGGTGTCAGCCGTTCGCGTTCGCGGCCTCTTCGATGAGGTCGGTGACCTGGCCGGGCCGGGAGGCCAGTGAGGCGTGACCGGCGTCCAGTTCGATGATCTTGCGCGGGTTCATGCGCCGGGCCATGCGGTGCTCGTTGTCCGGGTGGATCATGCGGTCGTCGGTGGAGACCTGGTACCAGGTCGGCTTCGTGCGCCAAGCCGGGGCGGTGACGGTGTCGCCGAAGGTCGAGGCCAGCGGCGCCTTCTGCGTCACGGCCATCACCAGCGCCTCGTCCTCCGGCAGGTCCTGGGCGAAGCTCTCGCGGAACTTGTCCTGCTTGACCCATAGATAGCCGTCGGAGTCCGGTGCGAGGTTCTCGAACGCCGCCGGGGGCTTCTCCTGGCTGATCTGCCCCGGGCTCTCGCCGGCGTCCGGCGCGAACGCGGCGATGTAGACCAGCCCCGTGACGTTGGGGAGATCGCCGGCCTCGGTGATCACCGCGCCCCCGTACGAGTGGCCCACCAGCAGCACCGGCCCGTCGATCTGCCGGACCATCTTGCGGGTGCGTTCGGCGTCGTCGGCCAGCGAGGTCAGGGGGTTCTCCACCGCGTGCAGCGAGCCGAAGTCCCGACGGTGCAGTTCGGTGATGACCTTGGCCCAGTGCGCGGCGCCGCCCCAGAAGCCGTGGACCAGAACGATTGCGGGCTTCGCAGCCATGGGGCCGCCCTTTCAGCCGAGTCGAGGAGCCGTCCCGCCCAGCAGACTCCAACCCCGCGGCCGCCGCGCGCCGGGGCCCGCCACACAGGTGACGCGCCGACCTGCCGGCCCTGCGGCGGAGCCCCCGTCAGCGCCCCTCCGCGATCGCCTCCTCCACCCCCTTGCGGACCTCCTCCGCCGGGTAGCGGACGGCTGCCGGGCCGAAGGGGGCGAGGGCCTCGTCGACGACTTCGGGGAAGTCCTCGGCGATCTCCGCGATGAGGACGGTCGAGCCGGGCGGCACCTCGGCGGCGAGCATTTCCAGGGCGGCGCTGGAGGCGCTGGCTTGGCGGGCGTCGCGGGCGCCGCCGAGCAGGCCGCCCGCGCCGAAGCCGATCATGATGCCGAGCGGGCCGCCCAGGATGCCGATGAGCCCGCCGATCAGGCCGCCCATGGCGAAGCCCTTGGTGTCGCTGCTGTTGTCGACGGTGTCGGGAAAGTCGAGCGCGCCCTCCGCGTCCCGCGTGATCACGGTCGCCTCGCGCAGTTTCACGCCGCCCTCGGCGTGCGCCTGCCGCAGCGCGTCCAGTGCCAGGCGGCCCGTTTCGGGCCGGTCGAGATCCATGAACAGGACGTTCTCGGTCATCGCCGCCGCTCCAGAGGTGAGATGGGGAACCCTCGCTTCCACTGTTGCGGCTGCCCGGCGAGTACGCACCTCAGACATGCCCGTACGCGCTCCCCTCCCGCCCCGTCACACGCGCCCGTCTCTCACCGGACCTACCGGCTCCGCCTCCTCCTCGGGCACCGAGGCGCGCAGGTCCAGCACCGCCTCCGCGCCCCCGCCCGCCGGGTTCGCGAACCGCAGCCGGGCGCCCAGGACGCGTGCCTGGCCGGCCGCGATGGTCAGGCCGAGGCCCAGGCCCTGCCCCCGGCCCGAGCCGTCGGCGCCCCGGCCGGCGCCGGTGCGGAAGCGGACGGGGCCACGGGCCAGGAGCTCCGGCGGGAAGCCGGGGCCCTGGTCGTAGACGCGGACGACCGCGCCCTCCACCTCGACGCGCACCGGCGCGGCGCCGTGCCGGAAGGCGTTGCTGACCAGGTTGGCGAGGATGCGCTCCACGCGCCGGGCGTCGGTCTCGACCAGCCCGGCCCGTATCACCCGTACCTCCAGACCCTCCTGCCCCGGCGCGGTGACGGAGCGGACCGCGCGCCGCACCAGTTCGTCCAGCGGCCGCACCTCCGGCTCGGCCTGCTCGGTGGGCCCGTCCAGGCGCGCCACCTCCAGGACGTCCTCCACCAGTCCGCTCACCCGCCGCGCCCGCTCCCGCACCAGCTCGGCCGGGCGCCCCGGCGGCAGCAGCCCGGCGGCCGCGACCAGCCCGGCGACCGGGGTGCGCAGCTCGTGCGCGATGTCGGAGGTCACGTCGCGTTCGGCCTGGAGGCGGGCGGCCAGCGCGTCGGCCATGGTGTTCAGGGCGGTGGTCAGCCGGGCGATCTCGTCGTTGCCGCGCGGTGCGATCCGGGCGCTGAGGTCGCCCTCGGCGATCCGCTCGGCCGTACGGGCGGACGCGTCGAGGCGGCGGCCGAGCACCGCGGCGAAAGCCACGCCGATCAGGCAGGCGAGGGCCGTGCCGATCGAGCCCGCGAGCAGCAGGTCGCGGTCGAGGGCTTCGAGCTTGCGGTCCTGGCGCAGGTAGGAGTGGCGGAGCGCGATGACGTCCTTCCCGCTGCGCCGGGCGGCCCACAGCTCCGGCTCCGGGCCGCCGCGGTCCAGGTAGACGCCGGTCTCACCGCGCGCGACGGCCGCGCGCACCGGTGCCGGCAGGACGGCGGGGTTGATCAGGACCCGGCGCCGGTCGACCCCGGCGGCGTGGTCGTCGACGGCGATGGAGAGCCGGGAGCGGATCGTGTCGCGGGCGGTGTCCAGCGCGTTCGCGGCGGTGCGGTGGTGCACGACGAGGCCCATGATGACGGCGACCAGGGCCGCGGTGGCGGTGATCGCCACGCCGGTCTTCGTACGCAGTCCCATGGCTCAGGCTCCTCCACGGCTGACGGGCGGCGGGCCGCTGCGCCCGACGATCGTGCCGGGTCATCGCACAGAGGTCCAGGTGCTGGTCGGAACGGGTGGGGCCATTCGTGCCAAATGTAACCGGCGCGGCCGGATAGCGGCCTGTGCCCTTGACCTGTTCCTGTCGACTGCTCATAGGATCACCGCGCTCAAGTGGTCCAGCCCAGTAGCCGCAGCGCCATGGTGGAGGTCACTCATGCACATCGCCCGACGTACGCTGCTCGGCGCTCTCGCCGGGTCCGCCGCCCTCGGAGTCGCCGCCACGCACCCGGCCGCAGCCGCCCCGAACCCACCAGGCCCGCTCACCACCGGCGGCGCCGCGGCGAGAGCCCTGAGACGGCTCCTGCCGCACCACCACCGCCAGGTCTCCTTCCGCGCCCTGCGCACCCGCCCCGGCCGGGACTCCTACCGGGTCTCGGGCGCCGCCGGGCGCATCGTCGTCGAGGGCACCACCCCGGCCGTGCAGCTCACCGGCTTCCACTGGTACCTGCGCCACGTCGCGCACGCCCACTTCTCGTGGAACGGCGCGCAGACCGACCTCCCCGGCCGCCTCCCCGGCGTCGGCGCCCCCATCGCGAAGGCCGCGAACGTCGCGCACCGCTTCGTCTTCAACGACACCAACGACGGCTACACCGGCCCGTACAACGACTGGGACTACTGGGAGCGCGAGCTCGACATCCTCGCGCTCCACGGCTACAACGAGGTGCTCGTCTACGCGGGCGCGGACGCCGTCTACCACCGCGTCTTCCAGCAGCACGGCTATACGGACGCGGAGCTGCGCCAGTGGGTTCCCGGCCCCGCCCACCAGCCGTGGTGGCTGCTCCAGAACATGTCCGGCTTCGGCGGCCCCGTCTCCCTCGACCTGCTGGAGAGCCGCGCGGCCCTCGCCCGGAAGATCGTCGGGCGGCTGCGGGAACTCGGCATGACGCCCGTGCTCCCCGGCTACTTCGGCACCGTCCCGCCCGATTTCGCGAAGCGCAACCCCGGCGCGCACACCGTCCCGCAGGGCGTGTGGGGCGGCTTCCCGCGCCCCGACTGGCTCGACCCGCGCGACGAGCACTTCGCCCGCGTGGCCCGGACCTTCTACCGGGTGCAGGACGAGCTGTACGGGGCCACCTCGATGTACAAGATGGACCTGCTGCACGAGGGCGGCGACCCCGGAGACGTACCGGTGCCGGACGCCGCGCGCGCCGTGGAGAAGGCGCTGCGCACCGCCCATCCGGGCGCCACCTGGGCCATCCTCGGCTGGCAGAGCAATCCGCGCCGCGACATCATCGACGCCGTCGACAAGTCCAGGATGCTGATCGTCGACGGCATCTCCGACCACTACCCCGAGGTCGTCGACCGCGAGCGGGACTGGGCCTCCACGCCGTACGCCTTCGGCTCCATCTGGAACTTCGGCGGCCACACCGCGATGGGAGCCAACACCCCCGACTGGGCGACCCTCTACGACCAGTGGCGCACCAAGCACGGCAGCGCGCTCAGCGGCATCGCCCTCATGCCCGAGGCCGCCGACAACAACCCGGCCGCCCTCGCCCTCTTCAGCGACCTGCCGTGGACGGACGGGCCGACGCACCTCGCCGACTGGTTCGCCCGGTGGCCCGTGCACCGGTACGGCGCCGCCGACGCGCACGCCGTACGGGCCTGGGACGTGCTGCGCCGCACCGTCTACGGCACCAGCCGCGCCGACGGGTGGAGCGAGGCCGCCGACGGCCTCTTCGGCGCCCGCCCCGACCTGGCCGTCACCCGCGCCGCCTCCTGGTCGCCGCCGAAGCTCCGCTACGACGCGGCCGAGTTCGACAAGGCGCTGCCCGAGCTGCTGGCCGTCGCCCCGGCGCTGCGCGACAGCAGCGCGTACCGCTACGACCTCCTCGACGTCGCCCGGCAGACCGTCTCCAACCGCAGCCGGCTGCTCCTGCCGCAGATCAAGACCGCGTACGAGGCCGGGGACCGGGCCCGGTTCACGGCGCTGACCGGCGAGTGGTTCGCGTGGATGGCGCTGCTGGAGGAGGCCGTCGCCACGGACGAGCGCCATCTGCTGGGCCGCTGGATCGCCGACGCGCGCGCCTGGGGGTCCTCGGCGGCCGAGCGCGACCGGCTCGAATTCGACGCCGTCTCGCTCCTGACCGTATGGGGCAACCGCTCCGGGGCCGACGAGGGCAAGCTGCACGACTACGCCAATCGCGAGTGGTCGGGGCTGGTCGGCGGCCTCTACACGCTGCGCTGGAAGACGTACTTCACGGAGCTGGAGGCGGCCTTGGCGGGCCACCGCCCGCCGAAGGCGATCGACTGGTTCGCCCTGGAGGACGGCTGGACCCGGCGCCACCCGCCGTACTCGGCGAGGCCGAAGGGGGACATCGTGCGGGTGGCGCGGCGGATCGCGAAGCGGATCTGAGGACCGCGGAACAGCAGGGGGTGCGGAGCCTGCCACCGCGTCATCGGGTGGCGGGCTCCGCACCCCCTCGGCCTGCTCCGTGCGTCAGCCGGCCGTCGGCGGGGTCGCGGACAGGCTCGTCACATTCAGCGTGCCGTTGTCGACGATCTTGTCGAAGGCGAGCGTCCGGTGCGTCGTGGCGGCGGGCGGGGTGACCTCCAGGTACTTGGCGTGCACCGCGTTCGCGCCGGTGTGCGTCCACACCAGGTCGGCCCAGGCGGACGCGCCGCTCTTGAGGTAGACCGTCTTCTTGCCCGGGTCCTGGGCGAAGTAGGTCGAGCCCCATTTCACGTCGGTGGCGGCCTTGGCGTGCCCGGCCTTCTCCAGGCCGAGGCCCGGGTAGCCGCGCAGCGCACAGGTGGTGCCGGTGGTGTTCTTGAACCGCAGGTACGTGCCCTCGTGGTTCATGCCGTGCTGTGAACCACCGTCGCCGTTGTCGTCCAGCGTGATCCGCAGACCCGAGACGGCGCAGGTCGGGGTGGCCGTCGCGGTGGGCGCGGCGGCGTTGGCCGTGCCCGCCGCTATGCCCCCGGCGAGCAGGGCCGCGGCGGCGGCAGCGGTGGCGACGGTCGTCATGCGGCGCATGATCCGGCTCCTTCCCAGGCCCCGGCGTCGGTCTACCGGAGCCATCGATTTCGGTTTCGCCACACTACATATTTATGCAGCGTGCATCGAACTCGGATTCTCCTAACGGACGTATCCCGCAAGGCACTTGAGAGATCAACCACCACCTTTCGTCCCGTCTGTCTCCCGCCCGGGTGGCCTTGACGAACCGTCATAAACCAAGGGGACGCGAGGGGCGTTCACGCGGGATTCCTGCCGGAGGCGACAAGGGTGCCGGTGGGGCGGCCGACCGCCCGCCGGGCCGGGCGGACCCCACGGGTACCGTGTATCCCCACCTGTCCATCGATCCCTCCGGAAAGGTTGCGGCACGACCTTGCGATGCGGTAGATCGACCCTCGTAGCGAACC
>NZ_JBFAIS010000023.1:0-84566 GCF_040654795.1 Streptomyces sp. NPDC050617 | reverse complement strand
GCCGCGAACCGCGAACCGCGAACCGCGAACCGCGAACCGCGAACCGCGAACCGCGAACCGCGAACCGCGAACCGCGAACCGCGAACCGCGAACCGCGAACCGCGTCGCGGTAGCCGGGGAGGGGGGCCGTGCACGATAACCCGCCCCCGCTCCGTACGCCCGTGGGCCCCGACGCCCACCGCTGGCGCACGTTCCCCGGCCGCAAGACCGTCGTAGCCGCCGCCCGCACCGTCACCTCGACCGTGCGCGTCCTCGAAACCCTCCCGGACCTCCTGCGCGGCGACGACCGGCTGGCCGTCGTCTTCGCGTACGACCCCACCTCCGCCTTCAACGACGGGGTCATCGACCTGCTCCACGACGCCGGCTGCCGCGTCGTGCCCTGGCCCCAGCTGACCGGCGCCCGACCCGACCTCATCGTCTCCGCCAGCGAGAACATCGACGTCCCGGCGGGCGACTGCCCCGTGCTCGTACTCCCGCACGGCGTCGGCTTCCAGAAACAGGTGCCGGACTCCCGCTCCGCGCGCAGCCGCCTGTCCGGGATGGTGCCGGACGCGCTGCTGGAGGCGGGCCGGGCGTGGCTGGCCGTCTCGCACCCGGAGCAGGAGGAGCAACTGGCCGCCGCGCACCCGAAGACCGCCGGGCGCACCCTGCTCGTCGGCGACCCCTGCTTCGACCAGCTGCTGCGCGGCCTGCCGCGGCGCGACGAGCACCGGCGCGCGCTCGGCGTCACGGGCGGCCGGCGGCTGGTCGTGCTCAGCTCCACTTGGGGCCCCACGTCACTGCTCGGCCAGGACTCGGACCTCGTACGCAGACTGCTGGCCGAGCTGCCGTGCGACGAGTACCGGGTGGCGGCCATAACCCACCCCAACGTGCCTTCTTGGCACGGCTATTGGGAGATCAACAGGATTCTCGCACCGGCCGTGGAGGCCGGTCTGCTGCTGATGTCGCCGGTGCACGACTGGCGGTCCGCGCTCACCGCCGCCGACGTCGTCATCGGGGACCACGGCTCGGTGACCCTGTACGGGGCCGCGCTCGGCAAGCCCGTCCTGCTCGCCGCCTTCGGCAGCGACGCGGTGCCGGGTACGGCCGCCGCCGGACTCGGCCGCGCCGCGCCCCGTCTCGATCCGCGCGGCGACCTGTACGAGCAGGTCGAGGAGGCCGTACGGACCCACGCCCCGGACCGCTACGCGGACATCGCGCGGCGGTCGTTCGCGGACCCGGGCCAGGCGGTCGCGCGGCTGCGCACCGCCGTGTACGAGCTGCTGAAGCTGCCCGAACCGCGCTCCGCGCCTCCCCTGCCGACGCTCCCCACACCGGCCTCCTCACCCGCCGCCGACGTCACGTCGTGGTGCGTGGTGACCACGGCGTCCGCCGAGTCGGGGCAGTGGACGGTCACGGTCCGCCGCCGCCCCGCGGCGGCGTTCGAGGATGCCGCGGCCGACGAGGAGACGGAGGAAGGCGTCTACGCCCACCTGGCGAGCGACAGCGCGGAGCCGGACCAGCGGCTGGCGGAGAGCGCGTCCGTGCTGCTCAACCGCTCCCCCGCGCGGACCGCCGTCGCCGCCCTCCGCTGGATCGACGAGACGCTGGCCGGGTTCACCGGCGGCTTCCTCGCAGCGGCGGCGCTGGACGGCGGGGGCGTACTGGCGGGGCTGCGCGACGGGCGGAGGGCGGAGGCGACGGCCACCGGCTCGGACACCGACCCCGGCCTGTGCGCCGCCGTGCTCTACACCTGCCTGCGCGCGGGCATCCCGCTGGACAGCACGATCGTGACCCTGCGCGTAGGGGCGGTGCGCGAGGAGGATGTGGCCCTGCGCCTTCGCCCCACCGCTCAGCTCCCCTGACTCTCCGGCCCCTCCAGCCGCTCCCGCAGCGTCTCCGCCTCAGGGCTGCCGCCCGCCGAGTAGATCTCCAGCGCCCTGGCCAGGTGCGCCCGTACGGCCGCCCGCCCGCCGCCCGTACGCTCCTCGATGTCCGCGAGCAGCACCAGCGCCTGCGCCTCGTAGTGGGTCGCGTCGACCTCCCGCAGCACCCGCGCCGCCGCGGTCAGCGCCCGCGTCGCCTCGCCCGTGTCGCCCGCGTGGTCGTGGGCCGCGCCCAGGGCGGCGAGCGCGCGGGCGGCCATCCGGGCGTCGCCGCGCTCCGTCAGCCGCTCGTACGCGCCGCGCAGGGTCTCCAGCGCGCCGCGGTGATCGCCGCCCGCGTCCTGCGCGCACCCCAGGAAGTAGGCGGCGATGGCCGCGCCGCGCTCCTCGCCCGCCTCGGTGTTGAGTTCGAGGGAGAGCCGGTACGCGGCCATGGCGCGGGCCGGGTCGAACCGGTCCCAGTACCGGCCGGAGAACTCCTGCACGGACGCCCGCAACACCGTGTGCCCCGAGACGTCGGCGCACGCGACGGCCGCCTCCAGCTCCGTGCGCGCCCGGTCGTACGCGCCGAGGTCCATCAGCGGCCGGGACAGCAGGCTGCGCAGCCGCGCCTCGGCCGCGGGCACCACGGACTCGGTGGCCGAGGCCGCCCCGAGCTCCAGGGACTCCTTCCACTCCGCCAGGTGCCGGCGGTGCAGGAAGAGGACGGTGAAGGCTTCCGCCAGCTGCCATACGGGCGTGTGCAGCCCGTGCCGGGCGGCTTCGCGCAGCACGGCGAGGATGTTGGCGCGCTCGGCCTCCAGCCACTCCAGCGGCTGCGGCCCGGCGGCCTGGTCCGCGTCCGCGAAGGGGTCGGGAGCGCCGCTCAGGAAGCCGTCGAGATCGGCGATGCGCAGCCGGTCCGCGCGGATGGCGCGGTCGGCGAGCGCGGTGAGGGCGAGGTAGTGCGTCACCACCCGTTCCGTCAGGGCGCGCAGCGCGGTCTGCGGCTCCTCCTCGGCGGCGCGCTCGCGGGCGTGCAGCCGTACGAGGTCGTGCTGGCGGTAGCGGCCCTCGGGGGTGACGTCGAGCAGCCCGGCCGTGACCAGGTCGTCCAGCAGGGGTCCGGTGTCCGCCGGGGCGAGGTCCGCGGCGACGGCGGCCGTGCCGTCGTCGAAGGTGCGGGCCGGGAGCCGGCCCAGCAGCCGGTAGAGGCGGGCGGCGGCCGGCTCCAGTTCGCGGTAGGCGGGGCCGAGCGCCGCGGACACGGAGTGCTCCCCTCGTAAGGCCATGCCGGTCAGCCGCTTTGTCTCGTCGGCGAGTTCGGCGGCCAGGGCGGTCATCGTCAGCCGGGGCGAGGCCGCCAGCCGCGCCGCGACGACGCGCAGCGCGACCGGCAGTCCGCCGCACAGCTCGACCAGCCGCTCGGCGGCCGCGCGCTCCGCCGCCACCGCTTCCTCGCCGCAGCGCGCGGCGAGGAAGCGCATACCGCCCTCGTGGTCGAGCGGATCGAGCGGCATCAACCGGGCTCCATCGAGGACGAGTTCTCCGAGACGGGCGTTGCTCGTGGCCAGAACGGCGCTGCCGGGCCCCTTCGGCACGAGGGGTCTGACCTGCGCGGGGTGGTTCACGTCGTCGAGTACGACGAGCATGCGGCGGCCCGCGGAGCGCGTACGGAACAGCGCGGTCCGCTCGGCGAGCGACGTCGGCATATAGGCGTCGACGACCCCGAGGGCCCGGAGGCCCTGCGCGACGGCCTCGGAGACGTCACCGCCCTCCCCGTCGCGCAGAGCCGAGAAGTCGATGTAGATCTGCCCGTCCGGGAACAGGTCGCGGGAGAGCTGCGCCCACCGGCAGGCGGTGGCCGTCTTGCCGATGCCCGGCAGCCCGGTGAGGAGGCCCAGGCCGATCCCCGCGTCCCCCTCGCCGCTGCCGCGCAGCAACCCGTCGAGCTCCGCCAGCTCCCGCACCCGGTTGACGAACCGGGTGGTCAGCGGCGGCACCTGATCCGGTTTCGGCCAGCTGTCGAGCTCGGGCATCTGAATCATGGTGTAGGTGATGCCGCCGTGGATCTGACCGGCCTGCACGCTCGGCCCGTACACGTTCCCGGACAGCTCGTTGGTGACGTGCTGCGCCGCGGCGCGCCCGTCGGAGACGTCGCTCACCGCGGCGCCTGCCCGTCCCGGCCGGGCGCCACGGCGGCGCCCGAGCTGTGGAAGGTCAGGTTGGAGAAGTCCCGCCCCTGGACGACCGGGCCGTGCTGCACGCCGCCGCTGACGGTGTTGGTCACCGAGCCGGTGCCCCGCCCGTCCGCCGCCGGGTCCAGCTCGGCCAGCAGGGCGCGCAGCTCGTCGGCGGCCGCCGGGTCCGCCTGGAGCACGCGCCGCAGCCGCAGCCGCCACCCGGCCTCGACGTCGCCGGCGGTCTCCTGGTCCGCTTCGTCGCGGGCGGCCGTCAGTTCGTCACGGGAGAGCTCCAGCTCGTCGTCGACGGAGCTCTCGTCCCCGCCGCGAGCGAAGAACCGCGCCAGCCGCTGCTTCGCCTGCGCCCAGGCGTCGGACGCCATCAGCCCGACCACGGTGGTCGCCCCCGACGCCGCCAGCGCCGCCAACTCAGCCTCCACGGTTGCCCCCTCTGTGCCCGCGCGGCCGTCATGACGTTCATGAAGCCGCCGGTGACACCGTAGAGAGAGCGCGGGGACTTTGGGTAGCCCGGCCCCGGCCCGCGGGCGTCCGGCCCGACCCGAACGGCGTACGCGAGGGGGCGTGGTGGCACGCACACGCGTGCCCCGCACGCGGGGAACGCGTGCGGGGCACCCCCGGTCGGGCCGCCGTTCGGTCAGGCGACGACCTGCCCGTCATGCAGCTTCGCGATGGCGTCGGCGTCGTAGCCGAGGCTCGCGAGGACCTCGTCGGTGTGCTCGCCGAGCAGCGGCGAGCCGGCGATGTCGGGCGTGAAGTCGGAGAACTTGATCGGGCTGCCCACGGTCAGATACGTGCCGCGGTCCTTCTGCTCGACCTCGACGACCGAGCCGCTCCGGCGCAGCGCCGGGTCGACGGCGATCTCCTTCATGCTGAGCACGGGCGCGCACGGCACCTCGAAGGTGCGCAGGATGTCGACGGCCTCGTACTTCGTCTTGTCGGCGAGCCACTTCTCGATGTCGGCGAAGATGTCGAAGATGTGCGACTGCCGCGCGCGGGCGGTGGCGTACTCCGGGTCGTCGACCCACTCGGGCTTGCCGATGGCCTCGCAGGTGCGCGCCCAGTTCTGCTCCTGGATCGTGAAGTAGATGTACGCGTTGGGGTCGGTCTCCCAGCCCTTGCACTTGAGGACCCAGCCGGGCTGGCCGCCGCCGCCCGCGTTGCCGCCGCGCGGCACCGCGTCGCCGAACTCGCCGTTCGGGTACTGCGGGTACTCCTCCAGGTAGCCGAGCCGCTCCAGCCGCTGCTGGTCGCGGAGCTTGACGCGGGAGAGGTTGAGCACGGCGTCCTGCATGGACACCGACACCTTCTGGCCCACGCCGGTCGCGTTGCGCTGGATGACCGCGGTGAGCAGGCCGATCAGCAGGTGCATGCCGCTGTTGCTGTCGCCGAGGGCCGCGCCGCTGATGGTCGGCGGGCCGTCCCAGAACCCGGTGGTGGACGCGGCGCCGCCGGCGGCCTGCGCGACGTTCTCGTACACCTTGAGGTCGGACCAGGGCGAGTCCTCGTTGAAGCCCTTGACCGAGCCGAGGATCAGCCGGGGGTTGAGCTCGTGGATGTGGTCCCAGCCGAGGCCCATGCGGTCCATGGCGCCCGGCGCGAAGTTCTCGACGAGGATGTCGGCGCCGCGGATCAGCTTCTCCATGACCTCCTTGCCCTCGGGGGCCTTGGTGTTGATGGCCAGCGAC
Organism: Streptomyces sp. NPDC050617; assembly: GCF_040654795.1. NCBI lineage: Bacteria > Bacillati > Actinomycetota > Actinomycetes > Kitasatosporales > Streptomycetaceae > Streptomyces > Streptomyces sp. NPDC050617. Next base: position 78,833 of record NZ_JBFAIS010000023.1, on the reverse strand, counting down.
CGCTTGTTGCTGTTCAGCATGGTGAAGTAGAGGGCGTCCACGTCGGGGATGTCCCGCAGCTGACGGCGGGTCACATCGCCGCCGTTGGTGCGCTCGACCTTGATGACGTCGGCGCCGAACCAGGCGAGCATCTGGGTGCACGCGGGGCCGGCCTGGACCCCGGTGAAGTCGATCACCTTGATGCCTGCGAGCGGCTTCTCACTCATGGCGGCTTCCTTCTCGTGAGTTCTCGGTGTGCGGGTGAGGGTGGGATGTACGGGGGCGGGCGAGGGGAGGGGCGGCCCCGGGCCCGGCGCTCACTTCTTCGCCGGCGCGATATTGCCGACGGTGATGCCCTTCGGGTTGAGGTGCGAGATGTGCCCGCTCTCGGTGCCGGCCGAGGGGTCGATCGCACAGTCGATGAGGGCGGGGCCGCCCGAGGCCAGCGCCTCGGTGAGGGCGGCGGTGACCTCCGCGGGGGTGGTCGCGCGGTAGCCCTTGCCGCCGAACGCCTCGATCATCGTGTCGTGGCGCGCCTGGAGCATCAGGGTCGTCGGCGACGGGTCGGTCTCCAGCGGGTTGACGTCGTCGCCCCGGTAGACGCCGCCGTTGTTGAGGATGACCGTGACGATCGGCAGCTTGTAGCGGCAGATCGTCTCCAGCTCCATGCCGCTGAACCCGAAGGCGCTGTCGCCCTCCACGGCCACGACGGGCGCTCCGCTCTCGACGGCCGCGGCGATGGCGTAGCCCATGCCGATGCCCATGACGCCCCAGGTGCCGCTGTCGAGACGGTGCCGCGGCACCTGCATGTCGATGACGTTGCGGGCGATGTCGAGCGCGTTGGCGCCCTCGTTGACGATGTACGTCTCGGGGCGCTCGTGCACCACGTCGCGTACGGCCTTCAGGGCGCCCATGAACTGCATGGGGTGCGGGTCGGCCGCCAGCCGGTCCGCCATCTTGGCGACGTTCTTCGCCGAGCGCGCGCCCAGCTCCTCCCGCCAGGCGGCGGGCGCCGCGATCTGTCCGGGCTTGGTCCGCTCGGCGAGCGCCTCGAAGACCGATTCGATGTCCCCGACGAGCGGGGCGGCGATCGGCTGGTTGCTGTCCAGCTCCTTCGGCTCGATGTCCACCTGGATGAACTTCGCGTCGGGGTTCCACTGCGGCGCCTCGCCGTGGTTCAGCAGCCAGTTGAGCCGCGCGCCCACCAGCATCACGACGTCGGCCTTCTTCAGCGCCAGCGAACGGGCGGTGGCCGCGGACTGCGGGTGCCCGTCGGGCAGCAAGCCCTTGGCCATCGACATCGGCACGTACGGGATGCCGGTGGACTCGATGAACTCCCGGATCCGGTCGTCCGCCTGCGCGTACGCGGCCCCCTTGCCGAGCATCACCAGCGGCCGCTCGGCGCCCGCCAGGAGCTCGATCGCCCGGTCCACCGCGTCGGGCGCGGGCAGTTGGCGGGGCGCCGGGTCGACGAGCCGGCTGAGCGTCGCCGCGCCCGTCCGCGCGTCGAGCACCGAGCCGAGCACGGCGGCCGGGATGTCGAGGTAGACGCCGCCGGGGCGGCCGGAGATCGCGGTGCGCAGCGCGCGGGCGATGCCGCGGCCGATGTCCTCGACGCGGCTCACCCGGTACGCGGCCTTGCAGAACGGCTGGGCGGCGGCGAGCTGGTCCATCTCCTCGTAGTCGCCCTGCTTGAGGTCGACGAGGTGGCGCTCGCTGGAGCCGGAGATCTGCACCATCGGGAAGCAGTTCGTGGTGGCGTTGGCCAGCGCGACCAGCCCGTTGAGGAAGCCCGGCGCGGAGACGGTGAGGGCCACGCCGGGCTTCTTGGTGAGGTATCCGGCGGCGGCGGCCGCGTGCCCGGCGTTGCTCTCGTGCCGGAAGCCGATGTAGCGGATGCCCTGCGCCTGGGCGAGGCGGGCCAGATCGGTGATCGGGATGCCGACCACCCCGTAGATGGTGTCGATGTCGTTGAGCTTCAGCGCGTCGACCACCAGGTGGTAGCCGTCGGTGAGCTCGGGCTGAGCGGCGGCGTCTGCGGCGGCGTCGGCTTCGGCGCCGGCGGCGGTCTCCGGTGCGGTGGGGGCGGTCTCCGGTGCGGTGGGGGCGGTCATGGTCCGAGGACCTCCTTGGGCGGTCTGGCCTTTCCGGCTTCGTCTTCCACCATCCGCAGCGGCTGTGGCCGCGTCCAAGATTCATCGGCGACCAGCCGATAACCGACGTCTATCGAGCCCTGGTCAGGGCCGTAAGACCGCCCTCCTGGGGCCGTTGATAGAAGCTCGCTATCGGTCGTTCGCCAGCGCGTATTGGACGGTCGCGGCGCGCCCGCGCAGGCTCGCTGAGGAGAGCTCCCGAAGATCTGCTGCCGCCCGAGGGCAGCAGCCCGACCACCAGAGGAGGCGGAGGTCATGGCCGTACCGACCGCGACGTCCGTGGACGAGACCAACCCCTCCCGGCCCGGCCGGGCCTACCGGCCCCCGGAGCTCACGGGCCTCGACGACCTCCTCAACCGGCCGACGCGCGAGCGCCCCGGCGCGCCGGCGCTCGTCGTGGGCGGCGACCGGCTGCCCCTGTCGTACGGGGCGCTGTCCGCGGCGGCCAACGCCCTCGCGGTGCGGCTGACCTCGGCGGGCCTGGGCCGCGGTGACGTGGTCGCCCTCGTCTGCGCCAACACCGCCGAGTTCGCGGTGGGCCTGCTGGGCGCGGCGCGGGCCGGACTGGTGGTCGCGCCGATGGACCCCGCCCTGCCCGGCTCGCAACTCTCCGCGCGGACCGGAGCCCTGGGCGCGCGGGCGGTCCTGCTCGGGCCGCCGGCGGCCGGCGCCGCCCCGGTCGCGCGGATCGACGCCCCGGCCTGGCCCCTGCGCGTCACCGTCTCCCCCACCGGGAAGACGACGGCCGCCCTGGACACCGGCGGCGCTCCCCCGGCCCCCGCCGGTACGGGCGCGTCCCGCGAGCTGACGGCCGACGACGCCCTCGTCCTGTTCACGGCAGGGACCACCGACCGGGCCAAGATGGTGCCGCTGACCCGCGCCAACGTGGCGGCCTCCGTACGCGGCATCTGCGCCACGTACGAGCTGGGGCCGGACGACGCGACGGTCGCCGCGATGCCGCTCTTCCACGGTCATGGGCTGTTCGCGACGCTCCTGTCCTCGCTGGCCGGCGGGGGCCGCGTGCTGCTGCCGGAGCGCGGACGGTTCTCGGCGCGTACGTTCTGGAGCGACGTGCGGGCCGTGTCCGCCACGTGGTTCACCGCCGTCCCGACGATCCACGAGATCCTGCTGGACCGGGCGGAGGACGAGTACCCGGGGGACCAGGCGACCGCTCCGGGCCGGAAGCCGGCCCCGCTGCGGTTCGTCCGCAGTTGCAGCGCCCCGCTGAACACGGCCACGCAGCGGGCCCTGGAGCGCACCCTCGGCGCGCCGCTGCTCTCCGCGTACGGAATGACCGAGTCCGCGCACCAGGCGGCCAGCGAACCGCTGCCGCGGCGCGGCCCGTTGAAGCACGGCTCCGTCGGCCGGCCCACCGGCGTCGCCCTGCGGGTCCTCGACCGCGACGGGCTGCCGTGCCCGACGGGCGTACAGGGCGAGGTCTGGGTGCAGGGCCCCACCGTGGCCCGCGGCTATCTGGCCGATCCGGCCGAGACGGCGCGCAGCTTCGCCGACGGGTGGCTGCGCACCGGGGACCTGGGGTCGCTGGACGAGGACGGCTACCTGTTCCTCACCGGACGCCTCAAGAACCTCATCAACCGCGGGGGCGAGAAGATCTCGCCCGAGCATGTCGAGGACATCCTCGCCGGGTGCCCCGGCGTCGCGGAGGCCGCCGTGTTCGCCGTGCCCGACGCGCATTACGGTCAGCGGGTCGGCGCGGCCGTGGTCGTACGCGGGGGTGTGCGCGGCGGCGAGAGCCCCGGCTCCGAGCAGATCCTGCGCTACTGCCGCGACCGGCTGGCCGCCTTCGAGGTGCCGGACCGGCTGGAGATCGTCACGGAGCTGCCGCACACGGCGAAGGGCGGCCTGGACCGCGCGGCGGTGGAGGCCCGGTACGCGCGCTGAGGGCGCCGCGCCATCGGGCTCCCCTCACCTGACCCGGTGCTCGGAGGGCAGCGGCTGGTCGAAGACCTCGTCCAGGGACAGCCCCGTGGCGGCGTTCATGAACGCGCGGGCGACCACCGAGCCGGGCGTCGCGGCGTGTATGGCGACGGAGACCTGCGCGCTGGCGTCGGGGTCGACCAGGCGCACGGCCCGCGTCCGGCCGCTGACCGGCATGGCGCGCATCCAGGTGTGCGGCACGATGCTCGCCCACTCGCCGACGCCGACGGTCGCGTAGAGGGAGGCGACCGAGTCCGTCTCCAGCTGCGGGCTCACCACGACCCCGTTGTCCGCGAACACCCCGTCGATGAGCTGCCGGACCCTCATATCGGGGGTGAGCAGCGCGAGCGGCAGCTGCGCCGCCTCGGCCCACGTCATGGTGCGGGTCTGCGGCGTCAGCTGCTCCTCGGAGGCCAGCAGCACATACCGCTCCCGGTAGAGCGGCACCACCTGAAGGCCCTCCCGGTCCTCGGGCCCGAAGTGCGCGATGGCGGCGTCCAGCTCGAACTCGCGCAGCTGCCGGTGCAGCTCCCGCGCCGACAGCCGCGAGCTGACCTGCACCTTGGCCAGCGGGTGCGCCGTCCGGAACGCGGCCACGGGCAGCGCCAGGGTCGTCGACGCCGTGGGGTCCGTACCGAGGCGCAGCGTCCCGGTGATGCCCGACTGGACGGCGGCGACCTCGGCCTTGAACGCATCCTGCTCGGCGAGGATCCGCTTCGCCCACACGACGAGCCGCTCGCCCTCGGGGGTGAGGCCCTCGTAGTTGTGCCCCCGGTTGATCAGGGTCACGTTCAGCTCGCGCTCCAGTTTGGCGATGGCCGCCGACAGCGCGGGCTGCGATACGAAACAGGACTCGGCCGCACGCGCGAAGTGCCGCTCCTTCGCCACCGCCACGAAATACTCCAGCTGCCGGAACAGCATCGGCGGCTCCTTCCTCGTCGGCTTCCCCGCCGGCCACGGGGAATCGTCGCAGAATTATCCCTGAAGAGGACAAAGCCCCCGTACGCGAATGCGCCGCAGGCGAATACCCTGAGGCACCACCGTCGCGCCGTCCCCAAGCGACGGAAACTACGAGCTGACAGCCGGCCCGAACGGAATTCAGCCGCCTCAGCTATCCCCGCCCCCAGCCGCCTCAGCTATCCCAGCCCCTCAGCCGCCTCAGGCGTCCGCGTCGAGGAGCCGCGTGAAGATCCGAACGAGCTGATCGAGATCGTCGTCGGACAGGACGCCGACGGCCGGGGGCGGGCGCAGCAGAATGGCGTCGATGGTCTCGATGGCCCGGTGCCCGGCGGCCGTGAGCGTGACCAGCTTGCGCCGCCGGTCGTCGGGGTGCGGCCGGCGCTCGACCAGGTCGTGGGCTTCCAGCTTGTCGACGATGAGGGTCGTGTACGGGGCGTCGAGCCCGTTCGCCGCCGCGAGCTGGCTGAGCGTCACCGGCCCCTCCCGGAGCTGGAGCAGGATCTTGCCCCGGCCGCCGCCGAGCCGGAACCCGAGCGCCTCAGCCAGCTCGCCCCGGCGGCCGTGGGACTCGACGAACCGCTGCATGAGCGCCCACGCCCGCTGAGCGGGCTCACCCGCGCGCTCCGCCGATCCCGAGGCCCACCACGACCTCGCCGGGCCGGAGGAAGCAGACGACCCGCAAGATCCCACTGATGCCGACGATCCCGACGATCCCGACGAGGTGGCTGTCATCGGCCGTCTCTCCCGTGTCCCTCAGTACCCCGGCGTCCCAGAGCCTCACACCATATGTACGGCACTCCGGCGCGCCGCGCTCACCACGCTACCGCCCGGCCGGGAAAGCCGACGTGGCGCAGTCCGGGTTCAGGAATGCCGGAGATAGACCTTGTCGGCGATACGCCGCCTTCCTTCGGCCCGGACGAGCAGAAAGGCGTCGGTAAACCTATCGGCGCCGTGCCGGAGCGTCATCCGCGCGGTCGACAGGACCGGACGGGATTTCGTCAGCCGCTTTCCGAGCGGACTCGGGTGCGGGAAGGGGCGACCGCCCGCCGCTGACGTGGCGTCAGAGGGTGAGGACGATCTTGCCCTGGAGATGGCCGGCGTCGAGCAGCCGGTGGGCGTCGGCGACGCGCTCGAACGGGAACGCCTCCTGCACATGGACCCGGAGCCTGCCCTGTTCGACGAGGCCGACGAGTCCGCGCAGCCCGGCCGGGTCCGGATCGACCGCGATGCCGGAGAAGCGCATGCCCGCCGCCTCGTACCTGGCGACGAGCTCCGCATCCCCCTCCGAGACCGCCGTCACCAGGTGTCCGCCCGGACGGAGCACCCCGAGCGACCGCTCGACCGTGTCGCCGCCGAGCGTGTCGAGCACCACGTCGACGTCGCGGACCGCCGCGGCGAAGTCGACCGCCGTGTAGTCGATCACCTCGTCCGCGCCGAGCCCCTCCACGAACGCCCGCTTGCTCCCGCTCGCCGTCGCGATCACATACGCGCCGAGCGCCTTCGCGATCTGGACCGCGATGTGACCGACCCCGCCGCCACCGCCGTGGATCAGGACCCGGTCGCCCTCGCCCACGCCGCCGAGGTCGACGAGGCCCTGCCACGCCGTCAGCCCGACGACCGGCAGCGCCGCCGCCTCGGCATGCGGGAGCGACGCCGGCTTGCGCACCAGGTGCAGCGCCGGCGCCGCCACGACCTCCGCGTACGCGCCCGCCGCCCGCGGGAACAGCGGCATCCCGAACACCTCGTCCCCGGGCCGGAACCGATACGTCAGCGCCCCCTCCTCGACCACGCCGCTGATGTCCCAGCCGAGGACGAACGGCGGCCGGCCGAGCAGCGGAGGGAACTCGCCGCTCCGCAGGAGCGCCTCTATCGGGTTCAGCCCGATCGCCTTGACGCGGACGAGAACCTCGGTCGGCAGGACCCGCGGCTCGGGCGCCTCCACGACGGCCAGCACTTCGGGACCGCCGAGCGCCTGCTGGGTGATGACTCGCATGACTCTCTCCAGAACTGTGAAGGGGGGAGAGAATCCAGGCTAGGTATCCGAAAGGAACCGACAGGTGCCTACGGCCCCCCGACCGCTCGCAGCCGTCCGCCCAGCCGCCCACCAAGCCCCGGAAACGAAAAATCCCGCCCGGTCGATACGACCGGACGGGATTCCCTCAACTGCTCCCAAGCGGACTCAGGAACAGTCATTGCGGTGGACCTGTGGGGATTTGAACCCCAGACCCCCTCGATGCGAACGAGGTGCGCTACCAGACTGCGCCACAGGCCCTTGCAACGAGTGAAACTCTAGCACCCCGATCGGGCTACGCGGAAATCCGCTCCCCTCCTGGCCAGCGACGGAACGCCGGGAGGGGCCGATCACTCGTTGGCGGCGCGGGGGCGGTCGTCGTCGGCGTACTGGTCGAAGAGGGGGGTGCGGCCGCGGTCGCGGGCGCGGCGGCGGGAGCGGGACGGGCGCTGCGGCTCGGCGGCCGGCTGCTCCTCGGGCTGCTCCGGGGCGGGTTCCGCGGGGCTGGAGCGGGCCGAGCTCCAGGTGTCCGGGGCGCCGAGGTCGACGCTGCCGCTCGCGCGCGGGGCGACCGGGGCGGTGACGTACGTGGGCAGCGGTACGGGCACGGGCTCCCAGCTCTCGCCCGCGCCGCCGCGGCCGCGCTCGCGCTGCTGGTCCACCCACTCGGCGTGGTCCGTCTGCTCCACGAGGGCGCGCCGCCCCGCCGCGTGCACGGAGGGCGTCGGCGGCGCGGGGGCGTCGGGTTCGGTCCGGGGCTGGGCGGCGGGGTCAGCCGGGGCGTCGGCGATGGTGGGCGACTCCGCCGCCGGCTGAGGGTGTGGGCGGCCCTCTCGCAGCCGCTGGGCGGCGAGTTCGGCCCGGCGCTGGTCCATGGTGAAGGCGAACCGCCGCTTCTCCTGGACCCGCAGATAGACGATGTACGCGCTGAGCAGCACGGCCGGCACGGCCGGGGCCCACAGGAAGGCGAGGCCGCCGACGCCCGCGACGACCGCGCCGACCGTGAAGCAGAGGAACAGGACCACGGTGGTGCGCCGGCGGCGCGCGAGCACCTTCGAGCGCCGGGCGCGCTCGGCGGCCGTGGGAGCGGGGGCGGAACCGGGCCCGGGGGCCGAGCCGGACGCGGGCGCGCCGAAGGGCCGGACGTCGACCTTGTCGGTCGCGGCGTCCGGCACGGGGGCGCTCCGCTCGGCGGCGGGGGGCCCGGTGGGGTCCCCCGCGTCGTCGGAGGCGCTTCCCTCCAGGTCCGTCAGGTCCTTCTGGTCCTTGGCGTATCGGCGCTCCATCCCCGCCCGGCCGGACAGCAGCCGGATGGCGGTGGAGAAGCGTTCCGTCGGACGGGCTTCATTGAGCTCGTCCTGCCTACGGAGCCACATCGGCACCAAGTAGGCGGCCCAGGCCCCGACGATGACTGCGTAGATGAGGCCGCTGCTGCTCACGCTTCACACCGTAGAGGGGCATGCGCAAGCGCATCCGCCAATTGGCGCGGTGTGTCGCACGATCTGGCCGATATCTCGAACTTTTTTTGTGATTGTTTGGTTCGGCACCTCGCGAATGCGGTCATTTGGCAGCCGAATTCGAACACATATTTTATTTCTGCGAGGCGTTGGGCCGTACGCGGTGCCACCGGGTCAGCAGCCCCTCCGGGACCTCCTCGGCCGTCAGCACATAGACCAGATGGTCCCGCCAGCCGCCGTCGATGTGGAGGTAGCGCGGCCGCAGCCCCTCCTCACGGAAGCCGAGCTTCTCCACGACCCGGCGGCTGGGCCCGTTCTCCGGCCGGATGCACACCTCGATGCGGTGCAGCCCGACCGTCCGGAAGCAGTGGTCGACCGCGAGGGCGACGGCCGTCGGCATGACGCCGCGGCCGGCCACGGCCTCGTCCACCCAGTAGCCGACATGACCCGAGCACATCGACCCCCAGGTGATCCCCGCCACAGTCAACTGCCCGGCCAGCCGCCCCTGGTACTCGATGACGAACGGCAGCATGCGCCCCGCGTGCGCCTCGGCGCGCAGATGGCGCACCATCTGCCGGTACGTCGGCCGGTGGATCACCGGCCCGCCGGGCGGCGGCGGCGGGATGGTCGCCTCCCAGGGGCGCAACCACTCGCGGTTGCGCCGGTTGACCTCCCGCCACGCCCGCTGGTCCCGCAGCCTTATGGGCCGCAGTGACGTATCGCCGTCCGCCAGCTCGGCCGGCCAGGGGGCGTTCAGTTGACGCTCCCCGACGGTCTCGGATGGTCCCCGCCCCGGATCTGGTCGACGGCGTGCACCAGCAGCCGCCCCAGCACGGCCAGGCCGTCCCGGACCCCGCCCGTGGATCCGGGGAGGTTGACGATGAGCGTCGTCCCGGCGACGCCGGCCAGCCCCCGCGAGAGGGCCGCCGTGGGAACCTTCGCGAGCCCCTCCGCCCGGATGGCCTCGGGGATGCCGGGGATCTCGTAGTCCAGGACGCGGCGGGTCATGTCGGGCGTGCGGTCCATGGGCGAGATGCCCGTGCCGCCGGTGGTCACCACCACGTCGTACGAGGCCGCCACCGCCTCCCGCAGCGCCTCCTCGACCGGGTCCCCGTCGGGCACCACCCGCACCTCCCCGACCTCGAAGCCGAGCGCGGCCAGCCCCTCGGCGAGCAGCGGGCCGCCCCGGTCCGGGTAGACGCCGGCGGCCGCCCGGTTCGAGGCGGTGACGACCATCGCGCGGTACGCCGCCGGGCCCGCGCTCACGCCGCGCCGCCTTCCCCGCCGTCGCGGGTCCAGGTCCCGGACTTGCCGCCGCTCTTCTCCTCGACCCGTACGTCCGTGATGACCGCTCCCTTGTCGACCGCCTTCACCATGTCGATCACGGTCAGCGCGGCGACGGTGACGGCGGTCAGCGCCTCCATCTCGACGCCCGTGCGGTCGGTGGTCTTGACGGTGGCGGCGATCTCGACGGCGTCGTCGGCGACCGTCAGGTCGACCCGCACCCCCGAGACCGCCAGCGGATGGCAGAGCGGGATCAGCTCGGGGGTGCGCTTGGCGCCCATGATGCCCGCGATACGGGCCGTGGCGAGGGCGTCGCCCTTGGGGACCCCGGCGCCGCGCAGCAGCTCCACGACGCGTGGCGCGACCAGCACGCGGCCGGTGGCGCGGGCCGTACGGGCGGTGACGTCCTTCGCGGAGACGTCGACCATGCGGGCCGCGCCGGCCGCGTCGAGGTGGGTGAGGCGGGGCGGGGTGCCGGGGGCGCCGCCGCCCTCGGGGGTGGCCATCGGGTCCTGCGCGCTGCTCATCGTTCTCCCGGTCCGGTCCTTTTGGGCAGATACCGTACCGGCCGGAGCCGTCGGTCAGTCGAGGAGGACCACGTCGACCTCCGCGCCCGGCTCCACGGAGGTGGCGTCCTCGGGGACGACGATGAGGGCGTCGGCGTCGGCCAGCCCCTTGACCAGGTGGGAACTGGAGCCGCCGACGGTGGTCACCGCGCCCGCCTCGGCGTTGTAGCGGCCGCGCAGGAATTGACGCCTCCCCTTCGGGGAGGCGTCCACGCCGTCCACGCACACGGCCCGCACGGTCGTGCGGTCGATTGGTTCGAGGCCCATCAGGGCGCGGATCGCGGGGCGTACGAAGAGCTCGAAGGAGACGTACGAGCTGACCGGGTTGCCCGGCAGGGCGAGCAGCGGGGTGCGGGCCGGCCCGCCCTGGCCGTCGCCGATGAAGCCGAAGCCCTGGGGCTTTCCGGGCTGCATGGCGAGCTTGCGGAAGTCGACGCTGCCCTCGTCGCCGCCGAGCCCGGCGAGGGTCTCCTTGACGACGTCGTACGCGCCGACGCTGACGCCGCCGCTGGTGACGATGGCGTCGGCGCGGATCAGCTGGTCCTCCAGGGTGGAGCGGAGCGTCTCGGCGTCGTCGGCCACGGCGCCGACCCGGTAGGCGATGGCCCCGGCGTCGCGGGCGCAGGCGGTGAGCATGAAGCTGTTGGAGTCGTGGATCTGGCCGGGGGCCAACTGCTCGCCCGGCTGGATCAGTTCGCTGCCGGTCGACATGACGACCACGCGGGGGCACGGGCGGACCTTCACGGCGGCCCGGCCGATCGCGGCGAGCAGGCCGATCTGGGCGGGGCCCAGGACCGTGCCGGCGGACAGGGCGAGGTCGCCCGCCGCGACGTCGCTGCCGCGCGCGCGGACGTGGGCGCGGGCCGCGGCCGGGCGGTGCACCCGGACCTCGCCCCCGGCGGCGTCGGGGGCGGCGCTGTGCGCGGTCATCGTGTCGGCCGGGCCGCCGCCCGTGCCGCCGTCGGTCCACTCGACGGGGACGACGGTCTCGGCGCCGGGCGGCAGCGGGGCGCCGGTCATGATGCGGGCGGCCTCGCCGGGGCCGATCTCCGGGAGGTCGCCGCTGCCCGCCGCGATGTCGCCGACCACGGTCAGCACCGCCGGGAACTCCTCGCTCGCCCCCGCGACATCGGCGACGCGCACCGCGTAGCCGTCCATCGAGCTGTTGTCGAAGGGCGGCAGGGCGGCGGGGACGGTGACGTCCTCGACGAGGACGCAGCCCTGGGCGTCCAGCAACTGCAGCTCGATCGGCTCCAGCGGGCGGATCCGGGCGAGGATGTCCGCGAGGTGTTCGTCCACCGACCAGACCCGGTCCGGGGCTGCCGGGGCGTCGGGCCGCGCACGGCCCCCGCCCTGCTCGCTGCCCCGGTCACTGCCCTGCTCGGCGGCCTTGTCGGCGGTGCTGGTCAAAGTGCTACATCTCCTCGGTGACGTAACTGCGGAGCCAGGTCCGGAAGTCCGGCCCCAGGTCTTCACGTTCGCATGCCAGTCTGACAATGGCACGGAGATAGTCACCACGGTCCCCAGTGTCATAGCGGCGGCCCTTGAAGACCACGCCGTGCACCGGGCCGCCGAGATCGGGGTAGGCGGCGAGGTCCTGGAGGGCGTCGGTGAGCTGGATCTCGCCGCCGCGGCCCGGCTCGGTCCTGCGGAGCACCTCGAAGACGGCCGGGTCGAGGACGTAGCGGCCGATGACGGCGTAGTTGCTGGGGGCGTCGGCGGCGGCGGGCTTCTCCACCAGGCCGGTGACCTGGACGACGTCCTCCTCGCCGCCCGGCTTCACGGCGGCGCAGCCGTAGAGGTGGATCTGGGCGGGGTCGACCTCCATGAGGGCGATGACGCTGCCGCCGTGCTGCGCGCGCACCTCGATCATCCGGGCGAGCAGCGGGTCGCGGGCGTCGATGAGGTCGTCGCCGAGGAGCACGGCGAAGGGCTCGCTGCCGACGTGCGGCGCGGCGCACAGCACGGCGTGGCCGAGGCCGCGCGGGTCGCCCTGGCGGACGTAGTGCATGGTCGCGAGGTCGCTGGATTCCTGTACGCGGGCGAGCCGCGACTCGTCGCCCTTGCGGCGGAGGGCTTCTTCGAGCTCGTAATTGCGGTCGAAGTGGTCTTCCAGGGGGCGCTTATTCCGCCCGGTCACCATGAGGACATCGGACAGTCCGGCGGCGACCGCTTCTTCCACCACGTACTGGATCGCCGGCTTGTCCACGACCGGCAGCATTTCCTTGGGGGTGGCTTTGGTGGCCGGAAGAAATCGGGTTCCCAGGCCTGCGGCCGGGATGACAGCCTTGGTGATCCTTGAGTGCGAGGAAGTCATGGGCCGAACCATATCGGCTGGCATTGCGGGGAAGATGATGGTCCGGTGAATATGAACTGAGAGAGCGGAATTGTGTGCACAGTGACCAAATATGAAGGTAACAAAGGCGAGTTGCGACAGGCCCTCCTCGCGGTGAGGGCCGGGTTGACGGCCGGTGAAGTCGCGGCGGCGGGAGAGGTCTTCGCGCTGCGCGCGCTGGAATTGCCGGAGCTCACGCGGGCGCGCACCGTCGCCGCGTATGTGTCGGTGGGCGGCGAGCCGGGGACCCGCCCGCTGCTGGACGCGCTGCGCGAGCGGGGCGTGCGGGTGCTGCTGCCCGTACTGCTTCCGGACAACGATCTGGACTGGGCGGAGTACGCGGGCGCGGACCGCCTCGTACGGGCCGGGCGGGGGCTGCTGGAGCCCGACGGCGGGCGGCTGGGGCCCGGCGCGGTCACGGGGGCCGACGCGGTGCTGCTGCCGGGCCTGGCGGTGGACGGGCGCGGCATGCGGCTCGGGCGCGGCGGCGGCTCGTACGACCGGGTGCTCGCCCGGCTGGCGCGGGCGGGCGCCGATCCGGCGCTGGTGGTGCTGGTCTACGACGACGAGGTGGTCGCGCGGGTCCCGGAGGAGCCGCACGACCACCTCGTGCACGCGGCGGTGACGCCGTCGGCCGTCCGCCGTTTCGCGGCCGTCCGCTAGCACGGCCCGCTGGAACGGGCCGGCCACTGGATCGGGTACGAGCCGGGCCCCGGAGGTTTGAACCCCCGAGGCCCGCTGAGGCTCGACGCTTGCGGAACGGACCGCCCCGGAGGTTTGAACCCCCGCGGGCCGCTGAAGGACGCCGCTAAGGCTTGAGGACCAGTGAGTCCTTGGTGGCCTTCTTGACGGCGTCGGAGCTGTAGGCCCAGGGGAGCAGTTCGCCCCTGGCCCACATGTCCGTCTGGTCGTAGTAGTGCGCGTTGTAGGCGTGCCCGGAGGCGCCGGTGAGATTGATCCAGCGGGACTTGTCGAGGTCCGCGAGGTTGACGACCATCCGCATCGACGGGACCCATACGACGTCGTAGCCGCCCGCCGCGTTCCAGCCGCTGGCGTCGACCGCCGCCTCGCCGCCGCCGAGGTTCCAGGGGCCGCGGTTCAGGAGGAACTGGACGAAGCCGGGGCCCTCCTTGCCGAGCGTCTGGTTCTTCAGCGTCAGCTGGTGCAGCCGGCCCCAGCTCCAGGAGTTGACGTCCTTGCCGAGCTTGGAGGTCAGCTCCCAGCGGGCGTCCTTCATGGCGTGGGCCAGCAGGTCGTCGCGGTTGCGGGCACCCGGGTTGGTGCGGGTGCCGCTGGTCTTCCACCACTCGCTGTCGGGCTTCTTGAGGATGTTGCGGACCACCTCGAACCAGCGGTCGCCGCCGTCGGGCTGCGCCTGGTCGGGTTCGCGCTGGCCGCACTCGGTGACGAGCCGGGTGTTGCCGTTGAGGTCCTCGGCCGGGCCGGAGTCGTTGGTGGGCTTCACCCGCAGGCACTGGCCCTCCACCCGCAGCTCCTTGGGCAGCTTGTTGCCGAAGGCGAGCTTGAGGGTGTTGCGCCAGACGGCGTTGAAGTACGCGGCGGCCGCCGAGTCGGGCTCCTGGGTGTAGTCCCAGCCCTCCAGGAGCTTCTGCGCGTCGCGGATGTACTGCGTCTCCTTGGCCTTCAGGTGCAGGCTGCCGAGGTCGATCTTGAGCAGATAGGGCGTCAGCAGCTTGGCGATCTCGCTGCTGCTGTCCATCTGCATCTTCTGCATGTCGTCCGTCGAGATCTTCCCGCCGTCCTTGATCTTCGACTGGATGAGGTCGTTGATGCGCTGGCTGCGCGCGCCGTAACCCCAGTCGTCGGTCAGCGGGTACGGGTACTTGTCCTTGTCGACGACCGCCTGGTTGGCGGTGACGATGTAGCCGGACTTGGGGTTCTTCTCCCAGGGCAGCTCGGACTGCGGGATGTACCCCTTCCACTGGTAGGCGGGGTCCCAGCCGGGGGCCGGGTAGCGGCCGTCGCCCTTGGTGCCGCCCTTGCCGCGCACCGGGATCTGCCCCGGAGCCTGGTAGCCGATGGTGCCCTTGGTGTCGGCGTAGATCAGGTTCTGCGAGGGCACCTGGAAGTCGCGAGCCGCCTTGCGGAACGAGTCGAAGTCGGTCGCCTGGTTCAGCTCGAAGACGGCGTCCATGGACTTGCCGGGGTTCAGCGCGGTCCAGCGCAGCGCCACCGCGTAGCCGTCGGCGCGGTCGGGCGCGGGGTCCTTGACGGGTGCGTTCTGGCCGACCTTGACGAGCTCGGAGTCGCGGTCGGAGACGATCGGCCCGTTGTTGGTCGAACGGACCGTGATGACGCGGTCCCTGCCGCCCGCGACCTTGATGGTCTCCTTGCGGGTGGTGAAGGGCTTCTGCTTGCCGTCGAAGAGGTACGTGTCGGCGGTGACCTTCTCCAGGTAGAGGTCGGAGACGTCCGCGCCGAGGTTGGTCATGCCCCAGGCGATGTCCTGGTTGTGGCCGATGACGACGCCGGGCATGCCGGAGAAGGTGTACCCGGCCACGTCGTACGGGCAGGACGCGCTGACCTTGTTGCAGTGCAGGCCCATCTGGTACCAGAGGGACGGCATCTGCGGCGCGAGGTGCGGGTCGTTGGCGAGCAGCGGCTTCCCGGTGGTCGTGTACTTGCCGGAGACGACCCAGGAGTTGGAGCCGATGCCGTTGCCGCTGGGGCCGAGCAGCGCCGGCACGGAGCTGATCTTGGAGGACAGCGTGTTGAGGCCGTTGTGCAGCCCTTGCGTGAGGCCCTTGCCGCTGTTCCCCTGTGTGCCGCCGTTCCCCGTGGTCGTGCCGGAGCCGGCCGTCGCCTTGGGGTCGAACTGCTTGGTGAGGCTGTTGACCGCGCCGCCCTCGACGATCGGCTTGTTGCGGCCGTACGGGTACGGCGGGTACAGCTCCTCGATCTGCTTGGCCGACAGCCGCGTCGAGGCGAGCGAGCGGTCGATCTCGTCCTGCATGTTGCCGCGCAGGTCCCAGGCCATGGCCTTGAGCCAGGCCACGGAGTCGACCGGGTCCCACTTCTCGGGCTTGTAGTCGTTCTGGAAGTCCAGGGCGGCGTACTCGGCGGAGAGCGCCTTGCCCTTGTGGTCCTTCAGGTAGGCGTTGACACCGTCGGAGTACGCCTGGAGGTTCTTCTTGGTGCTCGCCGAGAGCTTGGTGTCGTACTCCTTCTGCGCCACCTGCCGCCAGCCCATGGTCCGCAGGAAGGCGTCCGTCTTCACCTGTCCGGACCCGAACATCTCCGAGAGCCGGCCGGCCGTCATATGGCGGCGGACGTCCATCTCCCAGAACCGGTCCTGGGCCTGTACGAAGCCCTGCGCCCGGAAGAGGTCCTCGGCGTTGTCGGCGTAGATCTGCGGGATGCCCTTGTCGTCCCGCTTGACCTGTACCTGTCCGGACAGCCCCTTGAGCTGCACGGAGCCGGAGGTCTGCGGGAAGGAGGCGCGCACCGTGTCGACGCCCCAGTACGCGCCATAGCCGACGCCCGCCACGAACAGCAGCACGAGGGTGATCACGAGCAGACGGGCGCGTCGGCCCTTCTTCTTGCCGGACTTCGGGCCGGTCTCCTGGGGGGAAGCGCCGGTCTTGTTGGCGGGCATCGCTGTCCTTCGAGGGGGCAGGGTGGTCCTGGAGTGCTGGAGCAACCATAGGCGCACCCCCTGTCACGTCCCTACGCGGAGTCGCCGCTGGGCTCCCCCTTCTCCCCTTCGGCCTCCTCTTCGACGCCGCGTCCTCCCCTTCCTCCCTCTTCTTCGAAGCCCCATCTCCGCGCGTGAAGCGCCCCTTTACCGTGCGCGGCGCCCCTCTTCGAGCCGCCGCAGCGACCAGCAGGCGTTAAGAACCCGTAAAATATTAGGCAAGGCAATGAAGTTACCGGTCGTCCGGGGAGCAGTTCCGGCCGATATGGCGTGAAAAGCACGAGAAAGGTCCGGCCCCTGACTGTCAACCACCTCAACGAACTCCTGCTGATCTGCTCCCTCGTGCTGCTCTCAGCCGTGGCAGCGGTCCGGGTCTCATCCCGCAGCGGGCTCCCCAGCCTGCTCATATATCTGGGCATCGGCGTCGCGATAGGCCAGGACGGCATCGGTGTCGTCTTCAACGACGTCGGTCTGACACAGGTCATCGGCTACGCGGCCCTCGTGGTGATCCTCGCCGAGGGCGGCCTCGGCACGAAGTGGAAGCAGATCAAGCCCGCGCTGCCGGCCGCTGCCGTGCTCTCCACCTTCGGCGTCGCGGTCAGCGTGGGCGTCACCGCGACCGCCGCCCACTACCTGGCCGGCATGGAGTGGCGGCAGGCGCTGATCATCGGCGCGGTCGTGTCCTCCACCGACGCGGCGGCCGTCTTCTCCGTCCTGCGCAACGTTCCGCTGCCCTCCCGCCTCACCGGTGTGCTGGAGGCGGAGTCCGGCTTCAACGACGCGCCCGTGGTCATCCTGGTCGTGGCGTTCTCCACCGCCGGACCGGTGGAGCACTGGTACCTGCTCATCGGCCACATCGCCCTGGAGCTGGCCATCGGCGCCGCCATCGGCCTCGCGGTCGGCTTCCTCGGCGCGTACGGCCTGCGGCACGTGGCCCTGCCCGCCTCCGGCCTCTATCCGATCGCCGTCATGGCCATCGCGTTCACCGCCTACGCGGGCGGCTCGATCGGGCACGGCTCCGGCTTCCTCGCCGTCTACCTCGCGTCCCTGGTCCTCGGCAACGCCAAACTGCCGCACTCGCCCGCCACCCGCGGCTTCGCCGAGGGACTCGGCTGGATAGCGCAGATCGGCATGTTCGTCCTGCTCGGCCTGCTGGTCACCCCGCACGAGCTGGGCGACGACATCCTGCCCGCGGTGGTGGTGGGGCTGGTGCTGACGGTGGTGGCCCGGCCGGTGTCGGTCTTCCTGAGCACGGCGCCGTTCCGTACACCCTGGCCGGAGAAGGCACTGCTCTCCTGGGCCGGGCTGCGCGGTGCGGTGCCCATTGTGCTCGCCACCATCCCCATGGTGGCGGAGGTGCCCGACAGCCGCCGGATGTTCAACATCGTCTTCATCCTGGTGATCATCTACACCCTGGTGCAGGGCCCGACCCTGCCCTGGCTCGCCCGGCATCTGAGGCTCCGCGACGACGAGGCCAAGGACCTGGGCATCGAGTCCGCGCCGCTGGAGCGGCTCCGCGGCCATCTGCTGTCCATGACCATCCCGGAGAACTCGCGGATGCACGGCGTGGAGGTCGCCGAGCTGCGGCTGCCCGCCGGGGCCGCGGTCACCCTGGTCGTACGGGACGGCACCAGCTTCGTGCCGCTGCCCTCGACGGTGCTGCGGCGCGGCGACGAGCTGCTGGTCGTGGCCACCGACCCGGTGCGGGACAAGGCCGAGCAGCGGCTGCGGGCCGTCGGCGAGGGCGGCAAGCTGGCCGGCTGGCTGGGCACCACGGGCGGACCGGGCCGCGGCCCCGCGGGGAACGCGGCACGGAAGCCGTCGGGAGCGGCCGGGAAGACGGGAGGTACGGCCGGGAAGACCGGCGGAGCCACCGGGAAGGCGGGCGGAACCGCCGGGAAGCCGCCGGGGCCCGGAGGCAGGGTGACGGGGGCGGTGGCCGGAAAACCGCCGGGCTCGTCGGGCTCCTCGGCTACGTCAGGCTCGTCGGGCTCCTCGGCCTCGTCGGGCAAGGCCACGGGGCCGGGGGACAAAGCGACCGGATCGGGAGGCAGCACGGCCGCGAAACCCGGCGGAAAACCGTCCGGGAAACCACCGGGGAAGGCCATGGGTAACATGAAACGGCAATAACCAACCCAACTCTGCCTGAAGCAGGGCTGGCGCGACCGCACGGCGGCCGCGGCCGCGCACCACAAGGCGGCCGAACCGGCATCTACCACGGTCCCGCACGAGAGGACAGCTCTCGGCGCGCTCCGTGGAGGCCCTCCGCGTGGTGGCGCGCTACCAGGCGGCAGAAAGGCCCGGACCGTGGCGACCACGGTCACCGACCGCTCCCAGGAGCGGCCCGACGCAGGTCCACCGCCCCGTCCCGGATACGGACAGCTGCTGCGCACGCGCGGCGCCTGGACGTTCCTGCTGCCCGGGTTCCTGGCCCGGCAGCCGTTCGCGATGCTCACCATCGGCATCCTGCTGCTGGTCGAGCACACCAATGGTTCGTACTTCCTCGCGGGCACCGTGTCCGCGACCGCGGGCGTCTCCATGGCCCTGTTCGCCCCGCAGAGCGGCAAACTCGCGGACCGCTTCGGGCAGCGCGCGGTGCTGCTGCCCGGAGTGGTCGTGCACGCCTCGGCGATCGCCCTGCTGACGGCGCTGGCACTGCTCGACGCGCCCCTGTGGGCGCTGTACGTCGCCGCCGTGCCGGCCGGTGCGTCCGTACCGCAGATAGGCCCCATGGTGCGGGCGCGGTGGGCCGCGAAGCTGGACGGCTCGCCCCTGATGCCGACGGCGGCGGCCTTCGAGTCGGTCACCGACGAGTTCACCTTCGTGATCGGGCCGGTGCTGACGACGGCGCTGTGCACCGGTGTGCACCCGGCCGCCGGGCTCGTCGCGGAGGCGTCCCTGACGCTCGTCGGCGGGCTGCTCTTCGCCTTCCAGCGGCGCACTCAGCCCGCGCCGAACCCGCGCGGTTCCGGCGAGGCCGAGGGGCGCACGTCGGCGCTCTCCGTGCCGGGCGTGCGGGTGCTCGTGATCACCTTCCTCGGCATCGGGTCGGTCTTCGGCGGCATGCAGGTCTCGCTGACCGCGTTCACGCAGGAGATCGGGCAGCCGGGCATCAACGGCCTGCTGTACGGGACGTTCGCGGCCGGCAACATGATCGCGGGCGTGGTCTGCGGCGCCATCGCCTGGAAGGTCACCCCGCAGCGGCGGCTGCTGACGGCCTATCCGCTGCTGGTGCTGGCCACGTCCCCGCTGTGGGCGCTGCACTCGGCGCCGCTGCTCGGCGGGGTCGGGCTGCTGGCCGGGCTGTGCATCGCGCCCGCGCTGATCACCGGCTACACCCTGGTGGAGTCCCTGGTTCCGGCGACTGCCCGCACGGAGGCATTCACCTGGCTGACCGGCGCGGTGGCGCTGGGGCAGGCGCTGGCCGCGACGGTCGGCGGCCAGCTCGTGGACGCGGGCGGCTCCAAGGCCGGATTCCTGGTGCCCCTGGGCGGTACGGGACTGGCGGTTCTGGTGTTGTTCGCACTGCGCCGGCACCTCGCGACGGAGGACGACGGCGCGCGCGTCGCCGCCGGGCCGGAACGTGGGGTCGGTCACCGCGAGGCCGTCTCAGTGGACTGAACGGCCGGAATACTGCACTATGGAGCGTCGTTAGCACTCATCGAGTGAGAGTGCCAGGAGGAGCAAGTGCCGACCTATCAGTACCAGTGCACCGAGTGCGGCGAGGGCCTCGAGGCGGTGCAGAAATTCACCGATGACGCCCTTACCGTGTGCCCGAACTGCGAGGGACGCCTGAAGAAGGTGTTCTCGGCGGTCGGCATCGTCTTCAAGGGATCCGGCTTCTACCGGAACGACAGCCGCGGCTCGTCGTCCAGCAGCACGCCGGCGAAGGCGGGCGCGTCCGGCTCCGGGGACTCCTCGGGCAAGAGCGACAGCGGCTCCTCCGCTTCCTCTTCTTCGTCCTCGGACTCCTCCTCGTCGTCGTCTTCGTCGTCCTCCTCGTCCTCGTCCGGGGCCTCCACGTCCTCGTCGAAGTCGTCGAGCGGCTCGGCGAGCAGCTCCGCGGCCTGACGCCCGCGTTCGCTTTCCTCCAGGGCCCCGCCGGTTTCCTCCGGCGGGGTCCTCGGCGTGCCCGGCGCGGGCTACTGTGATCGCCATGGCGAACGCAGAAATCGGGGTCATCGGCGGGTCGGGCTTCTACTCCTTCCTGGACGACGTGACCGAGATCACGGTCGATACTCCCTACGGACCGCCGAGCGACTCGCTCTTCCTCGGCGAGATCGCGGGCCGGAAGGTCGCTTTCCTGCCACGGCACGGCCGCGAACACCATTTGCCACCGCACCGCATCAACTACCGCGCCAACCTGTGGGCCCTGCGTTCCGTCGGCGCGCGCCAGGTGCTCGGGCCGTGCGCGGTGGGCGGGCTGCGCCCGGAGTACGGGCCGGGGACGCTGCTCATACCGGACCAGCTCGTGGACCGTACGCAGTCGCGCACCCAGACCTTCTACGACGGCGAGCCGCTGGCCGACGGCAGCACGCCGAACGTCGTGCACCTCTCCTTCGCCGACCCGTACTGCCCCGCCGGGCGGCAGGCGGCCGTCGCGGCGGCGCGCGGGCGGGACTGGGAGCCGGTGGACGGCGGGACGCTCTGCGTGATCGAGGGGCCGCGCTTCTCCACCCGGGCCGAGTCGCGCTGGTACGCGGGGCAGGGCTGGTCGGTGGTCGGCATGACCGGGCACCCCGAGGCCGTGCTCGCCCGTGAACTGGGGCTCTGCTACACCTCGCTGACGCTGGTCACGGACCTGGACGCGGGGGCCGAGACGGGCGAGGGCGTCTCGCACGAGGAAGTGCTGCGGGTCTTCGGGAAGAACGTGGGGCGGCTGCGCGAGGTGCTGTTCGACGCGGTGAGCGCGCTGCCCGCTACGGCCGAGCGCGGGTGTCTGTGCGCGACGGCCCTGGACGGCCTGGAAACCGGAATTCAGCTTCCTTGATCCCTTCCTCGCGCCTTTCTTGACCCCCGCTCGACACCCTCGCGAGTGGTGAGGTTTTCCACAACCGGCGAGTAGTCCACAGCCCTGAGCGGAATGCGCCGGAACACGTCATCGTGGTGCGTGTTCCGGCCCAGTTTCCCAGGTCAGGCGGTGGTTGCCGTGTCGTTCACCTCGTCGTCGTTCACCTCGCTCACCTTCCCTTCCACTCCCCCGCCGTGCGCGGTGCCCGCCTTCGCCCCGGTCCGCATGGGGCGCGGCGGCCACCGGCTGCGGCGGGCGCTGCGGCGCCGGCGGCGGGCCGTGTCCGCGGGGCTGGCGCTGGCGGCCGCGGCCGCTGCGCTGGCGGTCACCGGGCTCGATCCGGGCGCGGGAGCAGCCGCCTCCTGCGCCCCCGCCGACGCCCCGGACACTTCCGGCGCTGCTTCAGGCCCTCCCGGTGCTGCTTCAGACTCTCCCGGCGCTGCTTCAGGCGCCTCCGGCGCTTCCGACGCGGCGGGGCGGTGACGTCGTGCCCAGCCATGGCCCCGCGCTGAACGCCGCCCATATCCGTACGCACGCGCTGAGGGGTAACTGCTTCGAGTTGCTCGACTGGACAGCCCTCCCTCACCCTGTCCTATGTTGCGGAGCGAATTGTTCCGGGAATGACGCGTGCAAAGAGAGGCTGCTCGGTGAGCGAGAACAAGACAGGAGTCCTTGGCGGCTTCAAGGAATTCCTGATGCGCGGCAACGTGATCGAGCTCGCGGTTGCCGTCGTCGTCGGCGCTGCGTTCACCAACATCGTCAATGCCGTGGTCAAGGGCGTTATCAACCCGATCATCGGCGCTTTCGGCACCCAGAATCTGGATCAGTACTCGACCTGCCTCACCACCTGCGTGAAGAAGGGCGGCGAGTACACGGACGGCGTCTACATCCTGTGGGGCTCGGTGATCAGCGCCGCGATCACTTTCCTGATCACAGCGGCCGTCGTCTACTTCCTCATGATCCTTCCGATGAACAAGTGGAAGGCGCGGCAGGACGCCAAGAAGCCGGTGGACGACACCCCGGCGGCGGCGACCGAGGTCGAGCTGCTGGCGGAGATCCGCGACGCCCTCATCGCCCAGCGCAATGGCTCCGCCGCGGAGCACATCACGCAGCAGAAGACGCACGCGTCACAGAACTCGCAGACGTCGCAGAACTAGCACCGCCCTGGCCGCCGCCCGGCGGGGCGGCAGTCGGCGGGGCGGCAGTCGGCGGGGCGGCGGCCGGAAGCTCGGGGGCTTCGCGGGCGGCTACGGCCTCACAGGTGGTGGGGCGGCTTCTCGTCGAGAAAGCGGGCCAGGTCGGCGGCGCTGTCGCCGCTGCCGGCCGGGGCCCGCTCGCCCCAGCCCTGGTCCGTATCGTCCGCGGACTGCTGCGCCAGCGGGTCGTCGAAGACCAGGGCGGGGTTCGGGTCGCGCGGCGCGGGGGCGGTGCTCATGGTTCCAGGGTACGGCCGGGACGCGGGAGCGGCGGCGGGGCTCCGCCACGGGGAGCGCGCCATGCGGCCGACGCGCCCGGATCACGGGATACAGCCGATGTGCATGACAAGCTGACCCCGCGGTACGCGCCGCCTGTCCCCGCCGCACGACCCAAGAGGCACGCATCCGATGAGCGAACACTCCCCCGCGCCCGAAGGCCCCTCCACCTCTCCGCCGTCTCCGGTGAGCCGGGCCTCCGGCCTGGTCCGGAGAATGACGGCACGCAGCCGCGACGAGGAGCACCGCGCCGCCACCAACCTGGAGCTGCTCTTCGACCTCTGCTTCGTGGTCGCGGTGGCCCAGGCGGGGACCCGGCTGGTGCACGCCCTCGCCGAGGGCCACACGGGGACCGGGGTCACGGGGTATCTCTTCGTCTTCTTCGGCATCTGGTGGGCCTGGATGAACTTCTCCTGGTTCGCCTCCGCCTACGACTGCGACGACGTCCCGTACCGGGTGCTGACCCTGGTGCAGATGGCGGGCGTGCAGGTCTATGCCGCCGGGGTGCCGCGCGCCTTCGACGACAACGACTGGACCGTCGCCGTCATCGGCTATATCGCGATGCGGCTGGCGCTCACGACGCAGTGGCTGCGGGCGGCGCACTCCGAGACCGGGGAGGCGCGGCGCACCGCGCGGCTCTACGCGACGGGGCTCACGATCTGCCAGGTCGGCTGGATCGCGCTGCTCTTCGCGCCCGGCGATACGAAGAAGTGGCTGTTCCTGGTGCTGGTCGTGGCGGAGCTGGCGGTGCCGGTCGTCGCGGAGCGGCGCCACCGGACGGCCTGGCACCCGCACCACATCGCCGAGCGGTACGGCCTGTTCACGATCATCGTCCTCGGCGAGACGATCTCGGCCGGGACGATCGCCGTGCAGTCGGCCGTCGACGAGAACGACGCGCTGGGCGAGCTGCTGCCCATCGCGGCCGGTGGGCTGCTCATCGTCTTCGCGGCCTGGTGGATCTACTTCGCCGTGCCCATCCACAGCCATCTGAACACCAACCGGGAGGCGCTCCCCTGGGGCTACGGCCACTACTTCGTCTTCGGGTCCGCGGCGGCGATCGGCGCGGGCATCGAGGTCGCGGTGGAGGAGGCGGTGGGCAAGGCGCACATCTCGACGGCCGCCGCGTCCGCCGCGGTGACGGTGCCCGCCGCGATCTTCATGATCACGGTCTGGCTGCTGCACTCACGGCACTACAAGGTCACCCGCACACAGCAGCTCGTACTGCCCGTGGCCGCGCTGCTGGTCCTCCTATGCACCTTCGCGGGGTCGGCGGCGGTGCTGCTGGCCGGGGTGGTGTGCGCGCTGACGGTGGGGGTCGGGCTGCTGCTCGACCAGCGGAATCCGGCCGAGGCCGGATAAGGCGGCCGGGCCCCGCCCCCACCACGGCGCCCATCACCGCACCCATGACGGCACCCCCTACAGCGCCCACTACAGCGGGCCGTGCCTGCGTGATACGGATGGCTGCCATGACTGACGCTCTGACAGATGCCCTCACGGATGTGCGCGGCCTGCGGGTCGGGCACGCGCAGCGGACCGGTGACGGATGGCTGACCGGCAGCACGGTCGTGCTCGCCCCCGAGGGCGGGGCGGTGGCCGCCGTGGACGTACGCGGCGGCGGGCCGGGGACACGGGAGACCGATGCGCTCGATCCGCGCAATCTGGTGCAGCGCGTCGAGGCGGTGGTGCTGAGCGGCGGCAGCGCCTTCGGGCTGGATGCCGCGTCCGGGGTGGCGGCCTGGCTGGAGGAGCAGGGCCGCGGCTTCCGGGTCGGCCCGGACCCGGCGCAGGTGGTGCCGGTCGTACCGGCCGCGGCCCTGTTCGACCTGGGGCGCGGCGGCGACTGGCGGGCCCGCCCGGACGCCGGGTTCGGGCGGGAGGCCGTCGCGGCGGCGGCCCGTACGGAACTGGGCGCGCCCGTCGCCCTGGGCTGCGTCGGCGCGGGCACGGGCGCGGTGGCGGGCGGGCTCAAGGGCGGCGTCGGGTCGGCGAGCACCGTCCTGCCGTCGGGGGTGACGGTGGCCGCGCTGGCGGTGGTCAACGCGGCCGGTTCGCTGGTCGATCCGCTGACGGGGGTGTTGTACGCGCAGCTCTACGACGGCCATGTCGCCTATCCGCCCGAGGAGCGGCTGGCCGCCGCGCACCGGGCGCTGGCCGAGGCGAAGGAGGAGTCGGCGCGGCGTTCGGCGGCGTCCGCTCACCCGCCGCTCAACACCACTCTCGCCGTCGTCGCCACCGATGCCGTCCTGACCCGCGCCCAGGCCCAGAAGCTCGCGGGCACCTCCCATGACGGGCTGGCGCGGGCGGTGCGGCCCGTGCATCTGCTGTCCGACGGGGACACGGTGTTCGCCCTGGCGACGGGCGATCGGCCGCTGCTGCCGGAGGGCACGGACCCGGCGTTCGGCGTCCACCTGGAGGCGGGCGCGCTCAACGACATCCTCGCGGCGGGCGCGGACGTCGTAACGCGATCGGTGGTCAAGGCGGCGCTCGCAGCGGAGAGCGTGGACGGGCCGGGCGGGCGCTTCCCCTCCTACCGGGAGTTGTACGGAGCCTGAGAGGGGAGGTCGGAGGGGTGGGGGGCGGGGGCTGGGGGCTGACGGGGGGGGCGGTCCGCTGGTCCCTCCCCTTCCCCCTCCGTCCCCTCTCCTCTCCGGTCTCCCCTCCCCCCTCTGCCTTCCCTCCCCTCCCCCAGCCCGCGACCCTTACTTCGGCTGGTCGATCCGGATCTTCGACTGGCCGTGCTTGCGGGTCTCCCAGTCGTCCATGAACCGGCCGCGCAGGCCGTGCTTCTCTGCCAGTGCGACGAGGGTCTCGGTGCGGTAGTAGAAGTCCTCGCGCAGTACCTGGTGTTCGGCGCCTTCGGTGCGGTCGAAGGTGAAGTCGAAGAAACCGCCGGGGGCCAGGACGCGGCCGACGTGGGCGAAGCACTCTTCGATGACGGAGATCGGCGAGTGGGAGAAGACGCTGTGCGCGTGGACGACGTCGAAGTGGTCGTCGGGGAGGAAGTCCAGGGTCAGGTTCTGGGTGATGGTCAGGTGCGGGAGCTTGTTCTGGAGCCCGTACGTGGTGAGGGTCTGCTTGGCGGATATGAGGATGTCGGGGGAGATGTCGATGCCGTAGTAGTGGCCCGGGTCGAGGTAGTCGATGAAGCGCCAGCCCGCGCGGAGGTTGCCGCAGCCGATGTCGAGCATGCGGTGGGCGGGGGTCAGCCCGTGCTCGCTGAGGTAGTCGAACTGCATCTTGCCGAGTGCCAGCCACCGGTCGTGGGTCTGGCTGCCGACGGCGGCCTCGGGGTTGCGGCTGGTGTCGGAGGCCATGACCGCGCGGTAGTAGTCGACGTGGTTGGGGTGCTTGACGCGGAGCCAGCTGTCGCGGGCGGTGCGCTTGAGATAGGGGGCGATGCGGGCCGGGTTGCTCACCGCGTAACGCACCTTGTGCGTGAGGCTCGTGCGGTTTTTGAGCATGGCTTTCGATGACGCCACGGGTCTGACCTCCGTAGGGGACGGCGGGGGACGGTGGGGACAGTGGGAAACAAGGGATGAAATGCGGCAGGTGAGGGCGGTATGGGCGGAGAAGGGATAGGGAAAGGGGGCTGCTCGTCACACGTGTCTGGCGCGTAGCCAGCGGATGGTGAGGACGGTCAGCGCGAGTGCCAGGCCCAGCAGGATGGCCGTCTCGATCCACTGGAGGGGCCAGAAGTCGCTGCTGGGGTGCACCTTGTGGAAGCGCGCCACATAGCCGTGTTCGGCCATGCACTGCTTCAGTTCGGCGCCGGAGTAGGGGCAGTTCATGATCCCTTCCTCCGCTCCGGACGGCTTGATGTAGCCGAACTGGCCCGTGGACCAGGCGCTGCCGACCGGGATCTTGGGGACCATGCCGGGGGTGACCCGGGCCGTGGGCGACAGCCAGTCGGGGCGGACGAAGGTCAGGGCGAGCCGCACCACTGCGACCGAGGCCAGGGCGATGCCCATGGCGGGCAGCATGCGACGCGTCAGCAGTCCGGCCGCAGTGCCGGCCGCGAGGCCGAAGAGGGCGCAGGCGATGGCGGCGGGGCCGGTGGCGTTGAAGATGTAGCCGTCGTACCAGTACGGGCCGTCGAGCATGTTGGCGATCGGCGACCACCACCAGGCGACGAGGGCCGCGAGGACCGTGGAGCTGACGACCGCGCACAGGGCGGCGAGGCCGAAGCGGGCGGCGAACCAGCGGAGGGGGTCGACGCCCTGGGTGAGCGCCAGCCTGAAGGTGCCGTTCTCCAGCTCGCGGCCGATCAGGGGCGCGCCCCAGAAGGCGCCGATGAGAGCGGGGAAGACCATGCTCAGCGTGGCGAGGGCGCGGATGGGGTCGCTGTTGTCGCGCAGCAGCCGCTCGGTGGCCTGGGTGCCGCAGCCGCCGTTCCAGCCCTTGCAGATGGTGATGTGGTGATCGTCGATGAACGCCAGCATCTCCGTGCGCCGGAACCAGACATACGCCGAGCAGGCGAGCAGGGTGAGCGTCGCGACGAGGATCAGGGTGCGCTGCTGCCGCCAGGCG
Organism: Streptomyces sp. NPDC050617; assembly: GCF_040654795.1. Classification (NCBI taxonomy): domain Bacteria; kingdom Bacillati; phylum Actinomycetota; class Actinomycetes; order Kitasatosporales; family Streptomycetaceae; genus Streptomyces; species Streptomyces sp. NPDC050617. The sequence goes on along the minus strand of NZ_JBFAIS010000023.1, from coordinate 51,485 downwards.
AGCCAGTGGGCTCCCCTCATGCCGCCTCCTCGGCCGGGCAGCCGGGGGCGGTGCGGGGCGCGGGCGGGACGGGGGCGCGGAGATAGCCGAGCAGCAGGTCTTCCAGGGAGGGGGTTTCGGTGACCCACCGCCGGTCGACGAGGTCGGGCTCGCGGACCAGGGCCGTCACCTGGCGGCCGGTGAGGGCGGTCTCGACGACCGTGGCGCGGTCCACTTCGGGCGGCAGGCCGTCGTCCGCGCCGTCGTGGGCGCGGCCGGTGATCAGTGCGTGTGAGTCGCGCAGTCGCTGGGCGTCGCCCGCGAGCCGGACGCCGCCGTGTTTGAGGAGGAGCACGTGGTCGCAGACGTTCTCCAGTTCGGAGAGGACGTGCGAGGACATCACGACGGTGATGCCACGCTCGGCGGCCTCGGCCATCAGCAGACCCATGACCTCGTGGCGTACGAGCGGGTCGAGGTCGGCGAGCGGCTCGTCGAGCAGCAGCAGTTCGGGCCGCTTGCCGAGGGCGAGGGCCAGGGCGATGCGGGTGCACTGGCCCTGCGAGAGGGTGCCGACCTGGGTGGGGAGGTCGATGCCGCCCGCGCGGACGATGCGTTCGGCAGTGGCCTGGTCCCAGGTGCGGTTGAACTCGCGGCCGAAGCGGAGCGTGTCGGCGACGGAGAAGCGCGGGTAGAGCGGCTTGTCCTGGGCGAGGAAGGCCGTACGGTCGCGGGCCTCGGCGGTGCCGGGGGCCGCGCCGAAGATCCGCAGTTCGCCGGTGGTGGGCCGGAGCAGGTCGGTCGCCAGATGCAGCAGCGTGCTCTTGCCGGCCCCGTTGGGGCCGACGAGGGCCGTGATGCGGCCCGCGGGAAGCTCGAACGCGCAGTCGCGCAGTGCCCAGCCGCTCCGGAACTTCCGGCCGAGCCGCGTCGCCCGTAGCGCCATGGGGGCGGTCGGATCGGTCACGTGGCTTCCTCCAGAGACGCCGGGTGCAGGGTGGTGCTCGCGCCCGCGAGGGAGCCGGGCGCGGGTGGCGGCGGGGGCGGGCCGTAGCTCCGGTCCAGGGCGGCCCCGGTCATCGCGGCGATGTCGTCGCGGTCGAGTCCGGCCTCGCGGGCGCGGTGGGTCCAGTCGGCGAGTTCCGTACGGAGCGGGGCGTCGGGCGCGGCCTCGGGGCGGGAGAGCGAGCGTTTGACGAACGTGCCCTGGCCGGGGCGAGGTTCGACGAGGCCCTCTCGCTCCAGTTCGCGGTACGCCTTGAGCACGGTGTGGGGGTTGATCGCGAGGGCGGCGACCACGTCCTTGGCCGTCGGCAGCCGGTCGCCGGGCTCCAGCATCCCCAGCCGCAGCGCCTGGCGGACCTGGTTGACGAGTTGCTGGTAGGCGGCGACGCCGCTGCGCCGGTCGATGCGGAACGCGATGGTCTGCATATGTCCGCCTCCCGCCTCTCGCCTCGCACTCGCACGGCGCGCAGCCACTCGTGCCTCGCCCGGCCAACGTCGTTTCACTAACCTGTTAGTGGAATGATGCGGATAGGCGCCGACCTCGTCAAATCCCGCCGCCTGCGGAGCGCGGACGGAGCGCGGGCAGAGCGCGGGCGGGATGCGGGCGGAGCGCGGACGGAATGCGGACGGAATGCGGACGGAATGCGGGCGGAATGCGACGAGCCCCGTGCCGCCTGTCGGACTACGGACAGGCGGCACGGGGCTCGAAGAGGACCGATGGATCGTTCGGCGGACCGACGGACCGACGGACTGACGGACCGACGGACCGCTGGATCGGTGGACCACCGGGTTGGCAGACCGCTGGAGCGGTGGACGCCGGGGTCAGGGGTGGAAGGGGGTCTTCCACTGGCGTACGAGATCGGCGAACGCCTCGCGTTCGGCGGGCGTCAGCTCCACGCTCTCCATCGGATGCGGGGTCGCGGGCATCGAGGGGGCGGCCGGCCCCGCGGAAGTCTCCGGCGGCGAGGCCGCTGTCGGGGGTGTCTCGGCGGACTGGCCCGGCCCCGCCCAGGGAAGCGGCGACGCGGCGCCCCGCCGTGCGTTACGGACCAGTCCCACCACCAGGAAGACGATGGAGGCGAGCAGCACGGCCAGGCCGATCTGCTGAGGAAGCGCGTCAGCGGCGAACATATCGCCAGTTAACACCAGCCCCAGGACTTTCGGGAGGGGCCAAGGGACCCGGAATTGACACCGGATTTGGCACCGGAATCGGCACCGGGCTCGGCACCGAATCCGGCATCGGAACGGCACCGGAATCGGCACCGGATCTGCCTCCGAACCGGCACCGGCCGCACCCGCCCCACGGCACGCCCCCACCCGCCCCGCGGAACGCCCCACCGCACGCCCCGCGCCTCCCGCCCCGTATCCCCCACCGCCCCCGTGAGACCCGCCAGTTGGACGTAATGTGCCCGCAGCGGATGATTCGTCCGCGGCATGTCTAGGGGAGTCTCATGACCATCGACTACACCAAGCGCCCCACCGCGCCCACGATCGACTACACCAAGCGCCGCGCCGCCCCCACCCCGGCGATCGACCTCAGCAAGGTCCAGTCCGCGGCGCCCAAGCTGGTCGATCTGTACAAGTCCGCCCGCGTCTCCCTGGAGAAGGCCGGGATGGCGGGCCGGCGGGCCGCGGTCTATCTGGTCCTGGACCGCTCCGGCAGCATGCGCGGCTACTACAAGGACGGCAGCGTCCAGCACCTCGCCGAGCGGGCGCTGGGGCTGTCCGCGAACCTCGACGACGACGGCACCGTACCCGTGGTGTTCTTCTCCACCGAGGTCGACGGGATCGCCGAACTCGGCCTCGGCGACTACGAAGGGCGCGTCAACGCGCTGCACGACGGCTACGGGCACATGGGCCGCACCAACTACCACCTGGCCATGCAGGCCGTCATCGACCACTACGCCGAGTCCGGCGCCACGGACCCCGCCTTCGTCATCTTCCAGACCGACGGCGGCCCCTCCTCCCGCGCCGCCGCCGAGCACGTCCTGTGCACGGCCGCCAAGCTGCCGATCTTCTGGCAGTTCGTGGCGTTCGGAAACCCGGGCGACAAGCAGTTCGACTTCCTGCGCCGCCTGGACGACCTGCCCGTGCCCGCCAAGCGCGTCATCGACAACGCGGGGTTCTTCGCCGCCGGCGCCGACCCGCGCGCCCTGTCGGACGCCGAGCTGTTCCACGAGCTCACCGAGGAGTTCTCGTCCTGGATAACCACCGCGACGGAGGCCGGCATCATCCGCTGACGCCCGGCGCTCATGGCGTCCTCGGCGTCCACGGCGTCCAAGTCACGATCCAGGTCACGCTCTGTCCTCATGGCCCGGCATGCTGGGCGCCATGACCGACACCCCTGGCCGCCTGCTGAATCTGCTCTCGCTGCTCCAGACGCCGCGGGAGTGGCCGGGCAGCGAGCTCGCCGAACGGCTCCGGGTCAGCGTGCGCACCATCCGCCGCGACATCGACCGGCTGCGCGAACTGGGCTATCCGGTCCAGGCCACGCTGGGCTCGGTCGGCGGCTACCGTCTGGTCGCCGGGACCGCCATGCCGCCCCTCGTCCTCGACGACGAGGAGGCGGTGGCCATCGCGGTGGGGCTGCGTACGGGCGCGAGCCATGCCGTCGAGGGCATCGAGGAGGCGTCCGTACGGGCTCTGGCCAAGCTGGAGCAGGTGCTGCCCGCCCGGCTGCGGCACCGGGTCGGCACCCTCCAGGCGGCGACCGTCGCGCTCGCCCTCGACGGCGGCACGGCGGTCGATCCGCAGGCCCTGACCGTCATGGCGGCCGCGGCGATGAACCACGAGCGGCTGCGGTTCGGCTACCGGGCGGCCGACGGGGCCGAGACGAAGCGGCACGTCGAGCCGTACCGGCTGGTGTGCACCGGGCACCGCTGGTACCTCGTCGCGTACGACGCCGACCGCGCCGACTGGCGCACCTTCCGCGTCGACCGGCTGCGGGAGCCGCGGGCGACGGGCGCCCGGTTCGCGCCGCGCGAGCTGCCCGCCGCGGACGCCGCCGAGTTCGTCGCCCGCGCGCTGACCGGGACGCGTCCGGGCCCCGAGGCCGTGGTGACACTGCACGAGCCCGCCGAGGCGCTGGCGGGGCGGCTGCCGGAGTCGTTCCAGCTGGTGCCGCTCGACGAGCACAGCTGCCTGCTGCGCACCCACGACGCCGACCTCGCATGGCAGGCGCTGCGCCTGCTGCTGCTCGGCTGCGACTTCGAGGTGCACGAGCCGCCACAGCTGATCGAGCTGCTGCGGGAGCTGGGCGGGCGCATCACCCGCGCGACGGGTACGGGCACGGGCACGAGTACGGCTACGGACGCGAGTACGGGTACGGGCACGACCGCACCCGACACGGCCTGATGACGCGACCACGTGACCACGCCACCACCAAAGGCCGCGCACGGGTACCCGGAAAACCCGGGACACCCGAAAAAAGGGGGAGCCCCGGCGCAGGGGGGGGTGGGCGCCGGGGCTCGTTCATGGGGCCGGCCGACCCGCTCTCGTGGGCCGGCCGATGTGAGGCTCGCGCGGAAGGCGGAGCGCGGAAAGCGCTTACGCCGCCGCGTCGAAGCCGGTGTCGTGGGCCATCTTCTTCAGCTCCAGCAGCGCGTGCTTCTCGATCTGCCGGATGCGCTCGCGCGTCAGGCCGTGCTGCTTGCCGACCTCGGTGAGCGTGCGCTCGCGCCCGTCCTCGATGCCGTACCGCGCCTTGATGATGGACGCGGTGCGGTGGTCGAGCCGGCCGATGAGGTCTTCCAGCTCCTCGCTGCGCAGCAGCGTCAGCACGGACTGCTCCGGCGAGACCGCGGAGGTGTCCTCCAGCAGGTCGCCGAACTGCGTCTCGCCCTCGTCGTCCACCGACATGTTCAGGCTGACCGGGTCGCGGGCCCAGTCGAGCACGTCCGAGACGCGCTCCGGCTTCGTGCCGAGCTCGGCGGCGATCTCCGTGTGCTCGGGGTCGCGGCCGTTCTCGCGGTTGAACTCGCGCTGCACGCGCCGGATGCGGCCCAGCTCCTCGACGAGGTGCACGGGCAGCCGGATCGTACGGGACTGGTCGGCGATGGACCGCGTGATGGCCTGCCGGATCCACCACGTCGCGTACGTGGAGAACTTGAAGCCCTTCGCGTAGTCGAACTTCTCGACCGCGCGGACGAGGCCGGCGTTGCCCTCCTGGATCAGGTCCAGCAGGGGCAGGCCGCTGCGCGGATAGCGGCGGGCGACGGCGACGACGAGGCGCAGGTTGGACTTGATGAAGACGTCCTTGGCGCGGGCGCCCTCGGCGGCGATGGCCTCGAGCTCCTCGCGCTCCGCCTTGACGGCGCTGTCCTCTTCGATCTGGCCGTCCAGGATCTGCTGGGCGTAGACGCCCGCCTCGATGGTCTGGGACAGCTCGACTTCCTTTGCGGCGTCGAGCAGGGGCGTACGCGCTATCTCGTCGAGGTACATGCCGACCAGGTCGCGGTCGGCGATCTCTCCGCCTACAGCGCGAACACTGCTTACCCCGTCAGTACCCTTGCTAGCGGTCTGACGACGGGCGACGGCACGGGTTGCCATGCGTGCTCCCTTGCGATGAGTCGGTCGCGGGATGGGGTGCGGAACTCCCTGCCGGGTGCCCCGTCCGATGGAAAGAACGACTGGAATCCGGACAGAATTCCCAAGCCGCGCTCATATTTTTGTGATCATGCAGTACCCTGTGCCGCCACAGAGGGGAGTCCCGTGGCCTCGGAACCACAGGAAGTGCAGGTCAGACCGGGCGTCGCCGGGGACCTCGGCGCGCTCACCGACCTCTACAACCACTACGTCCGTGAGACGCCGATCACGTTCGACACCACCCCGTTCACACCGGAGGGACGCCGTTCCTGGCTGCTCTCCTACCCTGAAGACGGCCCGTACCGCCTTCTGGTTGCGCAGGAGTCACGGGGCGGCCCGATTCTGGGCTACGCCACCAGCGGCCGGTTCCGCGCGAAGGCCGCCTACGGGACCTCCGTCGAGACCACCGTCTACTGCGCCGCCGACGCGGGCGGGCGCGGCGTCGGGACGCTGCTGTACAAGGCGCTCTTCGAGGTCCTGGCCCAGCAGGACGTGCACCGCGCCTACGCGGGGATCACCCAGCCGAACGAGCCCTCGCACCGGCTGCACCGGCGCTTCGGCTTCGAGCCGATCGGCACGTATCACGAGGTTGGCCGAAAATTCGGCCGTTATTGGGATGTGACCTGGTACGAGAAGAGGCTGTCCGAGGGCGCGAGCTGACCGGCGCCGGATCACCGCCCGCGATCGCCCCCTGTTCCGCCTGACGGGCCCCCTCCGCTTGACGGGCCCCCGCTCCGGTTGACGGGCCCTCCGGACGGGTGTGCCCTGGACATGACGGCTTGAGGACATGAGGAGGGGCCTGCGGAAGGAGCCCGCCATGCAGACATCCGCCCACCACCACGGCGCGACATCCGCCCGCCCGCAGCACCGCCCGCACGTAGCGGCCGGCGTCGCCCTGCCGGTCACCGCGGCCGTGGTCTACGGCCTGTACGTCCTCTTCCTCGACCACAGCAACGGCAGCTCCTGGGGCCGCGCCGCGCTCCTCGCGCTGGTGGCGGCCGTGGTCACCGGCGCGCTCGGGCTGCTGCTGGTGCGCCGCCGCGCGGCCCTGCCGACGGAGGTGCGGGCCCTCGCGTTCGGCGCGCTCTTCGGCTGCGCCATGGGCTTCCTCTACAGCCTGACCGGCCCGTCCGTGCTGCGCTCCGTCACGATGGGGCTGGTGCTCGGCGGCGCGCTGGCCCTGGTCTCCCTGTACGTCTTCCGCGCCCACGAGCCGCATGTGACGCGCTGAGCGCACGATGACGCGCCCACGACCCGCGCTGAGCAGGAATGAGCGAGGGATGAGTTCGGGATGATCGCAGGGCCATAGTCCCTGGTCCCGTCCGCCCGAGGGCGTAGGGCCGCCGACCGTTACGGACCAGGTGACCGCCGACCTAGCCTCGGCCCATGGAGATCAGGAGCGGGAACGGGCACGGGCACGGGAACGGGAACGGCGCACTCGACGAGGCCCTTGAGCGGCTGCACGCCTCGGGACCGGAGTTCAACGGATATCTGAGCAACCACGGCCCGATGGCCGTCGAGGCGATGGCCCGGCACGGCCGATCCGCCGCGGTGCACCGCTGGCTCGACGCCTACGAGACGCGGCTGGACGAGGTCCCCGGCGCGCGGGCCCGGATCACCGACGCCGACTGGCGCGAGGCGCTGGGCGACATCGGCCGGGTCGCGGACTGGACCGCGTACATCGGCGAGCAGCTTGCCGAGCGGCCCTGGCGCGAGGTGCTGGCCGAGTGGTGGCCGCGGCTGCTGCCCGGCATCGCGGGCGCCGCCACGCACCCGGTCATCCGGGTGGGCCACGCGGTGCGCACCCTGCTGGAGGACGGCGAGGACGCGCCGCGCCGCGCGGAGCTGGCGCACGCCATCGGCTACTGGGCCGCCCGCCATCTGACGCTGCCCGTGACCGTGCGCCCCTCGGGCGGCGCGTCGCCCGCCGCGGCCCTGGCCGCCCTTCCCCGCATCGCCGACCAGAAGGTGAGCGTCCGCGCCGGCTACGCCCAGCTGCCCGCCACCTCCGGCTGGCTGCCGGCCGTCGACTCGCTGCGCGTACCGGAGGACCCCGAGGCGGTGCGCGAGCAGCTGACCGCGCTCGTACGGGCCGCCACCCTCAACTACGGGGACTACGGGCACGGCAACGGCATCATGCTCGTGCACGCCGCGACCGCCCCGAACGCCGTGCTGCGCACCCTGCCCGCCCTCCCCGAGGAGCTGTGGGGCGCCTCGCTCGCCACGGCCTGGGCAGCCACCGCCGCGGTCACCGCCGTCTACGCGGCCGACGCCCCGCGCCCCTCCCCCGACGCGTCGTCACTCACGCCTCAGGAGGTCTTCGAGCGGGCGGTCGCGCACGGCGACGAGCACGCGATCAAGTTCGCGGACACCGCGCTGGACGTGGCGGCCGGGGCCGAGGACGGCGACACGCGCGCCCTGTCGGCCGCTCTGAACGCCATGCGGCTGATCGACCCGGAAGACGGCTGACGACTGACGACTGACGACTGACGGCCCCGGCAGGGTCCCCTGCTGCCGACGGCCCCGGCAGCAGCCCTACTGCTGACGGTCCCGGCAACAGCCCTTCTCACCCGAACTGGAGCGAACGCTTCGCCAGCCCCATCCAGAAGCCGTCGATGACGCTGCGCGCCCCGGCGAGGTCGCCGGCGGCGTCGGCGGCTCCGAGCGTGACGAACAGGGGCGCGAAGTGCTCGGTGCGCGGGTGCGCCAGGCGGCCCGCCGGTGCCTTGCGCTCGAAATCCAGGAGCTCGTCCACGTCCCCCGCCGCCAGCGCCCGGTTCCCCCAGTCGTCGAACTCGGCCGACCACGAGGGCGGCAGCGGCCCCGCGTGGCGGAGCGCGGCGAGGTTGTGGGTGAAGAAGCCGCTCCCGACGATCAGCACGCCCTCGTCGCGCAGCGGCGCGAGGCGGCGGCCGATGTCCATCAGTCGCCGCGGGTCGAGGGAGGGCATGGAGACCTGGAGCACGGGGATGTCGGCGTCCGGGTACATCTCGACGAGCGGGACGTACGCGCCGTGGTCCAGGCCCCGGTCGGGGATGTCCTGTACGGGCGTGCCGGCCGCGCGGAGCGTGGCGCGCACCCGGTCCGCGAGGCGGGGCGCGCCGGGCGCCGCGTACCGCACCCGGTAGTAGTGCTCGGGGAAGCCCCAGAAGTCGTGGACGAGCGGCACGGTCTCGGTGGAGCCGAGGGCGAGCGGCGCCTCCTCCCAGTGCGCTGAGATCATCAGTATCGCGGTGGGCCGGGGCAGTCCGGCGGACCAAGCGGCGAGCTGGCCGGGCCACAGCGCGTCGTCGGCGAGCGGCGGCGCACCGTGCGAGAGATAGAGGGCGGGCATACGCCCGCCGGTCGCGGGCGCGAGCGCGGCGGCGGCCTCGGATGCGGGAACGGTGGCGGACACGTGCCTCTCCAAGATTCCGGGTACTTGAACTCTCAAGCTAGTAAGCGCACTCTAACCCGGAAATGTTTAACCTTCAAGAATCCAGCTTCGAATGAAACAGTGGACGTCATGACGAACCAACCCGCGGCAGAGACTCGCTGGCTCAATGACGAGGAGCAGAGCATCTGGCGCGCGTACCACCACGCCTGGACCCTCCTAGAGGACCACCTCGACCGCCAGCTGCAACGCGACGCCGGGATGCCGCACATCTACTACGGCCTCCTCGTCCTGCTCTCCGACGCCCCGCGGCGCCGGATGCGCATGACCGACCTCGCCCAGAACGCCAAGATCACCCGGTCCCGCCTCTCGCACGCCGTCTCGCGCCTGGAGAAGAACGGCTGGGTGCGGCGCGAGAACTCGCCCGACGACAAGCGCGGCCAGCTCGCCGTCCTCACCGACGAGGGGTTCGAGGTCCTGAAGGCGAGCGCGCCGGGCCATGTCGCGGCGGTGCGCGCGGCCATCTTCGACCGGCTCACCCCGGAACAGGCCAGGTCGCTCGGCGAGATCTGCCGGGTGATGGCCGAGGGCCTCCAACCGGAGGGCGCCGACCTGCCCTGGCTGCGTTAGCGCGCGGCTACCGCACGGCAAGGCCGTACGGGCGTGACACCCCCGCATGCCCGTAACGCCGCCGCACGGCCCGTACGCCAGCACCCCCGGCGTACGCCCGTAGCGCCCCGTACGCCCGTAGCGCCGCGTACGCCCGTGCCGACGGCCGTAGCCCACGCACGCGGAAGGCCCCTGCTGCGCAGGGGCCTTTCACGTGTGTACGAGCGAGCCTCGCCCCCGTACGGATCGGGTCAGTGCGCCATCACCGGAATGGCGTCCTCCAGCGCGGCCTCGCCGTCGCCGGAGCCGGCCTGGGCGCCGCCCTGACGGCCGGCGTTGACGAGCGTGAACGCGATCGCCGAGGACAGCAGGAGGATGCCGAACGCCCACCAGATGGCGGTGGAGGTGCCGTGCATCATGGCGTTGAGCTTGAGCGCCTGCACGGACGCGGGCGTCGTGGCGGAGGCCACGTGCGACGTCGCGTACGCGGTGGTGGCGCTGGCCGCCACGGTGTTCAGGAGCGCGGTGCCGATCGCGCCGCCCACCTGCTGCGAGGTGTTGACCATCGCGGAGGCGACACCGGCGTCACGCGCCTGCACGCCGTGCGTGGCCAGGCTCATGGCCGGCATGAAGGCCGTACCCATGCCGAGGCCCATCAGGACCAGGCCGGGCAGGATCAGCCCCGGGTACGAGCTGCCCGCGCTGAGCTGGGTCAGGATCAGCAGGCCGATGGAGGCGACCAGGAAGCCCGGCCCCATCAGCAGCCGCGCCGGGACGCGGGTCATCAGGCGGGCGCCGATCTGCGTCGAGCCGGTGATCATGCCCGCGACCATCGGGAGGAAGGCCAGCCCGGTGGTGACCGGGGTGTAGCCCTTCACGACCTGGAGGTAGTAGGTCAGGAAGAGGAACAGGCCGAACATGCCGATGACGGCGAGGCCGAGCGCGAGGTAGACGCCGCCGCGGTTGCGGTCGAGCACGACGCGCAGCGGCAGCAGCGGGCTCTTCACCCGCGACTCGACGGTCACGAAGGCGGCGAGGAGCACGACGGCCGCGACGAACAGGCCGACGGTGATGCCGGCGCCCCAGCCGTCGGACTCGGCGCGGGTGAAGCCGTAGACCAGCGAGACCAGGCCGAGGCTGGCCAGGATGACGCCGGGGATGTCGAGCTTGGAGGGGTTGCGGCTGCCCGCGGGCTCACGGATCACGAAGATCGCGCCGGCCGCGGCGACGGCGGCGAAGGGGATGTTCACGAAGAACGTCCAGCGCCAGTCCAGGTACTCGGTGAGCACGCCGCCGAGGAAGAGGCCGATGGCCGCGCCGCCGCCGGCGATGGCGCCGAAGATGCCGAACGCCTTCGCACGCTCCTTGGCCTCCGTGAACAGCACCGCGAGCAGGGAGAGCGCGGCGGGCGCGAGCAGCGCGCCGAAGATGCCCTGGAGCGCGCGGGCGCCGAGCAGCATGCCGGTGTTGTTCGCGATGCCGCCGAGGGCGGAGGCGATGGCGAAGCCGACGAGGCCGATCAGGAAGGCCCGCTTGCGGCCCCACAGGTCGGCGACGCGGCCGCCGAAGAGCAGCAGCCCGCCGAAGGCGAGTGCGTAGGCGGTGATGACCCATTGCCGGTTGCCGTCCGAGATGCCGAGGTCGGCCTGGGCGGAGGGCAGCGCGATGTTCACGATGGTGGCGTCGAGGACGACCATCAGCTGGGCCAGCGCGATGAATATGAGCGCTTTCCAGCGCCGGGGATCGAGTTGACGGACGGTATCTGGCATGGGTGGAGCCGCCTAGCGGTGCGGAGGGTGGAAAACGGGACACAGGACACGACGTGCGCCGGGTGCCGGACGTGACACAGGACGTGCGGCGTACGACGGGTCCGTTGAACTGAAACGCTATGGACGTCGATTGTTGCGGAGGGGTCTGACAACAGGGTCGGGACGGATCGCTCGGACAGGGGAGGGGAGCCGGATCATGGCGTGCGGCGCAGGTCCTCCAAGGTCGCGGCGGCACCGCTGAGTTCGGAGCGGGCCGGGGTCATCAGGCCGTCCAGGAACAGCTGGAGGTGCCGGTGCACGAACTGGTCGAAGTTCAGACAGCCGCTGCCGGGCAGCGGCCGGGTGAGCTGCGTGAGGGCCACCATCAGATCGCCGACGTCGATGTCGGAGCGGAGCGACCCCGCGTCGCGGGCGGCGCCCATCAGCGCCTCGATCGCCCGGTCCAGGCGATCGCGCGCCTCGGTGAGCTCCGGGTGGTCGTGCTCGACGCCCTCGGCGAGCAGCGGGCACAGGGCCCCGATGCGCTCGTCCGCCGCGGCGTGCACGAAGCGCCTCAGCGCCAGGAAAGCATCGGGCTCCTCAGCTCGTACGCGTTCGGCCTGTTCCGCGATGCGGGACATGACCGAGAGGGTGACATGGTGGATCAGTTCGGACCGATCCGCGAAGTGCCGGTACAGAGTGGCATTGCCCACCCCGGCCCGTCGAGCGATTTCATCGAGCGGGACCTCGACCCCGTGCTCGACGAGCGTCTCGCGCGCCGCCGCGATGATCCGCTCGCGATTGCGCACGGCGTCGGCGCGGAGCCGGGGGTGCGCGGGCTTCGCGGCGGTGGTGGCGGCGGTGGCTGCCATCGGGGCGTTCCTTTCGCTGGTTCGACTGGTCGACTGGTTCAGCCGATTCGGCTGTTGCAGCTGATTCGGCTGGTTCAACTGGTTGCGCTGCTCGCGTCGCAGGCATGGCCGCGAGTTCACGTGCGCGTCGGCCCGCGGACACGGTCCGGGCCCTGCGGTGCGGTACGGGGATTTCCGTACGTATTGGTAACTTCGCCCCCTGGAACCGGGGACCGACTCCCCGGTTGTGCGGGACGTATCTGTAAACGGGGAGGGGCTCCCCGGATATTTCACCGGACGGGTGTGACCTGTGACACATCCGGCAATTCCGGCATGACGCGCCACATCCACCCCCCGCGAGACCCCCGCAAGACCCCGCGAGAACCTCCGCAAGACCCTCGCGGACACACCCTCCCGCTCACCCTCCCACTCACTCGTCCGCCGTAACCGAACAAGCGCGCGGACACTCTCCGGAACAGGGTGAACACAGAGAGCGCCCGCGTTCAGGCGGCCGCTCCCGCACCCCGAGGTGATCGGCATGCCCCACATAGCCTCCGCGCTCGTGGCCACGACGGTGACGACCGCGCTCGCCCTCCCGCTCACCGCCCCTGCCGTCCCCACCGCACCTGTCGCCCCTGCCGCCTCCCATGCCTCCACCGCTTCCAAGCCCGCGGTGCCCGCGCCCGCGTCCACGCCGCCCGCGGCCCGGCCCGGCGCCCGTGCGGCGCCGAACGCGGCGGCCGCCGCCGACCGCCCGTACGGCCCGTGCGCGCTCACCGGCATCCGGGACCACGTCTCCGAGGTCGGGCGCACGCCGCCGGGGTACGCGCGCTCCAGCGGGACGGTGCGCGCCATCACCCTCTTCATCGACTTCCCCGACGCACCGGCCGCCGGCACCGTGGCCGAGCGCTACGGCGAGTTCTTCCCGCGGGCCGCGGACTACTTCCGGGCCGCCTCGTACGGGCGGCTGGACTACCGCGCCACCGCGTACGCCCGCTGGATCCGGATGTCCCGGCCGTTCGCCGCGTACGGCATCGGCCGCGGCACACCCTTCGACCCCGCCTCGGACAGCGGCTACTACGCGATATCCAAGGAGATACTCGCCGCCGTCGACCGCGATATCGACTTCAGCCGGTACGACGTCATCAACGTCCTGGCCACCCCCAACGCCGGGCCGCCCGCCACCGAGTCCGTCCTGTCCGTCACCTTCAGCGGCGGCCCGATCGGCCTCGGCACCGACGACGGCGTCCCCTTCACCAACGCCTCCTTCATCTGGAGCCGGCAGACCGGCGACAGCGCCTTCCGGGTCCTCGACCACGAGGCCGCACACTCCTTCGGCCTCCCCGACCTCTACTACACCGGCGGGAAGAAGCGGCCGCCGCCCGTCGGCCACTGGGACCCCATGGACGAGGACTGGGGGCCGTCCGACGACTTCCTCGCCTGGCACAAGTGGAAGCTGGGCTGGCTGCGCGCCGGGCAGGCGCACTGCGTCTCGCGCCCCGGCACCAGTACTCACACCCTGACGCCCACCGCGGTCGCGGGCGGCGCCAAGCTCGTCGCCGTTCCGGTCTCCGCCGGCCGCGCCATCACCGTCGAGGCCCGTGACCAGGGCCCCCTCGACCCGACGGTCTGCCGCCCCGGCGTGCTCGTCGCCTCGGTCGACGCCACCGCGGCCACCGGCGCCGGCCCGGTCCGCGTCGCGGACGCCACGCCCGGCAGCGCGGGCTGCGCCACCGAGGACCCGAACGTGAACGCGGAGCTGAGCGACGCCACGTACCGGGCGGGCCAGACCTTCGCGGCCGAGGGCGTGCGCGTCGAGGTGCTCGGCCAGGACGGCGCGGGCCGCTGGCGCGTGCGCGTCACGTCGGAGCGCTGAACGGGCCCGCCGCGCCCCGCCCGCCCCTTCGCGCCGCCACTCCCCCGCGCCTCCGCCCCCACCGCTCCCCCTCCACAACTGCGCACCCCACACCTCCGCACCGTCGGACCGGAAGGGAACCGTCATGGACCCCAGCCGCCCCCCGATACGCGCGCCGCGCCGCGGCGGCGTCCTCGCCGCGACCGCCCTCCTCGCCGCCGTCGCCGCGACCGCCGCCGGCTCCTCCCCCACGGCCCCCGCCCCCGCCGCGCCGGGCTCCTCCGCCGCCGGGCACCGGCCGGGGACCGGCCCCCGCCCCGGCGCCGCCGTCCCGTCCGGGGGCGGGTCCTGCGCCCTCGCCCCCGGCGCCGGGACGCAGATGTCCGAGGGGCTGCCCACCGCCCCCGGCTATGTGCGCGGCACGGGCACGGTCCGCGCGCTCACCCTCGCGATCGACTTCCCCGACGCCCACGGGCGCGGCACGGCGCGGCAGCGGTACGCGGAGTTCTTCCCGCGGGTCCGGCAGTGGTTCAAGACCGCCTCGTACGGGCGGCTCGACTACCGCCCCGCGCTGCCCCTCACGCACTGGCTGCGGATGCCGCACCCCTTTCGCTCGTACGGGATCGAGCGCGGCTCCACCTTCGAGCCGGGGTACCGGCGGCTGCTGCGCGACCTCGCCCGCGCCGCCGCCGCGTCCCGCCCGGCCGTGGACTTCGCCCCGTACGACCTGGTGAACGTCCTGGTCACGCCGAACGCCGGGCCGCCCGCCACCGACACCGTGCTGTCCGTCACCTTCAGCGGCAACGCCGACGCGCCGAGCGCGGGCGGCGTGCCGCTCGCCAACGTCTCCTTCATCTACGGACGGCAGACCGGCCCGAGCGCCTTCCGCGTCCTCAGCCACGAGAACGGCCACGTCTTCGGCCTGCCCGACCTCTATACGGACGCCGAGGGCGGCAGCCTGGCCGGGCACTGGGACCTGATGTCGGAGGACTGGGGGCCGGGCAACGACGTCATGGCCTGGCACAAGTGGAAGCTGGGCTGGCTCACCGCGCGGCAGGTCCGCTGCGTCGCCGGGCCCGGTACGCGCACCGAGCGGCTCGCCCCGCTGAACGCGCCCGGCGGCGGCGCCCGGCTGGTGTTCGTACCCGTGACGCGCCACAGCGGGTACGCGGTGGAGGTCCGCCGCCGCGAGGGCAACGACGAGTCGGTGTGCCGGCCCGGCGTGCTCGTGTCCTGGGTGGACACGTCGGTGGACACGGGCGGCGGGCCGGTGACGGTCGTGGACTCCACGCCGCGCAGCGGCGGTTGCAGCCGTTCGTCCAATGTCGACGCGGAGCTGTCGGACGCGGCGTTCGCGCCGGGCCAGTCGTTCACCGACCGGCGCCGCGGAATCCGGATCGAGGTCTTGGAGGGGGGCGGGGACGGGGGCGGTCATGGGGACGGTGACGGGGACTACCGGGTGCGGGTCGTCCGGCGCTGAGCCCCGCCGGGGGCCGAGAGGCAGGGCCAGCCGGGACTTTCGCCCCTTTTACCCCTCTCCCGAGCGGGCAGGTGTGCCGAAGACGGAGTGATCGAATCCGAATCGGCATCCGGCCCGGACGCGAATACAGACGCGCGTCCGGACCCGGATCCGAACCCGGCATCGAACCGGACCGACTGAACTGGAGACGCGGATGAGCACCCTGCCGGTGATCGCGGCGGCGGACGGATCCCCCGACAGCGACCGGGCCCTGCGCTGGGCCGCGGGCGAGGCCCGGCGGCGCGGAGTGCCGCTGGACGTCGTGCACATCTGGCCGTACGTCACCAAGATGCAGCCCGTGACGCCGGACGCCGTCGTTCCGGTCGGTGTGCCGAAGGAGGGCGAGGACCCGGTCCTGAACGCGGCCCGGGAGCTCGTCGCTTCGCTCCCCGACGGCCCGCCCGAGCTGCGGCTGCGCACCATCGGCGGGGACCCCGGCCACGACCTGCCGGAGCTGGGCGCGGAGGCCGCGCTGCTGGTGCTCGGCTCGCGCGGGCGCGGCGGGTTCGCCAGTCTGCTGCTCGGCTCCAACGGCCTGGCCTGCGCGGCGCGGGCCGCGAGCCCGGTGGTGGTCGTGCCGCGGCCCGGTGACGACGACGCGCGCGGCGAAGGCCCGTACGGGCGCGTCACGCTCGGTCTCGCGCCCTCCCCCGAGGCGAACGCGGCGACGGGTTACGCCTTCGAGGCGGCGGCGCGATCGGGCTCGAAGCTCCAGGTGGTCTCGGGCTATCCGGAGCCGGTGACGCTGGCGAGCGCGTACGAGTTCGTGCTGCCGTACGAGCGGGAGACGGCGGAGTTCGCCGCGTCGCTCAAGCACGAGGTGAGCGTGCACCTCGCGCCGCACCGCGAGCGGCACCCCGAGGTCGAGGTGGAGGTCCGCGTCGAACCGGGGGACGCGGCCGGGCAGTTGGTGGACGCGTCGCGGGACGCCGATCTCGTCGTGGTCGCCCGGCGCCGCCGGCGGCTGACGATCGGCCACCATCTGGGGTCGGTGGCGCACGCGGTGCTGCTGCACTCGGCGTGCCCGGTGGCGGTGGTGCCGGACTCAGATTGAAACAGCTTGAGGCGGCTTGAGGCGGCTTGACGCGGCTTGAGGCGGCTTGACGCGGCTCGAAGCAGCCTGACGCGGCTCGACGGGCGGGGCTCCGCGTACCCGGCTACTCGTCGAGCCAGTGGCGGCGGCCGAGGTTGATCAGCCTCAGCTGCCGCCGCGCCCGGCCCGCGATCCGCTCCGCCTCCTCGGGGGTCGCCTCCAGGAAGGCGGACGCCGTCATCACCAGGTGGTCGACGTAGAGCGCGGCGAGCATGTGCGCGTCGCGCTCGCTCCAGCCCGCCAGCTCCGCCTGGCCGGCCAGCGCCTCGGCCACCTCGTCGGCGAACAGCGCCAGCTGTTCGGCTATCGCCTCGCGCACCGCCCGTACGCCGCCGTGCCGTTCGCGCGCGACGAAGCGGACGTGGGCGGGGTAGGCGCGTACGTGCTCGGCGACGACCTCGACGGTGCGGTCGATGCGCTCCTCGGCGTCGTTCTGTTCGGCGAGGACCGAGCGGATCATCGCGTGCAGGCTGCCGAGCGCCTCCTCGACCAGGGCGACGCCGAGGTCGGCCATGTCCCGGAAGTGCCGGTAGAAGGCGGCCGGGGCGACGCCGACGACGCGGGTGACCTCGCGCAGCCCGAGGCTGCTGAGGCTCTGGTCCTCCAGGAGGCGCAGGCCCGCGTCGAGGAGCGCCTGCCGGGTCTTCTGCTTCTGGGCCTGCCGGACGCCGGTCGTGTGACTCATATCATTCAGTAAACAACCGTTCTCCGGATTGGGCAACGCTAGACTGAGGAAGTCAGTGAACAGTTGTCATTCCAGTTGTTCACCCAAGACTGCCCACCCGACACCGGGTCGATCAGGCCCTCTCCTCGGAAAGGCCGGACATGATCTTCCTCGTCGCAGCATTCCTCCTGTTGGGGGTCCTCGTGGGCGCCGCGGCGCACACCCCCCTCCACTTCCTGCTCCCCGCCGCGGCCGTCATCGCCGTATGGCTGCTCGTCTTCACCGTCCGCGAACGTACGAAGGAGCGCTGACCCATGACCGTCTCCGCACCGGTACGCACCACGACCCCGGACCGCACCGCGCAGGCCGGCGGCACCGCGCACGCCGAGGCCACCGCGCGGACGGCCCCCGAGCCCGCCGCCCGCCGCCTCCGCCGCACCGACGCCGACGGCATGGCGGTGGCCTCCTTCGTCCTCGGCCTCGTCGGCCTGCTGGTCTTCAACATCGTCCTCGGCCCCTGCGCCCTGGTTCTGGGGACCCTCGCGCTGGCCCGCTCCACCAAGCGGCGCGGCCGGGCCTGGCTGGGCCTCGCCCTCGGCGCCGCCGATCTGATCGTCCTCGCGGCCCTGGTCACGGCCGACGGCACCGTCTCGTGGAGCATCGGCGGCTGACGTCCCCTCAGGTCAGCACGCGCTCAGGCAGGCGGGGCGCTCTCCGCCGCCACCCGCTCGTACACGAGCGCCGCCGCGGCCAGATCCGCCACCGCGCCGCCCACCGACTTGAACACCGTGATCTGCTCGGCGTTCTGACGCCCCTTCACCTCGCCCCGGCACAGCTCGGGGAGCGTGCCCGCGATGTCCTCGGCCCGCAGCGCGCCGGAGGCCATCGGCTGGAGCAGGTCGCCCGACTCGCGCAGTGCGGTCGGAGTGTCGACGAACACGGTCCCGCGGCGCACGCACGCGTCGTCCGACTCGCGCATGGACGGCCGGAAGCTGCCGATGAGGTCGAGGTGGGCGCCGGGCCGCAGCCACTCCCCCTTGATCAGCGGTTCCTCCGCGAGCGTGGCGCAGGTGATGAGGTCCGCCTCGCGCGCCGCCGCCTCCAGGTCGGCGACCGGCCGCGCCTCCATGCCGTCCGCCCGCAGCGCGCCCGCGAGCGCCTCGGCCCGCTCCGGCCGCCGGTCGTACACGAGGACCGTCGACGTGCCGACCGCGCTGCGGTGCGCGGCGGCGGCCAGGCTGCCGATGTGCCCGGTGCCGACGACCAGGTGGATGTCGCTGTCGGGGCGCGCGAGGTAGCTCGCGGCCAGGGCGGAGGTCGCCACGGTGCGCCGCCGGGTGAGTTCGTCGCCGTCGATGAGGGCCAGGTGCTCGCCGGTCGCCGCGTCGGCGAGGACGTACGCGGAGGACAGCGCGGGCCTGCCGAGCGCGGAGTTCGTGGGGAAGACGTCGACGAGCTTCACCCCGAGGTAGCTGCCCTCGGACCAGGCGGGCATGAGCAGCAGCGTGGCGCCGGGCGCGCCGTCCACCGCGTGGTGGTGGCGGTCGGGCGCGTGCGCGCCGCGGGCGAACCCGTCGCGCAGGGCGGGGATGAGGGCGTCGAACTCCAGGTGCCGCGCGGTCTGTTCGGCGGTGATGTTGAGCATGCGTTCTCCCGTGGGCGCTCTCAGGCGTCCAGTTCGAGGTCGGTGCGGGGGATGGCCTGGCAGGTCAGGCACGTACGGTCGGGCAGCCCGTCGCTGGGCTCGACGCGGTGCGCGACCTCGCCGGAGAGTACGGTCACGGCGCAGCTCTCGCACTGCCCGACACGGCAGCCGCTGGGCAGCGCGAGCCCTTCCCGCTCGGCGACGTCGAGGAGGGTGCCGTCGGTGCCGCGCCAGGTCACCTCGCGGTTCGAGCGGGCGAAGCGCACGGTGTGCCGGGCGTCGTCGGCCACCGCGATCTCGCGGGCGGCGGCGTGGAACTTCTCGGAGAAGATCTCGAAGCGCGGCACGCCCCGCGCCAGCAGGCCGTCGGTCAGGTCCGCGAGCATGTCCTCGGTCCCGCAGAGGTAGAAGCGGGCGCGGCGCTCGATGAGGTCCGCGGACACGTCGGCGGCGCTCATCCGGCCCGGCCGGTCGTACGTACGGCCCTGCCGGTCGCCGGCCAGGGGGCGGCTGTAGTGGTTGACGACGCGCAGCGCGGGCAGCCGGGCGGCGAGTTCGGCGATGCGGGCGGCGAAGGCGTGGCCCTCGGAGTTGCGGTTGCCGTAGTGCAGGACGACCTCGGGGACCGTGCCGCCGACGGCCGCCAGCGTCTCCAGATAGCCGAGGAACGGCGTGATGCCGACGCCGGTGGCCATCAGGACGACGGGGAGTTCGAGGTCGGTGGGGATGGCGAAGTTGCCGTCCGGTCCGGTGGCCGCGACCCGGTCGCCGACGCGCAGCCGCTCGTGCACGAGGCCGGAGAAGCTGCCGCCGGGCACGTGCCGGATCGCGACGCTGTAGCCGTCGCGGTCCCCGCCTCCGCCCTCGGTGCGGCGCGCGGGGCCGGTGAGGGAGTAGCTGCGGTCGGCGGCGTCGGGGTGGTGCAGCGTGAGGTGGGCTCCGGCGCGGTGGCCGGGCAGCGGCCGGCCGTCCAGCGGCTCCAGCCGTACGGTCAGCACGTCCGGCGACTCGCGCTCCAGCGCGGCGACCGTGAACTCCCGGCGACCGGCGAGGTCCGTCTCGTCGTGGGCAGGCCGGATCTCGCAGGAGGCCGAGCGCATCGGGACGGAGCCGCTGACGGGGTCGGTGAACTCGTCGTCGATCAGCAGGTTGTAGTTGGCGCTCGTGCCCTCTTCCCCGCCGCCGGCGAGCGCGTCGTACCCGGGCAGCCCGAGGTCGGGCGCGGACTGCCACCAGCCGTACTCGGCGACCGCGACCGAGGGGTGCAGGCCGTCGTCGATACGGGCGCGCATGCGGATCGTGGCGTTGCGGGTGGCCAGCCGCACCCACTGGCCGTCCCGGATGCCGCGCTCGGCGGCGGCCTCCGGCGACAGGTCCACGGTGGGGTCGGGGGCGCGGCGGCGCAGGGAGGTGAGGGAGCGGTGCTGGCTGTGGCAGAAGTAGCCGTTCTTGGCGCAGGTGAGGGTCAGGGGGTAGCGGCTGTCGGGGGCGGCGGGGGGATCGGCGTGGACGGGGACGGGCGGGTAGCCGTGGTCCGCGAGGCGCTGTGAGTACAGCTCGACGCGGCGGGTGGGGGTGTCGAAGCCGGTGACGCGGGCGGGGCCGCCGGAGCCAGTACCTTCCGCGGGCTCCGCGTGCTCTGCCTGCTCTGCGCAGTCTGCCTGCTCCGCCGGCTCCGCGTACTTGCGGTACCGGGTGTGCAGCGGCAGCCGTACGCCGCCGGGGCGTTCGCGCAGCTCGGCGGCGGTGAGCCCGAGGGGGGCGAGCTGGTGGTCCCAGGCCGCCTCGATGTCGCCGCCGAAGAATTCCTCCCCCATGCCGAGCCGTCCGGCGAGGTCGAAGACGATCTCGGTGTCGGAACGGGACTCGCCGACGGGGTCGGCCATGCGGGGCCGCAACTGCACCTGTTCCTGGGCGCGTTGCCCCGTCCCGAAGCCGATTCTGATGCCTTCGTGCTCCCAGGGGCTGTTCACCGGCAGCACGATGTCGGCGAGTTCGGCGGTCGGGGTGGGAAACAGGTCGAGGTGGACGGAGAATTCGAGGGCGCGCAGGGCCTCGGCGGTGCGCCGGGGGTCGGGCTGGGACATCAGCAGGTTGGCGCCGAAGGCGGCCATGGCCCGTACGGGGTAGGGCTCGCCGGTGGTGATGGCCGTGCAGAGGTCGCGGGCGTTCACCCAGCCGTGGGCGGGCGGGCCCAGCGGGTGCTCGCGCAGCCCGAGCGCCTTGGCCCGCTGCTCGGGGGCGAGCTGCTCGAAGCCGGTAGGGGCGTTGGCGGGGTGGGCGGGCAGGATGACGTTGCCGCCGGGCGCGTCGAAGGAGCCGGTGAGGGCGTAGAGGGTGGCGATGGCCCGGTCGGTCTGGGTGGCATTGGTGTGCTGCCCGACGCCGGTCCAGGAGTGGTACGTGACCGACTCGGCCTGCCCGAGGGCGTCGGCGAACGCGCCGATCTGCCGCTCCGGCACCGTCGTGACCTCGCTGGTGCGCGCGAGGGGCCACTCGGCGGCGGCGGCCGCGTACCGCTCGAAGGCGGGCAGGCACTCCACCGGCCCGTCGCGCGTCTCGATCCGCCGCCGTCCGGCGAGCGCGAGCCGCTCGGGGTGCTCGGTCGCGTACGCCGTGTCGCAGACGCGCGGCGCCCGCTCCGTCTCGTCCCAGGCGACGTAGCCGGCGGCGCCGGGCCGGATGTCCTCGGCGCGCAGGAAGCGGCCGGTGTCGGCGCGTACCAGCAGCGGGCCGTTGCTCCACGCGCGCAGGAAGGCGGTGTCGTGCGCGCCGCGCTCCATCAGCTGGTTGGCGAGGCCGAGGGCGAGGGCGGCGTCGGTGCCGGGGAGCACGCGCAGCCAGTGGTCGGCCTGGAGGGCGCTGGTGGAGCGGCGGGGGTCGATCACGGCCAGCTGCGCGCCGCGCGCCCGCGCCCGGCCGAGGGCGGTGGACTGGGCGAGCCAGGTCTTGGCGGGGTTGTGGCCCCACAGGATGGAGAGCTCGGCGGACTCGTAGTCGGGCATGGGCAGGCCGCAGCCGAAGGTGAAGGCGTGCGCGTAGTCCTTGTGCCAGTTGCAGATCTCGGTGGAGTAGCAGATGTTCGGGCTGCCGAAGAGCCGGATGAACCGCTCGATCCAGTCGATGGAGTCGGACAGCGGCGACCCGCTGGGCGAGGCCACGGCGAACGCGACCGCCTCGGGCCCGCTCACGGCCCGGATGCGGCCGAGCCGCTCGGCGGTCTCGGCCAGCGCCTCCTCCCAGCCGATGGCCTGCCAGCGCGGGTCGGGGTCGGACTTCGGGGTGGTGCGGCGCAGCGGTCGGGTGAGCCTGCGGGGGCTGCGCACGATCTCGGGGGCGGCGCGGCCCTTGGGGCACAGGGCGGCGCCGGTGGGGTGCTCGGGGTCCGGCTGTACGTCGAGGAGGGCGCCGTCCCGCGTGGTGTATACGGCGCCGCAGCGGGAGCGGCACAGCGTGCAGTACCCCCGTACTCGCTGGGTTTCGCCGGGCTGCGCGCCCATAAATTACCCTTCGGTAGTCGGTTACCGGTGACCGATGATGGCTCGCAGGTAGGCTGCGACCCTTACAGCGACGTTGTCAAGGGGAGGCGAACGGTGAACGTCGGACCGACAGCGGGACGGACCGGGCCGCCTCCGGCGCCCTCGGGGCGTCCGGGCGCCGAGCGGCTGCGCCACGTCAGCCTGCGGGAACAGTGCCTGGCGGTGATCCGGCAGGCACTGGTGTCCGGCGAGATCCGCTCGGGCGACATCTACTCCGCGGCGGCGCTCGCCGCCAAGCTCGGCGTGTCGAGCAGCCCGGTGCGCGAGGCGATGCTGACCCTGGTCAACCAGGGCCTGCTGGAGCCCGTACGCAACCGCGGCTTCCGCGTCGTCGCGATGAGCGACGACGACCTCGACGAGATCTACGACATGCGGCTGCTCCTGGAGGTCCCCGCCACCCTGCGAGCCGCCCGCCGCGCCCGCCCCGCCGACCTCGACGAACTCTCCGCCCTGGCCGCCGAGATCGAATCAGCCGCCCGCGACGGCGACGTCGCCGCCTTCCTCGACGCCGACCGCCGCTTCCACCTCACCCTCCTGGCCCTCTCCGGCAACCACCGCCTCACCGCCACCATCGCCAACCTCCGCGACCAGACCCGCCTCTACGGCCTCGAAAACCTCGCGGAACGCGGCCTCCTCCCCGCCTGGGCCGACGAACACCGCGAACTCCTCTCCGCGATCGCCGCAGCCGACGAACCCCGCCTGGAAACCCTCATACGCCACCACCTGCGGCACGTACGCGGCGAATGGGAGACGACGGAAGGGCGACAGCCGGGCGAGTCGTAACAGCTCTGTCACCCTCGCCATCAAAACCACGGTCGGATGCGGGCAACTGCCACTCATTGATAGCTTCGTGCGGGGGCCGCCCTGGATAGGGTCGGCTTGGCGAGGAATAAGGGGGAAGCATGACATTCGCCGAAGAGTGGGACCAGTTGCGCAGCGAAGCGGCGGGGCAGGAGGAATCCCGCACCCGTATCAATGGGGCGTCCTCGGAGCTCCCTCTCGTGCCGCCCGGCCCCGGACTTCCTGACTTCTCCTCTTCCTCGGCGAAGAAGAAGGCCGCCGTCGCCGCGCTCCAGGACCATGTAGAGCCCGATACGAAGACCGCGGGCTCCTGCCCCGAAGAAACCTCGAAATCCGCCGCCAAGGGTTTCAGCGGCTGGGCAACGGGTTCAGGCATCACCAAGGCGCTCGAGGGCTGGAACGACTCCGTCAAGGCGCTCCAGGGACGGCTCTCCGGCGAGAAGACAGCGCTGAGCAACGCCAATCGCCTGTTCCAGGGCAACGACCACAACAGCTCCCTCCTGTTCGCGTCTCCTCATGGCACGGACGGTACGCAGCAGCCTTACGTGCCGTATCCGTCGCGTGTTTCGCAGTACTGAGCACGGCTGATTCACAGCGCCGAGGACGACCGAGAGAACTGGGGAGAACTGTGCTCACGTACCACGATGTCATGCACGCCGACCTGTCGCTCCTGACCACAGCGGCCGAGCAGTGGGACGAGTCCGCGAAGAAATTCGAGGAAGTGAAGAAGGTCTACGACGGCCGGGTGAAGAGCGTCGGGCACGACGGCAGCTGGAACGGCACGACCGCGATCTTCGCCCGCCCCAACATGGCCGAGACATCCGGGCAGTTCGCCGCCGCTCCCAAGGAGGCCCGTGCGATCGCCTCCCTGCTGCGCGACGCGCACACCCAGTTCGTCGACCTCAAGAACAAGGTCAAGTCGGCGGTCGCGGACGCCGAGGCAAAAGGCGGCGTCAAAATCAGCAGCGAGGGCAAGGCCGTATTCGACCCGGAGAGCGCCGACCGGATCGATCCGGCCTGGGCGCACGCGGCGCGGCTCGACGCCGGTAAGCGGGAACAGGCCGAGAGCTACTGGACGAAACACATCGAGCAGGCCGTCCGGGCCGTCGACGACGCGGACCAGGGAGTGAAGCTCGCCCTCACCACCGCCGTGCGCAACACCGACGTCATGCACGGCGGACTTGCCGGATTCAACGCCTCGGCCGAAGGAGACATCGAGAAGGTGGAGGGGCGGCGCGCCGACGAACTGGCGACCAAGCTGAACACCACCGGTCACCTCGACGCCAAGGAACGGGCCGAGATGCAACGCCTCTTCCGGGACAACGGCCACAGCAAGGAATTCACCCAGACGTTCCTGTCCGGCCTCGGCCCCAAGGGCACCCTCACCTTCACCAACAAGCTCAACGACCTCGCCTATTTCGACGACAAGAAGAACAAGGGCGACTACCTGGCCTTGGAGAAGGGGCTCGCGACCAGCCTGGCGACGGCCACTCGGGTACCGCGTTTCAAGGGGCCGAAGAACGAGCCGCTGAAGTTCGGTACGCCCGGCTACGAGAAGGCGTACAAGGAATGGCTGAAGACCTCCGACTCCGCCTTCTACCGTGACTGGCGCTCGGGCCTGCAGAAGGCCGGCCTGGAGAAGTACGGGCTTGAGGCGGCGACCGAGAAGACGCACACCATCTCCAGGGACCACGACCAGAAGGTCCGCGGCTACCAGAGCCTGCTCACCCTGATGAAGCAGGGCGACGGCTACTCGCCGCAGTTCATGTCCGACGTCACGGACGACATGATCGCCGCCGAGCGGAAGGACCACGATGTCTGGGACCTGCACGGGGAGTTCCACGGCAAGGAGGACGGCTGGTTCGCCCATGACCCCGTGGACACGGCGCTGGGCATCATGAGCCACGACCCGGACACCACCACGACCTACCTCGACCCCGGTTCGAGCGGCAAGGACGCACAGCACCGCGCCAACGACCGGCTCAACTACCTGTTGCACGACCGGGACTGGAAGATCACCGACAACACCACCTGGTACGGAAACATCGAGCACCGCTCGGGCGACACCGAGGCCCCGGGCGCCAGAGAGGGGCTCGCCTCCGCGATCGAGGCCGCCGCCACCGGCCACGAGCCGGGTGGTGCCGCCGGGCGGCCCGGCGCTCACTCCGAGGCGCAGGCCCGCGTCATGCAGGACACCATCAGCATCCTCGACGTCGACGGCAGCGGCGATTCCCTACCCCAAAATCTCCAGAAACCGCTGGGCCGGGCCCTTGCGGCCTACGTTCCGGACACCCACGACATCATCATCGGCCAGAACTCGGACAAGGGCGGCAACGCCGGGCAGCCGGGAATCCATGGCTCCGGCGACAACGCCCACCTCGCCAACAACCAGGCCAGCCTGCTCCGTGTACTGCGCGGCGTCTCCGACGACGACGCGACGTATGCCGCGCTCTACCACGCCGAGCGCGCGTATTCGGCGGAGGTCCTCTCCGGTGGCACCCATTCCGGCAATACGCACGAGAACATCGGCGACTGGGACCACCGGGCGGCGACCATCGGCAAGGTGAACGGCGCGTACAACGCCATCGGTTCCGACATCATCCTCGACAAGCGCGACAGCGAGATCGGCTGGGTCAATGACACGGCCCGGTACACATACCACGGAGCCGGCATTCCCATCACGATGATCCCCGTTGTCGGCGACGAGGCCCAGCGCGCCCTCGACGCGGCCACCTATGAATGGTCCAAGGACGTCATCAACGAGAAGGAAGGCCGGGCGAGAGCGGACAACAGCGAGAACTACGCCGCCGGGCTCGACGGCACCAACAAGCTCATCGACAAATGGGCCGCAGGTCGGCATGCCGACGGGTCCACCGCCGTGGACCGGATGAAGGACGAGGCCGAGCAGAGCTACACCTCTGGCCGGGACGCCGCCTACACCGCCCTGCGGACGCCGAAGTGACGGCGGGCAAGGGCAAGGGGTCGTTCCCGGTATGGAAGAAACTCGTCTTCGCCGGCGCGGTATGCGCCCTTGTGCTGGGCGGGCTCAATCTGGGCTGGAACACCAATACGTTCGGGCCCGACGAGGTGTGCCACGGGCTGCTGCCCGCCGGGGAGATGGAGCGGACCCTGGGCCGCTCCGGGCGGCTTGAAAGCGACGATTACAAGAACGCCCCCGGAAAGGGCGACGTGGAATTCCGCTGTTCCGTCCGGCAGACCTCGAAGCTGCTGGGGCACAAGGATGCCGAGGTGCGGATCGGCGCCTATCAGGAGCGCGCCGACTTCGCGTTCACGTCGACCGCGTGGCGCGCTCCCGCCCGGATGTCATACTTCTCAGGCCCCGCCACCGGCGCCGTCTCCGATTCGACCGGGTGGGTCATGCTCCCCGAGTCGTGCTGGGGAAAGTCGGGTGACAGCCCGTTGTCGGAGAAGCCGCCCGTGTACGTCATCGAGGCGAGCGCCACGGGCGCGGGAATGAAGCAGCGGGAGCTGGCGCGGATGCTCGTCAAGACGGCTGGCGCCGTTTCGCAGCGGGCCGGTTGCGCCTCCGGGAACGCCGCTGAGGATCCGGAGCCGCTGCCGGCGGCATCGGTGCGGCCCATGGATTCCGCGAAGGCGTGCGGGATTCCGGGGCTCGCCCTGGACGTCTCGGGTGACACGGCGAAGGGGCGGCCGGTCGAGCGGGCGCGTTCCCTGTCCGCCAAGACCGAGCCCGTATGGGCCTGCGATCTTCTGCTGGGCGAAAAGGGGGCGCCGTACGCGAGTTTCGCCGTAGTGCGGGACACGCGGATGACTTCGGCAATTTCCCAGTCCCTGGCCCACCACTCCCCCGACGCGGGGGTCATGGCCTCGTGCGGCGGCGAGGACACGTACTTCACCATGAAGACGGGTGCGCGGTACGCGAAGGCCTCGGAGGCGTCCGGGTCCCGACTCCCGGACGAGAAGACCCTCTTCAAGAAGTTCGTGGACGGAGCCAAAGAGCAGATGAATTGCGGGACTTCCGCGCCGTAGAAGCTCGACACGCCTCTCACCCCAGCCCGTCCGCCCCCACCCGTACCGCGGACTCGTCCAGGGTGGTTTCGGATACGGGCTGTACGCGGCCGTTCAGGTCGAGGACGGGGGAGGCTTCCTTGTACCAGGACTCGATCACGGCGTTGCCCCAGAAGTCGCGGCGGCGGTCGTCGTGGACGCTCCAGCGGTAGGTCTCGTGGTCGGGGTCGCCGGTGTAGTAGTCGGTGGTGTAGAGCTCGACGCGGTGGCCGTCGGGGTCGCGGAGGTAGAGGTAGAAGGCGTTGGAGACGCCGTGCCGGCCGGGGCCGCGTTCGATGTGGTGTTCCTGGCGGAGGGCGCCCAGCAGGTCGGCGGTGCGCAGGACCTGGTGGGACTCGTGGGTGGCCACGCCGAGGTGGTGCAGGCGCGGGCCCGCGCCGCCCGTGAAGGCGACGTCGTGGACGGTCTGCTTGCGGTACATCCAGGCCGCGTACAGCTCGTGCGCGTCGCCCTCGATGGTCTCGGAGCAGCCGAAACCCAGCGACGTGTAGTGCGCGTAGGCCGCCGGGACGTCCGGGGTGCAGATGTTGAAGTGGTCCAGGCGCGCGATCTCCGCGCCGCGCCGCAGGTCGTAGCGTTGGATGAGCCGTTCCGCGGGCTCGATCCCGTAGAAGAACTCCACAGGGAAGCCGAGCGGGTCGAGCACCCGCACCGCGTCGCCGACCCCGTGCGTCCCCTCCCCCTTCGGCACCCGCCGCACCGGCCTGCCGAGCGCCGTGAAGAACGCCTCCGCCCGGTCCACGTCGGCCCCGCTCCGCACCCGGTATGCGAGGTGGTCCAGCGCCGCCGTCTCCCCCGCGCGCAGCACCAGGGAGTGGTGCGTCAGCTCGTCCGTACCGCGCAGGCACAGGCACGCGTCGTCCTCGTACTGGACGTGCAGGCCCAGCAGGTCCGCCCAGAACCAGCGGGCCCGCGCCAGGTCGGTGACGACCAGCTGGGCGTAGCCGGAGCGCACGACGTCCGGCGGGGGCGGGAGTTCGCGGCCGGCGGCGTCAGTCATCGTCCGCGCTCCCGAAGCGCGGCGTCCTCGTATCGCCCGTCGCGACCGACACGAGCTGCCGCTCCGTATAGAAGTCGATGCTGCTCTCGCCGCCCTCCCGCCCCACCCCGGACGCCTTGACCCCGCCGAACGGCGTGCGCAGATCGCGGACGTTGTGGGAGTTGAGCCACACCATCCCGGCCTCGATCGCCTGCGCCACCCGGTGTCCGCGCGCCAGGTCGGAGGTCCATACGTAGCCGGCGAGGCCGTACCGCGTGTCGTTCGCGAGCCGGATGGCGTCCTCCTCGTCGCGGAACGAGGCGATCGCCGCTACCGGGCCGAAGATCTCCTCGCGCCAGATCCGCATGTCCGGTGTGACGTCGGCGAAGGCGGTGGCCGCCAGATAGTTGCCGGTCGGCAGGTGGGCGGGGCGCTCGCCGCCCGCGACCAGGCGGGCGCCCTGCTTGACGCCCGCGGCCACGTACCCGAGGACCCGCTCGTAGTGCTCGGGGTGGACGAGCGCGCCGATCTCCGTCGCCGGGTCGTCGGGCCGCCCGACCCGCGTCCGGTCGGCGCGCTCCGCAAACCGCGCGACGAACTCCGGGTAGACCGACTCCTCCACGATGATCCGCGAACCGGCGGTGCAGCGCTCCCCGTTGAGCGAGTACACCCCGAACAGCGCCCCGTCCACCGCCGCCCCCAGATCCGCGTCGGCGAAGACCACGCACGGCGACTTGCCGCCCAGCTCCATCGACAGCCCCTTGAGCCCCTCGGCCGCCGTGCGCATGATGGTCCGCCCGGTGGCCGTCTCGCCGGTGAAGGAGATCAGCGGTACGTCCGGGTGCCCGGCCAGCGCCGCGCCCGCGCTCTCCCCGGTGCCGTGGACCATGTTGAAGACCCCGGCGGGCAGCCCGGCCTCCGCCATGATCTGCGGCCACACGGAGGCGGACAGCGGAGTGAACTCGGCGGGCTTGAGGACCACGGAGCACCCCGCGGCGATGGCCGGCGCCAGCTTCCAGCTCTCCAGCATGAACGGGGTGTTCCACGGCGTGATCAGCCCCGCCACCCCGACCGGCTTCCGGACGACGTAGCCGACCTGGGCGGCCGTCGGGAACGCGGCCTCGTGCAGCGCGTTGATCACATCCGCGAAGTAGCGGAAGTTCTCGGCGGCGCGGCGCGCCTGCCCGCGCGCCTGGGTGATGGGCAGACCCGTGTCGAAGGACTCCAGCTCGGCCAGCCGGTCCTCGCGGGCCTCGACGGCGTCGGCGATCCGGTACAGCACCCGGCCCCGCTCGCGGGCGCTCAGCCGCGGCCAGGGGCCCCGCGCGAACGCCTCCCCGGCGGCGGCCACCGCGGCGTCGACGTCGCGGGCGCCGCCGGAGGCGACCTCGCAGTACGGGCGGTTGGACGCCGGATCGGCGTTGGGGAAGGTACGCCCGTCGGCGGACTCGGCGTGGGCGCCGGCGATGTAGTGGCGGATCAGCCTGGGGAGGTCGGCCGGGGTTCGCGGGGTCATGGCTGTCACTCTCGTCGGCGCGGGCTCGGGCTCGGGCGCGGGCTCGGGCGGGATAGCGGTCGGGGGCTCGGGCGGGATAGCGGTCGGGGGCTCGGGCGGGGCAACGGTCGATCGCGGCGGTCGGTCGCGGCGGTCGGTCGCGGCGGTCGGTCGCGGCGGTCGGTCGCGGCGGTCGATCGCGGCGGTCGATCGTGGCGGCGTCAGAAGGAGAGCAGGTCGGCGGCTGCCGCCCGCAGCTCCCGGATGCGCGCGACCCCCGCCTCGGTGGGCTCGATCAGCGGCGTACGGACATGCGCGGACGCCAGCAGCCCGGCGTCCGCCAGCACCCACTTGGCCGGGGCCGGATTGGTCTCCACGAAGAGCAGGTCGACCAACGGGTGCAACCGGTAGTGCAGTTCGCGGGCGCCGTCGTGGTCGCCCGCCTCCCACAGCTCGTACATCCGGGCCACGGGCGCGGGCGCGATATTGGCCAGGGCCGAGACGAAGCCCGCCCCGCCGAGCGCGAGCAGCGGCAGGCAGAGCAGCTCGATGCCGGACCACATCAGCAGTTCGCGCCCGCAGGCGTAGTACGTGCGGGAGAAGTGCTCGAAGTCCTTGGTGGTCTCCTTGACGCCGACGATGTTCTCGAAGTCGAAGAACAGCCGGGCGACGGTCTGCGGCGCGATGTCGACGGCGGTGCGCGAAGGCACGTTGTAGACGACCAGCGGCAGGTCGGGGAACTCCTTGGCGATGGCCGCGTACCAGCGGTAGAGGGCCTCCTGCGTCGGACGCGCGTAATAGGGGGTGATCACCAGCGCCGCGTCCGCGCCCAGGTCGCGGGCGGCGGCGGTCAGCTCCATCGTCTCGTCCAGCCGCGCCGAGCCCGTGCCCGGCACGAACGGCACGCGGTCGTCGACGGCTTCGGCCGCCGCCTCCATGGCCGCGACGCGCTCGGCGGTGCGCAGCGCGCCGGGCTCCCCGGTGGAGCCGCCGAGGGAGATGCCGTGCGAGCCCGAGTCGAGCTGCCAGTTCACGAGGGCGCGCAGGCCGTCGAGATCGAGCGCGCCGTCCTCGCCGAAGGGGGTGACGACGGGGGCTATGGAGCCCCGGATGCGGCGCGGGTCGCTGCGGAACCTCACTGTGCTGCCTCCTGGGGGCGGTCGGCGGGACGTCGGTCGGTGGGGGCGGTGGGGAAGGTGTCGGGGTCGGTGCTGAGGTCGCCGCTGTCGCCTCGCGTGCGCCAACGCTCGTACTCAGACTGCCAGTTGGATCCCAGCGGGTAGAGCCCCTCGATGGCGGCGCCCTCGGCGACGCGTTCGGCGATGAACTCCTCCTGGAGCTCCTGCTCCAGGGAGTCGGCGATCAGCTCGGGCAGCAGGCGCGGCGGCAGTACGAGCACCCCGTCGGCGTCGCCCACCAGCACGTCCCCCGGCCGCACGAGGGCGTTGCCGCAGGCGATCGGCACATCCGTGTCCCAGGGGATGTGGCGGCGGCCCAGCACCGCCGGGTGCACGGAGGACGAGTAGACCGGGATGTCGAGCGCGGCGACGGCGGCGCTGTCCCGCAGCCCGCCGTCGGTGACGATGCCCGCGGCCCCGCGCCGGTGCGCGCGCAGGGCGAGGATGTCGCCGAGCGTGCCCGCGTCCGCCTCCCGCCGCGCGTCCATGACCAGGACCTCGCCGGGCCGTACGGACTCCACGGCGCGCTTCTGCGCGTTCATGCCGCCGCTGTACGCCGGGGCCAGGTCCTCGCGCAGCGGCAGATAGCGGAGCGTACGGGCCACCCCGACGAGCTTCAGGTCGGGGCGGGTGGGGCGCGCGCCGTCGATGAAGAAGCCGTCGTAGCCGCGTTTGCGCAGCTGGGAGGCGAGGGTGGCGACGGAGATCTGGGCGAGGGCGGCGCGGTGGGGTCCGGTGAGGGCCTCTTCTGGGGTACGCGCTTCCGCTGCGGTATGCCCGTACGGCGCCGTACGGGCATCCGCGGCCGTACGCCCGTAAGCCGCCCCCGTACGGGCTTCGGCCCTACGCCCGTAGGCCGCCGCCCTGTCCTCCGGCCGCAGCCGCGGCATCGCGCCGACGTCGGCCAGCGGACCGGCCGCCTCCGCGACGCGGTTGGCGAGCCGGCCGGTCGACTGCCCGTCGCCGGTGACCTCTACGGCCACCAGGTCGCCCGGCACGACGACGCCGGCCCCGCTCGGGGTGCCGGTGAGGATGACGTCGCCCGGCTCCAGGGTGATGGTGCGGGAGAGGTCGGCGATCAGCTGGGCGAAGGGGAAGAGGAGATGGTCGCTGGTGTCGTCCTGCGCCGGCTCCCCGTTGACCCAGGTGCGCAGGCGGAGCCCGGCCGGGTCCAGCGTGCGGGCGTCGAGCAGCCGGGGCCCGAGGGGGGTGAAGCCGTCGGCGCCCTTGGAGCGGAGGTTGGCGCCGCCGTCGGCGTGGCGCAGGTCGTACACGCCCGCGTCGTTGGCGGCGGTCACCCACCGGACGTACGACCACGCCGACTCCAGGGGCGTCTGCCGGGCCCGCTCGCCGATGACCAGCGCGATCTCGCCCTCGAAGGCCATCAGTTCGCACCCCTGCGGCCGGATCAGCCGGTCGCCGCTGCCGGCGAGGGAGGTGGGGGGCTTGAGGAAATAGGAGGGCCGGTCGGGGAGGCGGTCGCGTTCGGCGGCGCGGCTGCGGTAGTTGAGGTGGACGGCGACGATCTTGCCGGGGGCGGAACCGAGCGGGTGGGGCATGAGGGCTCCGGGGCGTCGAGGCACCAGGCGGAAGGACGGCGAGGCGTCAGGCGGAGGGGGGAGGCATCAGACGGAGGGCGGCGAGGCGTCATACGGAAGAGGGGCCGGGGAGGCCGAGGGCATCAGGGGTGTCAAGGGCGTCAGCGGCGTCAGGGGCGTCAGGGGCGTCAGCGGCATCGGAGAGGCCGAGGGCATCGGGGGGGGACCGGGGACATCAGAGGCATCAGAGGCAGGTCGGGGACGCGGCACGTGGTGGTCCGAGTCTGCGGATGCCCGCCGGAAGCTTCTTGTCCGAGAACGCACACCCTTTGACCGGCAGCGAACGCCGCCGGGCGACTCGCCCTTGGCAACGGCGGTAGCGCCCGGCAGCATGGCTCGGGCATACACGCTGCTGGTGGGAGGCGCCGTGTCCCTGACCCTGCGCACGGCCGGCCTGTCGGCCGCCGAGCGCTTCGATTTCTGGCGCAGCGTGATCTGCGACGCGTTCGTGCCGCTGCGCGCGGACCCGGGCGCGGGCCCGTTCGAGGGCGAGCTGCACGGCGTACGGCTGGGGGAGCTCCAGGTCACGGAGATCGCCGCGACCGCGCACGCGGTGCACCGCACGCCGCGCGCCATCGCCGCCTCCACCGAGGACTATTTCAAGCTCGGCCTCCAACTGCGCGGCTACTGCGTACTGAGCCAGGACGGCCGCGAAGCCCCGCTGACGCCGGGCGACTTCGCGGTGTACGACACCACGCGCCCGTACACGCTCGCCTTCGACGACAGCTACCGCCAGCTGGTGCTGATGCTCCCCCGCCGGCTGCTGCGCATCCCGCCGCGGGACGTGGCCCGGATCACGGCCGTACGCGTCCGGGGGCAGCACGGCACGGGCGCGCTGGTCTCCGCGCTGCTGCTGCGGCTGGCCGGACATCTGGAGGAGTACGAGGGGTACGAGGGGCCCGGCGGCGTACGGCTCGCGGACAACATCGTGGATCTGCTGGTGACGCTGGTCGCGGACCAGTTGGAGGGGACCGGGTCCGGGGCCGGCGACCGGCCGCGCCCGGCGTCGGGGCGGCGGGCGCTGCTGACGCGGATCACGGCCTTCGTCGAACAGCATCTGGGGGACGTGGAGTTGGGTCCGGACATGATCGCCGCCGCGCACTTCGTCTCCACGCGCTATCTGCACAAGCTGTTCCGGGCGGAGGGGACGACGGTCTCCTCCTGGATCCGGTCGCGGCGCCTGGAGCACTGCCGCCGCGACCTGCGGGACCCGCTGCTGGCGGACCGGCCGGTGGGGGTGATCGCATCGCGCTGGGGGTTCGTTGACGCGGCGCATTTCAGCCGGGCGTTCCGGGCGGCGTACGGGGCGAGTCCGCGCGAGTTCCGGTCGGCGGGCGAGTACGGGCCGGGGGACGAGTTCCGGGCGGCGAACGAGTACGGGCCGGCGGGCGAGCACCAGCTGACGGACGGATACCGGCTGACGGGCGAGCAACGACCGGCGGGCGGCGCGGGGCGGCGGCCACGCAGGGTGTGAGCAGCGGCGGGGTGTGAGCAGTGCTGGACAAGGGCTGTTCGCTCACGGTCAAGTGCCGGACAGCGCTGCCCGGAAGGGTGGGAGGGGAGGACGCCGTATCCGAGCGCTGGAGGAGCCGCATGCGGGCGAAGAAGCAGACAGAGAAGCGATCGGAGCAGCCAGACCGGCCGGAGCGGTCAAGGCCGGAGCGGTCAGACCGGCCGGAGCGGTCAGACCGATCGGAGCAGTCAGAGCGGTCAGAGCGAACACCCGCCTCAGCGGAAGAGGCGGCGCGGGAGATCCAGGGCCGGCTGCTGATAGCCGGCGAGTGGACGGAGGCGGCCGACGGCGCGCGGTTCGCGAGTTACGACCCGGCGAGCGGCGCGGTGACGGGATGGGTGGCCGAGGCGGGCGAGGCGGATGTGGACGCCGCGGTGACGGCGGCGCGGGTGGCGCTCACCGACCCGGCGTGGGCGGGGATCACGGCCGCCGAACGGGCGCGGCTGCTGTGGCGTACGGCCGAGCTGATCGAGGAGCACGCGCGGGAGCTGGCGGAGCTGGAGACCCGCGACCAGGGCCAGCCGATCGGCGTGGCGCGAGGGGTGAGCGTCGCGGGGGCGGCGGAGCACTTCCGCTACTACGCCGGGTGGTGCACCAAGATCGAGGGCGCGGTGGCGCCGGTGGACTTCCCGGACACGGTGCACTACACGCGGCGCGAGCCGGTGGGCGTCTGCGCGCTGATCACTCCGTGGAACTTCCCGCTGATGATCGCGGCCTGGAAGATCGCACCCGCGCTGGCCTGCGGAAACACGGTGATCGTCAAACCGGCTGAGCAGACGCCGCTGACGACGCTGCGGCTGGTCGAGCTGATCCGGCGGGCGGGCGTACCGGCCGGCGTGGTCAACCTCCTGACCGGCGGCCCGGCGCCGGGCCGGGCCCTGGTGGCGCACGCGGGGGTGGACAAGGTCTCGTTCACCGGTTCCACGGCCGTCGGCCGCGACATCGTCCGCGCCTGCGCCGGAAACCTCAAACGCCCCACCCTGGAACTGGGCGGCAAGGCCCCCAGCATCATCGCCGCCGACGCCGACATCGACGCGGCGGTCGCGGGCAACCTGCGCGGCGCGCTGCTCAACTCGGGCCAGGTCTGCGCCGCGTACACCCGCTTCTACGTCGACCGCCGCCGCGTGGACGAGTTCACGGACAAGCTCGCCACGGCTGCCGCCGCCCTCCGCCTGGGCCACGGCCTGGACCCGGCCACCGAACTCGGCCCGCTGGTCAGCGCGGAGCACCTGGCCAAGGTCGAGGCGGGCGTCAGATCGGGCATCGCGGAGGGCGCGGAGGTCGTCACCGGGGGCGCCCGCGCGGACGGCGCCCTGGAGGAGGGCCACTTCTACCGCCCGACCGTCTTCGCGGGCGTACGCGACGACATGTCGGTCGTACGCGACGAACTCTTCGGCCCGGTCCTGCCGGTCCTGGCCTACGACGACCCGGAGGAGCTCGGCCCGCGCGCCAACGACACCGAGTACAGGCTGGCCGCGGCCGTATGGACCAGGGACCTGACGACCGCTCACCGGATGGTGGCGGACATCAGGGCGGGCGCGGTCTTCGTCAACATGCCGCCGGTACCGGACAGCGCGGCGCCCTGGGGCGGCTTCAAGGCGAGCGGGTGGGGGCGGGAGATGGGCAAGTACGCGCTGGACGCGTATACGGAGGTCAAGGGGGTGTGGATGCACTTGGGCTGACGGCCCGGACCCCGGGAGCCCCCTCGCCGCCCCCTGCCCGAGGGACCGCCGTACGTCGACGGCCGCGATTGATGAGGAAGACGCCGAGCACGGTGACGGCACCGCCGAACAGCGCCAGGGGGTGCGGCACTTCGGAGAGCCAGACGAAGGAGACGGCGAGCGCGACGGGCGGTACGAGGTAGAGGGCGGCGGTGGAGGCGGCGAGGGGTAGCCGGGCGACGGCGTACCCCCAGATCACGAAACCGAGGGCGGAGGGCAGCAGCCCCAGGAAGACCGCGGGGGCGAGGGCGGAGAGCGGGGCGTGGGCCGCGGCGCGTACGGCGGCGGGCGCGAGGGGCAGCCCGAAGACCGTGCCGGCGACCATGGCGTACGTGGCCACTTCGAGCCCGCTGTAGCGGCGCAGCAGGGGCTTGGTGGCGAAGTGGTAGGTCCCTTGGACCACCGCGGCGGCGAGTACGACGAGGGCCCCGGCGCTGAACGCGGTCGCCCCGCCGGCGAGAGCCACGAGGGCGCACCCCCCGATCGCGACGGCACTGCCGACCAGCACGTGGCGGGTGAGCGGTTCCGACGCGGGGAGGAAGACGGCACCGAGCAGCACGCTGAAGACAGGTGCGGCGGAGATCAGCAGGCTGGCGGCACCGGCCTCGACGTGGACCTCGCCCCAGTTGAGGAGCGTCTGATAGGCGGCCATGCCCGTGGCCCCGCAGCGCGCGACGAGCGGCAGATCGCGCCGCCGCGGGAGCCGTGCACGAGCGAAGGGCGCGACGGCCGCAAGAGCGACGGCGGCGACGGCGAGACGGTGGCGGGCGAACTGCTGGTGGCCCACGCGGAGGTGGTCCTGGGCGACCTGGCCGCGGCGGAGTCGGACTTGGCGGCGCTGCGCGGGGGCGGGCACGGGGTGGTCCGCGCGGCGGCCTTCGCGTCGGCGGCCCGTACCCTGCTGCCGCCGACATGGGCGGCCCCGACGGGCGGTGCGGAAGGGAGCGCCCTGACGCTGCACCTCACGGCAGGAACCGGAGGAATCGCTGGAGGCCCTGCGCAGACGGGAAACGGACCTGGCGGTCGTCCACGGCTATACGGTCCTCCCCCGCGACTTCCCGGCAGGGTATGAGCAGTCATGGCCGATGGACGACCCGGTCTTGCTGGCACTGCACCCGGACCACGCGGCACGCCTGGGCCTGGGGGTACGGGAATCCGCCGACCTGTCCCGCCTGGCGGACGCCTCGTGGCTCACGCCGAGCCCGGACGCGTCGTGCTACGAGATGATCCAGCGAACGTGCGGCGCGGCCGGCTTCGTACCGGACATCCGCGCCCGCAGCAGCGACTTCTCCGTACTGACCGCGCTGGTGGCAGCGGGCGCGGGCGTGGCCCTGCTCCCCCCGCCTGGCCCTGCCCGAAGCCCACGCCTCGCTCAGCCTCCGCCCCCTGACCCACCCCGTAACCCGCACCGTCTTCGCCACCACCCGCCCCGGCACAGCCCGCCGCCCGGACATCGGCCACGTAATGACCCTCCTCCGACAAGCAGCGGAAACCCGCCCCTCCACCCCCTGACCCCACTCCATCGAACCCGCCCACCGCATCCGCTACCCTGTCAGTGGTCGAAACGGCCCCCGCGTGCCCACCACACGGCCCGTCCGCCCGCCTCCGTAGCTCAGGGGATAGAGCACCGCTCTCCTAAAGCGGGTGTCGCAGGTTCGAATCCTGCCGGGGGCACGTTTAAGTAGCAGGTCAGAGGCCCTGTCACCCGTTGGGGCGACAGGGCCTCTGCCGTCCGGCACGGATTTAGCACACATCAGGTGTGCGCAGAGGGTGGGGAGCTGTACCGCGATGCCCGCTAAGGACGAACTGGCCAAGCGCCGTCACGACAACCTGGTCGACCACCTGGAGACTCTGATGAAGGCTTCGCTAAAGCCCGGATACCAGGGCTACCACGGACAGCTGGTCCTGAGCAGCGACGACCTCGAAGAAAGGGGCGACCTCAAGGACGTACGACGTGCCGCGCGCGAGGCGGGTCGTCGCCTCGACTGGCAGCCGAAGACCGACCTCGTGGATGGACGCCTCTTCGTCTACGACGACCGCGAGGTCCCTGAGGAGATCAGCAGGCTGGCGATGCGCGACGCTGCCGAGGCAATGGACGCCTTCATGCGGCCGTACATGAACCGGGCCCCGCGGAACAGCTGAGCGGCATCCTGCCGCCAGGTGCCGCCCCGTCGGCTGACCGGCAGCATCTGGCTGGTCTCGGCACGGATCAGGCACACATCACACCGCAACGCCCTCCAGGGCAGCCACCATATCTGCGGCCTTGCGAGCCTTCTTCTCCGCCTTTTGCAACTTGCCCTACGCCTTGGCGAGTTGCTTCGCCCGTCGCTTGTGGATCTTCTTCGAGACCTCGTCGAGACGGTCGGGGAAGAGATGGCCGTACGTGTCCAGCGTCCCAAGGCAGGAGACAAGGAGGACCTGCACGGCCTGTTCAAGCCGGGCACCAGCGCAACCGGCCCGCCTGGCGCATCTCCGGCCCCGAGCACAAACCGACCCCGTACCCGACCTTCGCCATGGCCGCGCTCGCGGGGATCGGCGACCTTCCGGACACGATCATGGACCGGGCGGTCGTACTGCGGATGCAGAAGCGCAAGACGGGTGAGAAGGTCGCTTCGTTCCGCTTGCGGGATTCAGTGCCAGAACTCAACGTACTGCGCGACAAGCTGGCTGCCTGGCTGGGCCCGCTGCGCAGCGAGGCAGCCCGCTTGATTCCGGGCATGCCGGTGGAGGACCGGGCGGCGGACACCTGGGATCCTTTGGTCACCATTGCCGACCCGGCCGGCGGCCACTGGCCCGCCCGCGCCCGCGCCGCGTGTGTGGCCATGACCCGGCACAAGGCGGTCCAGGACGAGCAGAGCAGCCTGAATACACGGCTGCTGCGCGACATCCACCGCAT
The DNA here is from genome assembly GCF_040654795.1 of Streptomyces sp. NPDC050617. Classification (NCBI taxonomy): domain Bacteria; kingdom Bacillati; phylum Actinomycetota; class Actinomycetes; order Kitasatosporales; family Streptomycetaceae; genus Streptomyces; species Streptomyces sp. NPDC050617. Next base: position 12,793 of record NZ_JBFAIS010000023.1, on the reverse strand, counting down.
CTTCGCTGAGAACCAGAACCCCGAGGCCCTGTCCACTCAGGACCTGGTCGCCGCCTTGATCCAGGACGCCGACGCCCCATGGGCGGAGTACGGCACCAAAGGACTGAACGCCGACCACCTGGGCAACCTGCTGCGGGACTTCAACATCGGCTCGGCCAACTACCGGTTCGAGAAGGGCAGGCAGGCCAAGGCGTACATGCGCATCCGATTCCTGGATGCCTGGGCACGCAACTGCCCCGACCTCACCGAGGCGACACCCGAGCCCACACCCGGCGCTGCGCCTGCCCGCCCGGCCCAGACCAGGCCGCCCGCAGCTCCGGCGGGATCGCTGCCCATCGGCCCGCCCGGCGGCCTCGCCGGGCCCAAGCGCACTCTCTGATCCCACCAGGGCGCAGCCCGTAGCACTGCGTCGCGTCCGTCCCCGCGCAGGTCAGCGCGGGGACGGACTTTCTCGCCGGGACGCACTTCTTCGTACCTGCCCGGAAGTCCGTACCTGTGCTGACCAGGCACGCAACGCATGCGACGCACGTGACACCGCCCCACCGCCGAGGATGGTCCGGCCTGGGCCGACGAACAGCAGCAAGTTGGGGCGGAAGCATAGCTTCCGCCGACCACTCTCCGAAAGGGCGAGGTCGGACCAGCACCAGGGGGCACAGGTCCGTCAGGCTTCGGCCGAGGGCGGACCGAAGCCTGGGGGAAGAACGAATCGAACCGCCGTCGTTGCCACTCGTCCGCCGTCACAAGCCCGACCCCAACTGCCAGCGCGCAGGGCGGGTCGATGCCTAATGCGGCGACACCCGAGCGCGCCGGAGCAGTCACCACGAGCCCCCCGGCTCCACAGTCACTACAAGCACGGCGGCGCTGGGTCGTGCCGTGGTCACGCGGTGCCATGCTCAGGTACGGCGGCCTGCGGATAGGGCAGCGACCAGCGCACTCAGGTCTCCACGATGAACGACTACTTCTTCGTCATCGGCTGGTGGGTCAAAGCGGGCGAAGAAGTCGTCGAGGGCTTCAGGGGTGACGGTGAGGGCGTTGGCGTCCGCGCGCTGGTTGCGCTCGGTCAGGCGTCGCAGCAGCTCGTCGCGGTCGGCGGGGAGGTAGACGACCACAGGGTGGCCGCCTGCTTCGCGGACGGCCTGTCGCCAGGCATCGCGCTCGGCGCGGCACCACAGCCCGTGGTCCAGGACGACGTCGTTCCCGGCCTCGATCTCCTTGATGAACCGCCGCCGGATCGCCTCGACGGCGGGCCGTTCGCGCTCGAAGTAGGTGTGTTCGGGGTAGTCCACGCCGTAGCGGCCGTGGAGGCGGTGGACCTCCTCGTCGACGGACAGCCGGGTGAAGCCTTGGCCAGCCAGGGCCTGGGCGACGGTCGTCTTGCCGGAGCCAGTCAGACCGGCCAGGAGAACAGCGAGGGGCACGTGGTCTTCCCTTCCGCGACGGGCGTGCGCGAGCGCGGTCATTGTCTCCGATCCTGGCCGCTCTGCATGTGCGGGCGCCATGTGGTGAAGACGCCACGTGCCTCGGCGGGCCAGCCGAGGGGCATCCGGTCCAGGCTCACCCGGCGGAAGGCGAACCGCGGGTCGCTGATGTTGAGTACGCCGCCGTGCTGGCCGACGTGCGTCAGGAGGCGGCTGGCCTCCTCGCGCACGGCCGAGGTCTGTTCCTGCCAGGTACCGGAGGAGAAGTGCTGGATGCGGCGGCGGAGGTCATCGAGGACGCCCGAGCGCCACTTGAAGTGGTGCACCGCGCAGAGACGGTCCGCATCTGGCTTGTGGCCGGGCGCCCGGTGATTGCCGGAGGCCACGGTGACGTCGTGGCGAGCGAGGACGATCTTCCGGGGGTCGCCGTGCAGGAGCCGGTGGGTGAGGTAACCGCCGAGGGGGTAGGCCAGGTCCAGTCCGCCTTGGGGCTGCCAGCCGGTCAGACGTCCGCTCGCGGTGACGCGGTCGAGCATCAGCCCGCCGACCACGCGATGCCTGGACTTGTCGGCCTGGGCAATCACCTCGTCCAGTGGGGAGGGGTACTGCTGGAACTCGTCAGCGTCCGCGAGCAAGTGCCAGCCGGGTCCTGACCGGTGCCGCAGGGCTTCTCTGAGCTGGGTGTTGGTGTGCTCGTGCCACGGGCCGGTGCTGGTACCAGTGGGGGTGATGCCCAGCTCGCGGCTGGCGGCCTGGAGTTCGTGCCGCTGCTGGTCGGCGACGTGCTCGGGGAAGTGGAAAGCGATCAGGAATCGCTCGATGCCCAGCCGTCGGTAGTGGCGGACCCAGGCGGCCAGCAGCGGAGGTTCGACGGGCCCGATGACGGCGATCAGGGCTGGGGGTGTGCTCAGCATCGTGGCTCCTCCGTACGGAGGCAGGCGAAGGTGCGGGTGAGGAAGTCGGCCTGCTCGGCGGCCGATGGCATCCCTAGTAGGCCGGGTGTCTCCGGGCCGGGGTACTCCGGCGGCTGTCGGACCACGGTGTGCAGGGCGTCGGCGAGGCCGTCCGGGTCGCTGGCAGGGAAGGTCAGTACCCAGGGCAGGCCGTGCAGGCGGGCGGTCAGCTCGGGATCGTGGTCAGAGACGACGAGGGTAACGCCGAGGCGTATGGCGTCCATCACGAGCCCGGATTCCTTGCCTACGCCGGGATGCCTGGCCACCAGGGCGGCGTCTGAGGCGCCGTACACCAGCCGCAGCACGCTCTCCGCGACGGGGCCGGGCACCGTGTGCAGTTGGAGATCGGGCAGGGATCGCCACCGTTCCAGCATGGCGTCGTCGAGTGGGGCGCCCGTGACGATGAGGTGCAGCGGCTCCTTCAGCCGGGACAGGGCGGCGTCGATGGTGGTGATGTCCTTGTACGGCCACCAGCCGCCCACCAGGCACACCACGGCTTCGGCTGGGGGGATGCCGAAGGCGACCCGACCGCCGTCGCGTTCGGCATCGGTGAGGCGGCAGCCGTCGTCGACCGCAAAGGCCCGCACCACCGCGGGCAGGCCGGGGAAGGCGGTGGCGAACTGATCGCCCACGGCCCGAGTCGGGTAGAGGGCGATCACCTGCCTCTCGCCACGGCGGGCGAGTCGGCCGAGCAGTCGCACTGCGGCGTCCTCGGCGGTGACTGCTTCGTGGACAAACCGAAGGTGCGGCTGGCCACCGAGAAGGGCGGCGGCCCCGTGCAGGGCCTCGCTCGCAGTCAGGATCACCACCGCCTCGGCGGTGGGCTCCAGACGGCGGGCACACCGTAGCGCGGCTGCCTCAGCCAGACAGCGGGCGATGAGGGTGACCTGGTGCGGTAGACGCCGCAGCCGACGGGGCCAGCGGCGCGAACGGAACAGACGCCGCCCGGCCGCAGACAGCCAGGCCGCCAGCCGGGAGGCCACCAGCAGAACACCCGCCTGACGCCCGGCCGGCGCGGTCACCAGCCGGGCACCGGCTTCGCGCAGGGCCGTGATCGCCTCGCTGGTGACCCCATGCGGGGCGATGACCAGGCTGCCGGGCCGGGCCTGGGCCAGGGCCACCAACGTGCGCTGGTGGTGCCCGCCCAAGCGGTGTGCGTGCGGCTCGATGAGCACGAGCGCGCAGCCGGTCATCCGGACACCGCCTGGTCCCCGTGGGCGGCGGTGAACCTCTCCCGCAGCCATGCGGGGTCGTTGAGATGGTCGAACCGCTTCGCATCACGGGCGGCCTCGCGGGCGAATGCGACGCCCTCACGAGCTCCGGCGGCGGCGCAGGCGGCAAACTCACCGCTGTGGCTCCTCGCCCACGCCTCCACCCTCTGGCGAGCGTCGTCGTCGGCCATGCCGTACTCGCTGCCGCGGCCGAGCATCGCGCACTCGCGGAAACCCGCCTTCCAGGCGTGAAAGGGGCTCTGGTTGAACCGCGTGATCCCGGCGGCCGACGCAGCGAACTCGATGCGGCCTGGGAGGGCGGCGAGCACGTCCACGGCCTCGCCCATCTCGCGCAGGGCACTGCGGCGGATCAGCTTCAGCCCGCCGTAGCCGTAAGAGAGGCCATTGACCGGGTTGACCGCACGCCACACCCGCATGGACACACCCTCGTCCAGCGGTTCCACGACTGCGGAGTCGAAGTCGGTGTCGATGGCGAAGTCGCCGTCGGCGAGGAAGAACTGCTCGCGGTCGACGACCTCGGCGCACAGCCGGTAGGCCCGACGCATCCCGTGCACCCCGTGCAGGCGCTTGACCGTGCCGCCGAGGGCCCGCTGGAGGCGGGCGTGCAGGGAGTTGGCCATCGGCTCGTCGTATGAGAGGAGCACCGCGTCAAACTCGGTCACGAGATCGCCTCCAGGTAGCGGGCTGCCACCAATGCGGGGGTGAAGTCGGCGGTGGAGGCGTGGGCCCGCTTGGCGTGGAGTGCATGGAACTCGTCGTCCGTGGCCAGCCGTTCGGCCAACGCGACAGCCTCGGCCGAGGTGGTGAAGCACAGCTCGGAGTCAATGTGCTCGGCGAGCCAGCCCAGCTTGGGCGAGATGACCGGCAGGCCCATTCCCTGGCAGTCGATCACGCTCATCGACCAGGGGCAGCCTGGCCGGAACGGGGCGATGCCGAAGCGGGCGCCGGCCAGCAGGTTCTTGTAGCGCACGCGGTCGCCGCGGTCGGAGACGATCTGAACGTGTGGCAGGGCGGCGAGCAGGTCGCGCATCTTCTCGGGGCTGTCGTCCAGTCCCTGCCGTTCGGCCCGGCGCTGGCCGAACAGGTCCATGACCCGCAGCCGCACCGTGCCGGAGGCCCTCAGCTCGCGGGCCAGGTCCACGAACTGGCCGGTGCCGTAGTGCGCGTACAGCCGGTGGTTGTAGACGCCGATCGCTCCGCCCGTGCCGGAGGTCGACCGGGAGACGGCCGGGTCTCGGACCAAGCGCTCATCACGCGGGGCGGGCACCACCCGCAGCTTCTCGCCGAGGTCAACGGTCATACGGGCTGCTGCAGCCGTGATCCAGGAGGCGGCCGTGGAGGAGTGCGCCATCACCCGGTCGCAGGCGGCCAGGCCGGCGGCGAACGCCAGCAGCACCGGTCGGCCGAGCCCCACGTCGTTCAAGGACGGGTCGAGCAGGAGCTGGCCGCCGTCGGCGAAGGAGAACGGCAGGTAGTGGCAGTACCCGGCCAGCAGCGCATCCGACCCGGCCTCCAGCAGAGCCGTGCGGATCGCAGGAGCCTCCTCGATCTGGTTGGCCACCACCACATCCGGTTTTTCGACCCGGATCAGTGTCGCCAACTCGTCGATGTCCGCAGAGAAGCGGGCCCGGTACTTCGTCCCCGGCACCTTCGTCTGACGGAAGCCGCAGCGGGCATCCCCGGCCGCAGCCGGGGCCGCGATGGTCACCTCCGCCCCGGCGTCCGCCAGGGCCGGGGCCAGCAAGTCCGCGAAGATCCAACCCGAATCAGCAGACAGCCGGTCGGGGTTGGAGATGTTCAGCGAATACAGCACGCGCATCGCGCATCGCCTCCCTCATATGCCCGGAGGATCGATCCGGGCCGGTAAGGGAAGGAAAACGGCTACGAAGGCCGTGACGGGATGATGAACTTGGATCACTCACGGTTCATTCATGCTCACCAACGAGGACGCGGGGCGGAGCTTCGATGGACGCGCACAGCGAGGAGATCACCGTCGAGCAGGCGGCCGAGGACTACGCGGCCGAGGTGGCGCGCTGGCGGGAAGTACGCGGCATGTCCAAGCGAGCATTAGCGCGGGCCATGGGCTTCGACCCGTCCTACGTCAGCCACGTCGAGTCCGGCCGCGCCAAGCCCACCGAGGAGTTCTCGCGGCTTGCCGACGAGGCCCTGAATGCCGGGAAGGCGATCTGGCGGCGCTGGTGCGACTACGAACAGGCCAAGGCCCGCACTCGACGCCCGGAAGTGTCATCGTCTGGCCAGCGCAGGCCCGAGCAGCCGTACGCGACCGGATCGGCCCTCGTCGTCGAGCACGACGCCGCCCGGCTCCAGTACGACGGCAGCAACTACCAGCTCACCATGCGCCGGCGCCTGCGGAACACCGGCGACGAACCGGTGACCCGCTACCTTATCCGCATCTCCGTCGACCGCTACCCCGGCGCCCCCGAGCGGTCCAACGTTCACTACAGAGCACACCCGTTGACCTGGGACGCACTCGCGCTGACGGCTGCCTGCCGGGGCGAGGCGATGCGCTGGGAGGCCAAGCACGACCGCGACGCCTTCAAGGAGGTCTGGTTGCTGTTCGACAACGAACACGGCCGCTTCCCGGTCTACCCCGACGAGTCCGTGTGGATCGAGTACGCCTACACCGTCGGCGACGACAAATGGGGCCACTGGTTCCAGAGAGCCGTACGCCTGCCCACCGAGCGCCTTGAAGTCCAGCTCGTCTTCCCTGCCGCTCTCGATCCGGTCGTGTGGGGCACCGAGACCTCCATGACTGCCGAAGCCTCCCCGCTGCGTACCCCTCCCGTCCGCAGCGACGACGGCGAGCTACGGCAATTCACCTGGATCACGACCACACCCGCCCTGCACGCTCGGTACCGTCTTGAGTGGCGGTTCCGAGCCCGGCCCGAACGCGACACGGATCAAGAGGAGTTCAGGTGATTGACGTGCGGCCCAGCCAGCGTATGCGAGACCTAGGAGTCGTCCAGCACGGCGCCGGCATCCTCACCGAACCGACCCGTGCCTTCGACCTGCCCACCGATCGCGACGAGGCCGAGCACATCACCGACGAGCTGTTCGCCGCGATGGAACGGATCGGACAGATCCATCCCTTCGCCAAGGGCATGGGCATCGCGGCCCCGCAGATCGGCATCGCACGCGCCGCCGCCGTCGTCCAACCGCCTGGCGACGCGCCCGCCATCATCCTGCTCAACCCGCGGATCACCGCCCATTCCGGCGAGACGGACGAGCAGTACGAGGGCTGCCTGAGTTTCTTCGACGTCCGGGGCCTCGTGCCCCGCCCCCTGAAGATCACGGTGGATACCACGGCCCTGACCGGCGAGAGAGTGACCACCGTGTACGAACACGGCCTCGCCCGCCTCGTCCACCATGAGATTGACCACCTCGACGGGCTGCTCTACACCGCCCGTATGCGCGCCGGGGTCGAGCCGATCCCCATTGAGGAGTACCGGCAGACCGGCAGCGCTTGGGTCTACAACGACGCCTGACCCCATTACCTACGCCAGCGCGGACACACCCAGGGCACATCGCACCGAGTCCGCTTACGCCACTAGAGTTGACCGCCCGGCACCACGAGTAACTCCTGGGAGTTTAGATGGACTTAGCGTTCTCCGAGCTGGCCTTGGCAGCACTGGGCGGTTTCAGTGGAAGCCTGAGTGAGGCTGTCGCGACGGACCTGTGGAGGCGCTTGCGGAGCCGCCTTTCCAGCGACGACCGAGCTGTTGCCGCATTGGAGGGGCAGGGTGCCGACGATCCGGATGCTGTCGCCGCACTGGGCGAAGCGCTGCGTCGCGAGGCCGCAGCCGACCCAGAATTCCGGCGCGAGCTGGAAGACCTGCAGTCGCTCCTGGCCCGGCCGACGGGTACCACCAACAGTGTGCGCGACTCCCATGGCCTGAACGCACCCGGAGCAACGTTCAAGGGCGCCATCAACATGTCCTTTGGCCGGTCTGAGCAGGGGCAGTGATTACAAATCCGCCCGAGCCTGCTCGGGACACGACAGCGAACAGCGTTATCGGCTCGACGGGCCTGAACGCCCCGGGGGCGGACCTCCGCGGCGCCATCATCAACATGGGGATGAGTCTCACCAGCCCCAACCCCACCCCCCAGGAACTGCTTGCATTGGGATCGGTGGAGGCCCCCTATGGCAGGCTTCCCGAGGCAGTGCTGGGCCGGGACGGAACACTCTCGGCCCTGGCCCAGGCCGACGCGGCGGATCACCCACGTATCCAAGTCCTGTCGGGAATGGGCGGTGTGGGCAAGACGACGGTTGCCCTGAGCGCAGCTCAGCGGGCCAAGGAAGCCGACGTCGAAGTCTTCTGGATCCAGGCCGGATCCGCAGCAGCTGTGGCTGACGGAATGCGCCACGCAGCCCTCCTCGCCGGGGCTCCGACCGAGCACGTAGCCCATGCGTGGGAGAAGGGCGGACGGCCTGCGGCCGACTTGGCGTGGCGCCATCTCACGACCATGGATCGCCCGTGGCTGCTCATCTTCGACGATGCCGATGACCTCGACGTGTTGTCCTGCCCGGGTGCCGCCCTGGCCGACGCCACGGGCTGGGTCAGGCCCCCAGCCGGTAGGTCACAGGGCGTCCTGGTCACCACAAGGGACGGCAACGAGCAGTCCTGGGGCAGCCGGATCACGCGGCTCCACAGGCTGGAGGCCCTGGAACTCGAATTCGCGGCCCGGGTCCTCCGGGAATTGGCTCCGGAGGCAGGCGACACGGAGTCTTCCAGGGCCTTGGCCGACCGACTGGGCGCCCTGCCGCTCGCCCTCTACCTGGCGGGCTCATACCTGGCCATGGCGCACAACGATCCACTGGCCGAGGCGCAGACCTTCGCCGAGTATGTCGACGCCCTCGGCGATTCTCCGTTATTCCTCGACGACGTGACCGAGAGCATGCACGGGGATCTGCGCGGCGAGGAGGATCGGGCCCGCCGGACAATTGCCGGTACGTGGCAGCTGTCCCTCTCTCTTCTCGAACGGCAGGGCACGCCGCATGCCCGCGGGTTGCTGCAGCTGCTGTCCTGTTTCGCCCCGACCGCCTCCCTGCCCATCCCTCTCCTCTCCCCTTCCACGATTGCTGCCCTGAGCATGTGGCCCACAGAGCTGCCACCTCGGGCGATCAGAAAGTCCCTTGGTGGCTTGCGGAGGTTCGGCCTCCTCGGGGTTGACACACACTCAGCAGGGTCGCCATACCGGATCCACCGGCTCGTGGCCGAGGTGTCGGTCAACCCGCTCCTCGCGGAGCCCGGGGACTACCGAGAGATCTGGGGCTCGGCCGCCGACCTGCTAGTGGCAGCCACCCCGTACATGGAGAACCCACGGGATCCGAGTTCCTGGCCAGCCTGGCAGGGGCTCATCCCACACTGGCTGGTCATGATGCGCCGGTTGCCACGATGGGGTACCGCTGCCGACGACCGGCTCAACGGCGTGTTGATCGCTGCCGGGGTCGCCGTGTCCCATCTGCACTTCCGGGGCGATTACATAGCGGCCTGCGAACTAGCGGACGAAGCGCTGGAGCGTATCGATTCCGTACAGACCTCCCCTTGGATCGGGGTAAACATCCGCAGGCATCGGACAGTCGCGGTCGAGGAGATGGGCGATCTCAAGGCTGCCGAGTCCGAACTCGACCGGATTGTGGAGGAATGCGTCAGGCAGTTCGGGTCGGCCGACTCCACCACGCTGTCCGTGCGCTACCAACGGGCAAGGGTGTTCTGTCGACGAGGAAAGCTCGCGGAAGCAGAGTGCGAGTACGACGAGGTAATCCGTCATGAGTCCAAGCTCTTTGGCGCAGAGGCAGCCACTACGTTGCGGTCACGGCACGGTCGTGCGATCTGCATCAGGAGCATGGGACGCCTCGATGAAGCGGCAGACGAGGGAAGGCAGGTGCTGGAAGGTCTGCGAGCCGAGCTCGGAGAGAAGCACCCCGATGTCCTCGAAGCTAAGCATGAATTTGCGATCTCGCTCCGCGACCAAGGGCAGAACGAGCGCGCCGAGGAAGCCTTCCGCCAGGTACTCGAGCTAGAAGAAGAGGTTCTGGGAGACGAGCACCCGTCCACGCTGATCACTCGCGCGAACCTGGCCAGCACCCTCATGCTGCGCCAGGAGTTCACTGCGGCGGAGGCCGAAGTCCGAGCCGTACTCGATGCGCGAACGCGCATCATCGGGCCCGATCATCCCGAGACACTCGACGCTCGCCACACCTTGGCCGTGCTGCAAATGCGGCAAGGCGAACTCGACGCAAAGGGTGCAGCGGCGGTCTTCGCAGAACTCACCGACGCGCAGCAGAAGCAACTGATCGATGAGCACCCCAACGTGCTGGTGGGTCGCAACAGCCATGCCGCGGCACTGCGCTTGCTCGGCGAAGTGACTGAGTCGGAATCGGTGTACCGGGCGATCCTGAAAGCGGCAACTGCACGCCACGGGAAACATCACCCAGTCACGCTCAACGCCCGTTTCGAGTGGGCGATGGCCTTGGGACGCGTCGGACGTACGGACGACGCCGTATCCGAGATGCGCAAGGTCCTCACTCTGCAAGAACGCGTCCTCGGCAGCTCTCACCGTAACGTTGCCAGTGTTCGAGCATCGCTTGGCGCGCTCCTGCTTCAGCAGGGAAGCCTTGCCAATGCCGAGGAACAACTACAGCAGGCGCTGAGCGCCATGCCGGAGGACGATAGCGGGCGTCTAGACATCCGACACGATCTAGTAGGGGTCCTACACGCACGTGGGAAGCTGCAAGAAGCTATCCGTCAACTGCGGGAGATCGCTTACGAGGAACGGCAGACGTTGGGGCCAGCACATCCAGACACGATCACCGCCCGCAATAGCCTCGGGGTCGCGCTGAAGGATTTTGGAAGACTCGACGAGGCCGCGGCGATCTACCGCGAAGCGCTCACGGATGCCGCTGACAAGCATTCCGACGATCAGCCACTGGTACTGACCCTACGCCACAACCTTGCTGTCGTCATGCGCATCCAAGGCCATCTCGACGAAGCTGAGAAGGAGCAGGCAGCAATCCTGGAAATCCAGGAACGCAGGCTCGGTCCTGAACATCCCGAGACGCTCGCCACCCGACTGTCCCTCGCCCGTATTTCGGATGACAAGGGATCCGTCGGTGAAGCCGAAGCCGCATACCGAGAAATCCTGTCGGTATGCGCCCGCATCCTGGGACATGATCACCGACAGACCCTGTCCGTCCATGGGAACTTGGCCTTCCTACTGGCCGATCAAGAGCGGTTCGCTGAAGCAGCGGCAGAGTACCGAGATGCACGGGACGCATGCCTGGGCGTCCTCGGTGACGACCATCCCGAGACTCTGACAATGAACCACAACTTGGCTATGGCGCTGGGGAATCAAGGGATGCTCGCCGAGGCCATTCCTCGGTTCTATGACGTCGTAGAGCGTCGAGAACGCGTACTCGGACCCGACCATCCAGAGACACTGATGGCGCGCAAGAACCTCGGTGAGGGACTGAGCCGGGCGAAACGTCCAGCGGAGAGCGCCGAACAGTTCAAGGCGATGGCAGAGGGATGCACCCGTATACACGGGGCGCATCACGACTCGGTCTGGGATGCTCGATACCGGAGAGCCCAACTCCTGTGGGAGGCGGGCCGGCCGCGCGCCGCGCAGGGCGAACTCGAGGCGTTGCTGGAAAGCGCTTTGGAGGTCCGGCCAGTTGGGGATCCGCGGGTCACCGCGCTCCAACGGGTTCTGATGGCCGTGCGTGCCGACGACGGCGATTCCTAGCGACAGCATGCACCGCACACGTTGTCGGCAGTCACAGGCAGGACAAAGTGACAGGGAAGGATTCGGTCCCGACTGCACGAACAGCCGATGCCTCGTCAGACAGAGTCGACGCGGAACGGATTCAGCACACATGAGGTCGGGAATCCCCGCGAACACATGAGAACTAGGGAGGGGAGTTTTCCCAGGCCAGACACCCTGCGGCCGATGTATACGCAGGTCACAGCCTCGCCCAGGGAAAACTCCTAAAGCGGGTGTCGCAGGTTCGAATCCTGCCGGGGGCACCATGCAAAACCGCTCTGACCTGGGGTTTCACCCCCAGGGAGGAGCTTTACCCGGCCTCGGACTCTTCGTCCGGGGCCGTTTGCGTGAGTGGTACGTGAGCGGACGGGGCGCCAGGTCCCGATATTTCTCCCGACGGATCAGCGCCTTCCTGCACGGGTTCCGCCGCCTCATCGGGATCGGGTTCCGCTGCGGGGCGCCGCTTCCGGAGGCGGTCCGCGCACGCGGAACGAGACGGACGGCGGCCTCGGCGATCGGGCCTGTTCCAGGACGCAGCCGCCGCATGGTCAACCGGTGTGGGCCTGGGCACCGGCTTCCTGCGGCAGCTGCGTCTCGTGCGGGGTGGCAGTTTCGCCTACCGGCGGGCGCTACACGCGCAGCAGCAGCTCTGTGGTCTCCCTGTACTGCCGTAGCGCAAGTCGCAGTACCTCTGTCTGGGCCTCGGCGTCCTGGTCCTGTCAGCCCGCACGCGGGACGTGGTGCCGCTCCGTGAGGGTTTCGGTCAGCTGGGCGACGGCTTCACCGAAGACGCCGTCGGCCTCCTCCGCTGCCTGGCGCGGGCTCTCCACGAAGATGTTGAAGGCCTGCTGGAGGCGCGGGGCGAGTTTGTCGCGTTCGCCCTGTGCCGCAGTGCGGGCTCCGGCGTGCGGACGGGGTCACCAGTCCTGACGACAGGGTCGCACGGGGCGCTGGTGGGCCCGGCAAGAGGTGTCTGCGAGGCGTGCTGCTCGGCGAGATCCGGCCTCCCGCCCTGAGGGGGTGGTGCGCGCTCCCGGTCGTATGTCATCACCTGCCGCTTCCCTTCGCATGGCCGCCGGTTCAGTGCCGATGGCGTCCCGTCGAGTGGTGTAGCCGGTCGCGCGTGTGGAACGCGCGGGGCTCTGCCCGGGGCGTGCACCTGTTGTCGGTGAGCGCTCCCTGAACAAGGGCAGGCCATCGCGCAAGTCTCCTTGGTGAACGGGCAGTTCAACCGAGGAGGACACGATGGCCCTGTCCCAGTCTGACCTGATGCGGCTGCTGGAGTCGATACGTGCGGCCGACGGAGTCGAGGCAATCAGGGTGGTGTGTGAGCGCATCCTGCAAGAACTCATCGAGGCGGAGGCGACCGAGGCCATCGGTGCCGCCCCGCGTGAGCACTCGAGCG
>NZ_JBFAIS010000022.1:0-153295 GCF_040654795.1 Streptomyces sp. NPDC050617 | reverse complement strand
ATCCCTGTACTGGGCGTACCGGGATGATCCCGACAACGCGGCGAGAGTGCGTGCCAGGCGTCGCGGAGCAGGCGGGATTTTGACGACAGGGCCTAAGGGGTGAGAGGGGTGAGCCGTACCGGCAGGGTCTGCGTGCTGTTGCCGATGAAGCTCGGCAGCGGCGCCAGCTCCGCGTCCGGGACGGCCTGCGTCAGCGCGGGGTAGCGGGCGAAGAGCCGGTCGAGGGCGATGGCGGCCTCCAGCCGTGCCAGCGGCGCGCCCAGGCAGAAGTGCGGGCCGTGGCCGAAGGAGAGGTGGCGGCCCGCGAGGCGGGTCACGTCGAAGCGGTCCGCGTCCGGCCCGTGCGTACGCGGGTCGCGCCCGGCGGCGGAGTAGGAGGCGAGTACGGGCGTGCCCTCGGGGATGACCGCGCCGCCGACCTCCAGGTCGGTGGTGGGGTAGCGGAACGGGAAGTGGCTGACGGGGCTGTCGTAGCGGAGGGTCTCCTCGACGACGGCGGACCAGGACGCCGCCCCGGTCCGTACGAGCTCCAGTTGGTCGGGGTGCGCGCACAGCGCCCGTACCGCGTTGTTGATCAGGTTCAGGGTCGTCTCGTGACCCGCGATGATCATCAGCAACAGGGTGCCGATCAGCTCCCGCTCGCTGAGCCGGTCGCCGTCCTCCTCGCGGGCCGCGATCAGCGCGCTGGTCAGGTCGTCGCCCGGAGCGGCGCGGCGGACCTCGGCGACATGGGTGAGGATCGCGACGATCTCGCGGTTGGCGGACAGTACCTGGGCGGGCTCGACGACGGTGCTGACGACCAGGTTGGACAGGGCGTGCAGCCGGTCGTGCAGCTCGGCGTCCACGCCGAGGAGTTCGCAGATGACGCCCATCGGCAGCGGATAGGCGAAGTGCCGCCGCAGGTCCACCACGCCGTCCGCGTCCGCCGCGCCGGGCAGCCGGTCGAGGAGGTCCTCGGTCAGCTTCTCGATCCGGGGGCGCAGCGCCTCGACGCGGCGCGCCGTGAACGCCTTGGTGACCAGGGAGCGCAGCCGCCGGTGGTCGGCCCCGTCGGCGGTGGTCATCCCGTCGACGGTGGCGAAGGTGGCGAGCGGCCAGCCCGGCGGTATCTCGCCCGCCCGCATCGCCGCGAAGTGGCAGGCGTTCTTGGCGACGTCGGGGTGGCCGAGGAACTCCTTCAGTTCCTCGTGGCCGGTGACGGCGAAGGCGGTCACGTCGCCGGGGAGCGTCACGGGCACCGCCGTGCCATGGGCGCGCAGCCGTTCGTTGACGGTGTGCTGGCCCGCTTCGGTGTCGAGGAGGTGCGGAGCGGGTGCGGCGGGAGGAACAGTCATGTCGGGTCTCCAAGGGCCGTGGCGGCGAGGGCGGGCCGGCTGAACCGTACGGGCAGGGCCGCCAGTTCCTTCGTCCAGGGTGACGCGGCCCAGGTCAACGCGGACTCTTCGACGGCGAGTTCGAGGTCGGGCAGCCGGTGCCGCAGGGTGTCCACGGCGGTACGGGCGATCAGCCGGGCCGGGTCCTGGGCCGGGCAGGTGTGCGGGCCCGCGCCGAAGGCGAGGTGCGAGCGGTTGCCGACGACGGGCCGGCCGTCGGCGGGCAGCACCTCGGGGTCGGCGTTGGCGCCCGCGAGCCCGAGAACGAGCATGTCGCCGGCGCGCACGTCCTGGCCGCCGAAGGACAGGTCGCGGGTGGCGTAGCGGGCCGGGAAATTCTGGGTGGGCGGGAACCGCCACAGCACCAGGTCGAGCGCGTCGTCGACGGTGAGGTGGCCGCGGGAGAGGGAGGAGCGGAAGGCCGGGTCGGTGAGGAGGATCAGCAGGGTGGTGGCGATCCAGTTCCCGGTGGTCCGGTTGCCCGCGACGATGGTCACCACGATGTTGTGCAGCAGCTCCTCGTCGTCGAGCCCGGCGTCGTGCCCGAGCAGCCAGGAGACCAGGTCGTCGCCGGGCGCGCGGCGCTTCTCCTCGATCAGGTCGCGCAGCATGGCGGACATCCGGCCGCTGGCCTCGGCGGATTCGGCGGTGGCGGCGACGGTGGTGGTGATCGCCTCGACCAGCGGCGGCCCGGCCTCCGCGCCGATGCCCAGCAGCCCGGTGACCACGTGCAGCGGCAGCGCGCGGGCGTACTGGCCGACCAGTTCGGCTTCCGTGCCGTGCGCGGCGAACTCCCCGATCAGCCGCTCGGCGGTGGCCCGTACGGAGCGGATCAGCTCGTGCCCGTTGACGCGGGCCAGCGCGTCGGCGACGGCCCCGCGCATCCGCCGGTGCTGCTGCCCGTCCGCGTACAGCAGGGCGGGCCGCCAGCCGACCATCGGCAGTACGGGCGAGTCGCGCGGCACCCGGCCCTCGCGCAGCGGGGTCCAGCGGCGCGGGTCGTGCGAGAAGTACTGCTCGTCGCGGGTGAGATGAAGCAGCTCGCGGTGGCCGAGCACCAGCCAGGCGTCCAGCCCGGGGGCGAGGGAGACGGGCACGACCGGGCCGTGCTCCGCGCGCATCCGCTCGTACAGGGCCGCCGCGTCGCCGTCCATCGTCGGCCCGTACAGCGGTATGCGGACGGTGCTGGTCATGACGGCTCCGGGGCGAGCGGCGCCGCGGTCGCGGCGGGGGCGGTGTTGAGCGCGATGAGGTGCGTGACCAGCGAGATCAGGGCCTTGAGCGAGGACTTGTGCTCGCGGGCGTCGCAGATCACCAGCGGGGTGCGGGGGAGCAGGTCGAGGGCGGTGCGCAGCTCGCCCTCGTCGTGCAGGGCGCTGTCCGGGAAGGCGTTGACGGCGACCGTGAAGGGCACGTCGAGGTCCTCCAGATGGCCGATGGCGTCGAAGGAGGCCGACAGGTCGCGGGTGTCGACGAGGGCGAGCGCGCCGAGCGCGCCGCGCGCCAGGTCCTTCCAGGCGGGCAGGAAGCGGTGCTGTCCGGGCGTGCCGAAGAGGTAGAGCACCAGCTCGCCGCCGAGGGTGATGCGGCCGAAGTCGAGGGCGACGGTCGTGGTGGTCTTGGCGGAGGGCGGCGCGGTGTCCACGCGGGCGCCCGCCTGGGTCATGGTGGCCTCGGTGGAGAGCGGTTTGATCTCCGAGACGGTGCTGATGAGCGTGGTCTTGCCGACGCCCATCGGGCCGACGACCAGGATCTTGGCGGCGCCGGAGACGCTGGGGCTGACGTAGACGTCGGAGTCGCCGACCGCGTCCGGCTGCGTGCCGTCGGCCGCCGCGTCGCTGCTCACTGCCGCCCCGCCTGTCGTCTCGCCTGCCGCCCCGCCAGCCGTTACGCCTGTCGTCCCGTCTGTCGTCCCGCCTGCCGTTACGCCTGTCGTCCCATCTGTCGTCTCGCCGGCCATCTCGCCTGTCGTTCCGCATGCCGACACGTCCGCCGCCCCTGCCGCCACAGCCGTCGTCCCTGCCGCCACACCCATCGTCCCTGCCGTACCGCCCGTCGTCCCTGCCGTCACACCTGCCACGCTCACCACGTCAGAGTTTCGCTTCGAGCCCATCAAGCACCTTTCTCAGCAGGTCCATATCGGCGCGCTCGGCGACCGGTACGGGCGGCCTCGCCCTGATATGGCCCCAGTCGATGAGGTCCGCGAGCAACACCCGCACCACGGCCGGGGACTGGCCCAGATGGGCGGCGACCTCCGCCACCGACAGCAGCCCCTGGCAGCGTTCCACGATCCGCCGGTACTCGGGTTGGAGCGACGGATCGGGGGCGCTCCCCGAGGCCCGTACGAGCGTCTCCAGCGCCAGCTCCTCCCGCGAGGAACCCACCCGTCCGCCCGTGATCACATAGGGCCGCACCGCGTCCGTGGTCCGCTCCTCCCCGGGCCCCGTCATGACTCGGGGTTCACCGGTTCCCGTGGCTGGCTGCTCAGGTGCGCCCCGATCCTGGCCACCAGCAGCTGCATCTGCTGGGCGACCAGACCGACGTCGGCGTCCGCCTCGGTGGCCACCCCGAGGGACGCGCTCACCCCGGCCGAGGTGAAGAGGATGAACCCGCTCTCCGACTCGACCATCAACTGCCGTACGCCCGCGCTCTCCCCGAACAGCAGGGCCGCCGCGCTCCGGCTGGTCACCGTCATCGCCGCACAGGCGGCGGCCAGCGACTCGGCCTCGTCCAGCCCCAGCCGCGGCACGTCGCCGGAGAGCCCCTCGGCCGATTCGTGGCCCATCCGCAGGCCGTCCTCGGAGACGACGACGGCGTGCCGCACGCCCGGTATCCGCGTCAACGGGCGGAGCATCCAGCCCACATCGGGGAGTTTGGAAATGGTGCCGGCCATCAGCGGCCTCCTTCTTCCTCGTCGGTGGGGGAGCCGGCGCCGGGTGGAGCGGCGTCGGCCTCGCCGAGCTGTGCGCGGCCGAGCCGGGTGCCCTGGACCACGCTGGCCACGGACGCGCCGGCCGCCTCGGGGGTCCACGGCCGTTCGCCGGCCGGCGGTGCGGGCGGCGCCGGTGGGGCGGCCGGGACGGGGGCCGAGCCGGGGGGCCGGCGGCGGCTGCGGCGCTGTGGCAGGGCGCCCGGCGCCGGTTGGGGAGCGGCGCCGCCGCCGGACGGCGCCCCGGCCTCGTTCCGTACGGGCTGTTCGTCCCGTACGGCCCCGTCTCGTACGGTCTGTTCGCGTCCGGCCGCCCCCTCTCGTACGGGCGCCTCCTCGCGTACGGGCGCCTCCGCTCGTACGGGCGCCTCCTCGCGTACGGGGGCCGGGGCCTGGGCCGGGATCATCGCGGGGCGCGGCGGGGCGACGACCGGAATCGGCTCGTCCAGCGTGGGTTCGGTCAGCAGCCGGTGCGGTACGAACACGACCACGCGCGTCCCGCCGTACGCGGAAGCCGTCGACAGCTCCACCCCGAACCCCAGCTCCCGCGACCAGCGGCCCACGCACGCGAGCCCCAGCCGCGGCACCGCGCCGAGCTGCGCGAGGTCGAGTTCGTCGCGGAGCTGGGCGGTGGCCTGGCGCAGCACGTCCGGCGGCATGCCGAGCCCCGCGTCGTCGATCTCGATGACGGCCCCGGCGGCGACCTCCCGCACGGAGACGGCGACCTGGGTGCGGGAGGGCGAGAAGACCGTGGCGTTCTCCAGGAGTTCGGCCACGGCGTGCATCAGCCCCTCGACGGCGGGCGCCATCGCGTACAGCGACTGCCCGCCGTGCACGTCCACCCGCCCGAACTCCACGATCCGCGACTGCGCGCCGCGCACGCAGTCGAAGAGCGTCACGGGCCGGGTCTCGCGCCGGGCCGGCCAGATCCCGCACATCACGAGGAGCGTCTGGGCCTTGCGGGTCATCTGGGCGGCGGCGTGGTCGGCGGCCATGACCTGGGCCATCAGCGGGGCCTCGGAGACCTCGCGGCCGAGCCCGTCCAGGACCTGCTGCTGGACCGTCGCCATCGCGTGCACGTTCCTGGCCACCGACTCGAACGACGCCTGGACCGAGTCGCGCAGCGAACGCTCCCTGCGGGCCGCCTCGTCGAAGTCGGCCCGTACGGCCGCGAGCCGGGCGGCCTCGGCGGCGTGCCCGGCCGCCAGCTCCGTCAGCCGCTCGACGTCGGCGGTGAGGTGCGCGGAGTCCGCTGCCAGGCGCGCGGTGTCGGAGGTCAGGCGCGCGGCGTCGGCGCGGGCCGCCCGGAGCGCACCGCGCAGCCGCAGCGCCCAGACCGCCAGGAACGCCGCGCAGACCAGCAGCAGGGCCGCGACGGCGACGACGGTCACGGCGGCGGCGCCGGTTACCGAGAACGCTTGGGTCATGGGTTTCCTCGAACGGTGTACGGCAGAGGCAGCCAGGAACCCGTGGGGCGCGACCGGGATCAGGGGATGAGAGGGATCAAGGCCGGCAAAATACTACTGATCAAGTGGGCGAAATCGAGGGGCTGTCGGACATTCATCGGTGAAAACCAGCCATAAATCTTCCACTTGGCATCGGCTCGCGTCGGCTCGGCGTCGGCTCGGCGGCGGCGCGGCGGCAGCGCGGCGGGCGAGGCCGGTGTCGGGGCCGATCGGTCCGGGGGGCGGGACTGCTCGATATTGATCGGTATTGACTTATATCGACCGGTATCAGAGCCAACGTCGCATTCGACGGCGGCCCGTACGATCACGCCGGTGATCCATGACATATCCGTGACAACGCTGCTCCTGCTCTGCCTGGCCGCCGCGGCGGCCGGCTGGATCGACGCCGTCGTGGGCGGCGGGGGCCTCCTCCAACTCCCGGCGCTGCTCGTGGGCCTCCCGCACGTCGCCCCCGCCTACGTACTGGGCACCAACAAGGCCGTGGCGATCGTCGGCACCTCCGCCGCCGCCATCACCTACACCCGCAAGGCCCCGCTGGACGTACGGACGGCGGTGCGCATCGGGCTCGCCGCGGCGGGCGGCTCACTGGCCGGGGCCTTCTTCGCGGCCGGCATCGACAGCGCGGTGCTGCGGCCGCTGATCATGGTCATCCTGCTGGCCGTCCTCGCGTTCGTCCTGCTGCGGCCGGCCTTCGGCACGGCGGCGCCGACGGGCCCGGTGACCCGCCGCCGGGCGGTGGCCGCCGTCCTCGTCGCGGGCCTGGGCATCGGCTTCTACGACGGGCTGATCGGCCCCGGCACCGGCACCTTCCTGGTCCTGGCGCTCGTCGCGATCCTGCACATGGATCTGGTCACGGCCTCCGCGACCTCCAAGGTCGTCAACGTCTGCACCAATATGGGCGCGTTGGTCACCTTCTCCGTGCAGGGCACGGTGCTCTGGCAGCTCGCCGCGCCCATGGCCCTGTTCAACCTCATCGGCGGCGCGACGGGCGCGCGGATGGCGCTGAAGCGGGGGAGCGGGTTCGTCCGAGTGGTGCTGGTCGTGGTCGTCGTCGGGCTGGTCGCCAAGCTCGGCTACGACCAGTGGGGCGGGTGAGGCCCCGGGAGCCCGCGCGGGAGGACTGTTCCGCAGTCGTTCGCCGATTGTTGGGACGCAATCCGCCGGACGGGGCATGTACGAAAAGACGGTGAGGAAATCGTTTTGGTACGGGAGTGAACCAGGTGCGTACGGCTAGCCTGTCGGTGACCTTCCAGAAGCGGCGGGGGTGTACGTGCGTCTTTCCCGATGGAGCCGGGCCCGGTGGGGCCGGGCCGTGCTCGCGGGACTCTATGTCGTCACACTCGCCGCGGCCGTGCCCCGACCGGACGGCGACGACCGGGACGCCGACTGGACGAGCGCGAAGGCCCAGCGGTTCTGGGGGCCCTCGCGGATGTCGGCCGCCACGCCGCCGCAGGAGGAGCCGGACGACGCCAAGAGCGACAGCGGCGCGAACGCCGACAGAGCCGCGAAGGCCGACGACCAAGGGGCCGACGACCCGGCCCAGCGCATCACGGGCAGCGCCCGGCACTTCGACGGGATCCCCACGGTCGGCGTCCTCTTCTATGTCGGCGACGACATGAAGAACCACCACTGCACGGCCAGCGTCGTGCACAGCCCCAAGGGCAACCTGCTGGTCACCGCCGGACACTGCTCGCTGGGCGACCAGGCCGCGTTCGCACCCGACTACCAGAAGGGCGCGGAGCGCCAGCCGTACGGGGTGTGGGCCGTGGACCGCACGTTCACCGACCCGCGCCGGGACGACTACGGCGACGGCTCCGACCTCGACTTCGCCTTCGCCACCGTCAAGCGCAACGCCGACGGCAAGCAGATCGAGTCCGTCACCGGCGCCAACGTCCTCTCCCGCACGCCCGGCTACGACAACCGCGTCACCGTCATCGGCTACCCCGACTCCGACGACGACCCGGCCGACCGAGCCATCCGCTGCACCGCCATGACCAGCCGCCTCAAGGACTACCGGCAGCTCCGCATGGAGTGCGACGGCTTCTATTCGGGGACCTCGGGCAGCCCGTGGCTGGCACACTTCAACGAGAAGACGAAGACCGGCGAGCTGATCGGCGTGCTCGGCGGCCTCAACGGCGGCGGCCCGGACGGCGACGACGCCTCCAAGGTCTCCTACAGCCCGATCGACGACGACGAGATCTTCAAGCTCTACGACGACGCGGTGCACGACCGCGACCCCGACCGGGAGAGCGACTGATGGTGTCCGACTTCGACCGCGACCATGCCCCCGGCCATGGACCCGCCCCCGTACCCGGCGACCGGTTCCTGGCCGTCCTGACCACCACCGACAGCGAGGCCGCGGCGCAGTCCCTGGCCCGCGGCGCCGTCGAGGCCAGGCTCGCGGCCTGCGCGCAGATCAGCTCGCCCATCGCCTCCGTGTACCGCTGGGAGGGCCGGGTCGAGACCGCCCGCGAATGGCAGGTCCTGCTGAAGACGACGGCCGCGCGGTACGAGGCCCTCGCGGCCCACATCCGCACCGCGCACGGCTACGACACCCCGGAGATCATCGCGACGCCGATCACGCACGGCGACGAGGAGTACCTGGCGTGGGTGGCGGCCGAGGTGGAGCCGTCCGGGGAGCCGGGGGCTTAACCCCGGGGGCCGGGCGGCGGCGGGGCTCTGGTTACCCTGAGGGATTCCCCTCAGCAGCGGCGGCTGACCGCACGCTGCCGCGCAGACCAGCAGAACAGGTGTGATCCTCCCCGTGCCCCCGATACCCAAAGCAGAGCTGCACCTCCACATCGAGGGCACGCTGGAACCGGAACTGGCCTTCGCGCTGGCCGCGCGCAACGGCGTCGAGCTGCCCTACCTCTCCGAGGACGAGCTGCGCGCCGCGTACTCCTTCAGCGACCTCCAGTCCTTCCTAGACCTCTATTACGCGCTGATGGCCGTGCTCCGCACCGAGGACGACTTCGCGGACCTCGCCGACGCCTATCTGGCCCGCGCCAGTGCGCAGGGCGTCCGGCACGCGGAGATCTTCTTCGACCCGCAGGCGCACACCGCGCGCGGCCTGGAGATCGGCGCCGTCATCGAGGGCCTGGCCCGCGCGCTCGACGCCGCCGAGGCGAAGCACGGCGTCTCCACCCGCCTGATCATGTGCTTCCTGCGCGACGAGAGCGCCGAGTCGGCGCTGGCGACGTTCGAGGCCGCCCGCCCGTATCTGCACCGGATAGCCGCCGTCGGCCTCGACTCCGCCGAGGTCGGCAACCCGCCCTCGAAGTTCCGAGAGGTGTACGCGCGCGCCCGCGAGGCCGGCCTCAAGTGCGTCGCGCACGCGGGGGAGGAGGGCCCGCCCGCGTACGTATGGGAGGCCCTGGACGTTCTCGGCGTGGACCGCGTCGACCACGGGGTGCGCTGCATGGAGGACGACGCGCTCGTCGCCCGGCTCGCCGCCGACCAGACGCCGCTGACGCTGTGCCCGCTGTCGAACGTACGGCTGCGCGTCATCGACAAGCTGGCCGACCACCCGCTGCCCGCGATGCTCGACGCCGGGCTGCTGGTCACGGTCAACTCCGACGACCCCGCCTATTTCGGGGGCTACGCCGACGACAACTTCACCGGCGTACGGGACGCGCTCGGCCTCGACGACGAGACGCTGCGCACCCTGGCGCGCAACTCCTTCCGCGCGTCGTTCCTGGACGAGGAGACCCGCGCCAAGTACTTGGCGGAGGTCGACGCGCACTGAGGGGCCGGGCGGTACGGGCTGAGGCGGCGCGGGGGTGCGGTGCGGGGGCCGTACGTACCGGGGTGCGGGGCGGCGGCTCGGGCGCACCGTCCGCCCGTGGCGGCCACCGGCACCGGCCGTCCGCCGCCTGTGGCCGCTGTCCGCTGCCCGTGGCCGTCGTCCGTCGTCCGTGGCCGCCGTCCGCCCGCGCCCCGGCGACCGGCGGGGACGGAATCCGGTCGTCATCGCCGCGCCGCCGGACCGCGGCGCGGGGAGGACGGCCCGGTGACGGCCCGGTGGCGGACCGGTCCCCGGCGCCGGGAGGCGCACCGGCACCGCCGTGAACCGGACACCGCGCCGTGCACGCCGTCGCTCGTGTCACAGGGGGCGGTTACCGTCGGGGGTATGAACGGCACAGCGCGTACCGCGTCCGAGAATCCCGGAATCGGCGGATACGAACCGTCGGACCTGGAGCGGCGGGCCGCCGAGCCCGACAAGCGGCCGGGCCGCACGGCGTTCCAGCGGGACCGCGCGCGTGTGCTGCACTCCGCCGCGCTGCGCCGCCTCGCCGGGAAGACCCAGGTGGTCACGCCCGGCATCAGCGACCAGGTGTGGGACGCCAGCCCGCGGACGCGTTTGACGCACTCCCTGGAGTGCGCCCAGGTGGGCCGCGAACTGGGCGCGGCCCTCGGCTGCGACCCCGACCTGG
Source organism: Streptomyces sp. NPDC050617 (assembly GCF_040654795.1). Classification (NCBI taxonomy): domain Bacteria; kingdom Bacillati; phylum Actinomycetota; class Actinomycetes; order Kitasatosporales; family Streptomycetaceae; genus Streptomyces; species Streptomyces sp. NPDC050617. The sequence continues at coordinate 143,094 of NZ_JBFAIS010000022.1, read as the reverse complement.
TGGAGGTGGCCTGCCTCGCGCACGACCTCGGCCACCCGCCGTTCGGCCACAACGGGGAGCAGGCGCTCAACGAGGTCGCGGAGGGCTGCGGCGGCTTCGAGGGCAACGCGCAGTCGCTGCGGTTGCTGGCCCGCCTCGAACCGAAACGATTCACCACCGACCCGGAGAGCGGCGAGCCGGTCAGCGTCGGCCTCAACCTCACCCGCGCCGCCCTGGACGCCGCGACCAAGTACCCCTGGGCGCGCGGGGGCCACCCCTCGGACCCGGCGTCGCCGAAGTTCGGGGTCTACGCCGACGACGTGCCGGTGTTCGAGTGGCTGCGCGAGGGCGCGCCCAAGAACGGCAAGAGCTTCGAGGCGCACGTCATGGACTGGTCCGACGATGTCGCGTACTCCGTGCACGACGTCGAGGACGGCCTGCACGCCGGCCATATCGACCCCAACTGCCTGCTCGCCGAGCCCGAGCGGCGCGAGATCTTCGCCGTCGCCGCCGCCCGGTACGCGCCCGGCGCCGACCCCGAGGAACTGGCCGCCGCCCTCGACCGCCTCCTCGGCCAGGAGTGGTGGCCGCACGGCTACGACGGGACGGCCGTCGCCCAGGCCCGCCTCAAGGACGCCGCCAGCCAGCTCATCGGCCGCTTCTGCCTCGCCGCCGAGGGCGCGACCCGCGCCGCGTACGGGCCCGGCCGCCTCACCCGCTACCGCGCCGAGCTGGTCGTACCGCACGGGACCCGCCTCGAATGCGCCGTGCTGAAGGCCGTCGCCGACCGGTACGTCATGCAGCGCCCCGCCCAGCAGAAGCTCCGCGCCGACCAGCGCGTCGTCATCGCCGAACTCGCCGAGGCGCTGATCGCCCGCGCCCCCGACGGCCTCGACCCGCAGTTCCACTCCCTGTTCACGGCCGCGCCCGACGACACGGCCCGGCTGCGCGCCGTCATCGACCAGATCGCGGCCCTCACCGACTCCTCCGCCCGCTCCCTGCGCACCCGCCTCACGGGTTCCACCCGCTCCACGCCACGGCGCTGAGCCCTGTCGGTCAGTCCCGCGGTCAGTCCCTCAGTCAGTCCCGCGGTCAGTCCCGCGGTCACATTTCCCCGGCGCGCTCCGTCAGCCTCACGGCACCGGCACCGGCATCGGCATCGGCACCGGCACCGGCACCGGAAACGACGTGACGAGGAGGGCGACGCCCGATGGACCCGCACACCCCCAGTACCGATGTCCAACCGCTGCTGCGGCCGATGAGCATCGGCGGTCTCCGGCTCCCCAACCGGGTGGTCATGGCACCCCTCACCCGCGCCCGCGTGACCAACACGGACCTGGCGCCGACGGACCTGCACGCCGCGTACTACGGCCAGCGGGCCACCGCCGGGCTGATCGTCAGCGAGGGCGTCTGGGTCGGCGAGCAGGCCATCGGCTTCGGCGGCGTCCCCGGCCTGTACACCGAAGGGCAGGCCGCCGCGTGGAGCCGCGTCACCGGCCTCGTCCACGCCCTCGGCGGCCGCATCGTGGCGCAGCTCTGGCATACGGGCGCCGTCTCGCACCCCGCCCACCTAGGCGGCGCGCTGCCCGCGGGGCCCTCGGCGGTCAATCCGTACGAGACGGTCCACACGCCGTACGGGCGCGAGGAGACCGCCACCCCCAGGGCGATGACCTCCGCGGACATCGACCGCACGATCGCGGCGTACGGGGCCGCGGCCGGGCACGCGCGCCGCGCCGGGTTCGACGGCGTGGAGATCGCGGCCAACGGGGTCTATCTGATCGCGCAGTTCCTCAACCGGCGGCTGAACCGCCGCACCGACGGCTACGGCACGGACCCCGGCCGCCTGCTGCTCGACATCACCGACGCGGTGAGCGCCGCGTGGAGCGCGCACCGCGTCGGCGTGCGGCTGTCCCCGTACTGGACCGCCGCCGACCGGCCGCCCTCCGCCCCCTCGCACGGCGCGTACCCCTACACCGCGGACGCCCGCACCCTCGCCGACTACGACGCCGTCGTGGCCGGACTCAGCCGGCGCCGGGTGGGCTACCTCCACCTGCGCGGCCGCGCGCCGGACGGCCCGGGAGCCCGCCCCGACGCCTCCGCGTTCGCCGAGTTCGCCCGCTACCAGCGGCTCTTCGACGGGCCGCTGATCGCCAACCACGGCTTCGACCGGGAGAGCGGCAACGCGATCGTCGAGGCGGGCGCCGCCGACGCCGTCTCCTTCGGCCGCCCCTTCATCGCCAACCCCGACCTGGTCAGCCGGTTCGCCCTGGGCCTCGGACTCGCCGCCGGGGACCGCTCCACCCACTACAGCGGTGCGGAGCGCGGCTACGTGGACTATCCGATCTGGGCGGGAGCAGGAGCGGGAGGAGGAGCGGGAGCAGGAGCAGGAGTAGGAGGAGGAGCGGGAGGAGGGGCAGGGGCGGGGGCAGAGGGGGCGCGATCCACCTGTTACCGCCGTTCAGGCGGGCCGGGCGCTCCGCTGTCACAGGGACCTGACACCCTGTAACCAGCAAGGGCCGGCGCATCGCCGTCCACCGTGTGTCATCGCTCTGAGCCGTCCGGCGCAGTCCCTCTTCCGGCATCACGCTCCGTGCGGGACGCTCGGCTTTGGCGATTGGGACCGGGGGGCGGAAAGCGCAGACGTACTGCGCGAGCTAGGAGGCACGAAGTGGTGGATGCACACCGGACGTTCGTCATCGTCGGAGGGGGCCTGGCCGGGGCCAAGGCCGCCGAAACCCTCCGATCGGAGGGTTTCACCGGCCGGGTGATACTGATCTGCGACGAACGCGAGCACCCTTATGAGCGCCCGCCGCTCTCCAAGGGCTACCTCATCGGCAACGAGGAGCGCGACAGCGTCTTCGTCCACGAGCCGTCCTGGTACGCGCAGGCCGATATCGAACTCCACCTCGGCCAGCCCGCAGTCCACCTCGACCGCGCCGCCAAGTCCGTACGGCTCGGCGACGGCACCAGCGTCCACTACGACCGGCTGCTGCTGGCCACCGGCGCCGAGCCCCGCCGCCTCGACGTCCCCGGCACCGACCTGGCCGGCGTCCACCACCTGCGCCGCCTCGCCCACGCCGAGCGGCTGCGCGGCGTGCTCGCCTCCCTCGGCCGCGACAACGGCCACCTCGTCATCGCCGGCGCCGGCTGGATCGGGCTCGAAGTCGCCGCGGCCGCCCGCTCGTACGGCGCCGAGGTGACCGTCGTCGAGTCCGAGCCGACGCCGCTGCACACCGTCCTCGGCCCCGAGCTCGGCGCGCTCTTCACCGACCTGCACCGCGAGCACGGGGTGCGCTTCCACTTCGGTTCCCGGCTCACCGAGATCGTCGGCCAGGACGGACTGGTGCTCGCCGTCCGCACCGACGACGGCGAGGAGCACCCCGCCCACGACGTCCTCGCCGCCATCGGCGCCGCCCCGCGCACCGCCCTCGCCGAGGCCGCGGGCCTGGAGCTGGCCGACCGCACGGGCGGCGGCGGCATCGCCGTGGACGCCGCGCTGCGCACCAGCGACCCGGACATCTTCGCCGCGGGCGACGTCGCCGCCGCCGAGCACCCGCTGATCGACTCCCGGTTCCGCGTCGAGCACTGGGCCAACGCGCTCAACGGCGGCCCCGCCGCCGCCCGCGCCATGCTCGGCCAGGAAGTCTCGTACGACCGGGTGCCGTATTTCTTCTCCGACCAGTACGACGTCGGCCTGGAGTACTCCGGCTACGCGCCGCCCGGCTCGTACGACCAGGTGGTCTGCCGCGGCGACGTCTCCAAGCGCGAGTTCATCGCCTTCTGGCTCAAGGAAGGCCGGCTGCTCGCCGGTATGAACGTCAACGTCTGGGACGTCACCGACCCCATCCAGCAGCTCATCCGCGCGGGCGCCCGCCCCGACCCGGAGGCCCTCGCCGACCCGGGGGTCCCGCTGACCTCGCTGCTGGAATAGCTTGGGGCGCATGACCATCCGTACAGCAGTGGTGCCGGTCGCGGAGATCTTCGAGCTGCGCCGGTCGGTGCTGCGGCCGGGGCTGCCGCCCGAGGCCGCCGTCTTCCCCGAGGACGGCGACCCGGACGGCCGCACCTTTCATGTCGCCGCGTACGACGAGGATGGCGCGGTGCGGGGCTGCGCCACGTTCTTCGCGGAGCCGCTGCCGGACGCGGCCGGTCCCGCCCACGCGACGGAAGGCCCCGTCCACGCGACCGACGGGACCGCCCCCGCGGCCGACGGGGCCGGGCGTGCGTACCGCTTCCGCGGCATGGCCAGCGATCCGGCCGTCCGCGGCCTCGGCTACGGCGTCGCCGTGCTGCGGGCGGGCCTCGACGAGGCCGCGGCCCGCGGCGCGCGGACCGTGTGGTGCAACGGCCGCACCTCGGCCCGCGGCTTCTACGAGCACCATGGCTTCACCGCAGTCGGAGAGGAATTCGTCATCGAGTCCGTCGGCCCGCACCGCGTGTTCACGATCAAGGTCGGGTGAACCGGGCTGGGCCGGGCCGGGGCGGGGCGGAGGGACCAGGCGGAGGGTCCGGTGGAGGGACCCGGCAGAGCGGCCCGGCGGAGGGCCCGGCAGAGCGGCCCGGCGGAGGGTCCGGCGGAGCGGCCCGGCGGAGGGGCCGGCGGTTCGGGAGTGTCGGACCCCGGCCGTAGACTTCACACGTGGCAGGCAGGATCAACGATGACGATGTGAAGGCGGTCCGGGACGCGGTCCCGATCGACGCCGTGGTCTCCGAGTACCTCCAGCTGCGCAACGCGGGCGGCGGCAATCTGAAGGGCCTCTGCCCCTTCCACGACGAGAAGTCGCCGTCGTTCCAGGTCAGCCCGTCCAAGGGGCTCTTCTACTGCTTCGGCTGCCAGGAGGGCGGGGACACTGTCGACTTCGTCATGAAGATCGACCACCTCTCCTTCGCCGAGACCATCGAGCGGCTCGCCGGCCTGGCCGGCATCACCCTGCGCTACGAGGAGGGCGGCTACACCCCCGGCCGCCAGCAGGGCGAGCGCATCCGCCTGGTCGAGGCGCACCGGGCGGCGGCCCTCTACTACGTCGAGCAGCTCGACAGCCCCGAGGCCGAGATCGGCCGCAAGTTCCTCGCGAGCCGCGGCTTCGACCAGGCCGCCGCCCAGCACTTCGGCGTCGGCTACAGCCCCGCCGGCTGGGACCACCTCACGCGCTTCCTGCGCGGCAAGGGCTTCAGCGACAAGGAGCTGATCCTCTCCGGGCTCGCCCAGGAGAGCCGCGGCGGCCGCCCCATCGACCGCTTCCGCGGCCGGCTGATGTGGCCCATCCGCGACATCACCGGCGAGTGCATCGGCTTCGGCGCCCGCAAGCTCCGCGACGACGACAACGGCCCCAAGTACCTCAACACCCCCGAGACCCCTCTCTACAAGAAGTCGCATGTGCTCTACGGCATCGACCTCGCCAAGAAGGAGATCGCCAAGACCAGCCGCGCCGTCGTCGTCGAGGGCTATACGGACGTCATGGCCTGCCACCTCGCGGGCGTCACCACCGCCATCGCCACCTGCGGCACCGCCTTCGCGGGCGACCACATCAAGATCCTCCGCCGGCTTCTGATGGACAACGCGTCGGCCGAGGTCGTCTTCACCTTCGACGGCGACGCGGCCGGGCAGAAGGCCGCCCTGCGGGCCTTCGAGGACGACCAGAAGTTCGCCGCCGAGACGTCCATCGCCATCACGCCGGGCGGCATGGACCCCTGCGAGCTGCGCCTCGCCGAGGGCGACGAATCCGTGCAGCGGCTGGTGGAGTCCCGTACGCCGCTCTTCGCCTTCGCGATCCGGCAGGTCGTCGGCCGCCACAACCTCGATACCGCCGAGGGCCGGGCCGCCGCCCTCGAAGCAGCCGCGCCCATCGTCGCGGGCATCAAGAACAGTTCCATCCAGCACGAGTACGCGGTGGCTCTCGCCGGCATGCTCGGCATCCTCGACACCCAGTTCGTGGTCCGCCGGGTCGGCCAGCTCGCCCGCTGGGCCCGCGAGCGCGGCCAGCGCCCCGGCGCCGACCAGGGCCGCCGTACGCACCGCGGCGCCCCGCCCGCACCGCAGGCCGCCTCCGCACCGTCGGCCCAGCCCACCCAGCGCGGCCCGGCCCTGAACCTGCGCAGCCCCGCCCACCGCACCGAGCGCGAGCTGCTCAAGCTGGCCCTCCAGCGCCCCGAACTGGTCGCCCCCGCCTTCGACGCGTACGGCGAGGACGAGTTCACCGCCGATCCGTACGTGGCCGTGCGCCGCACCATCGAGGAGGCCGGGGGAGTGACCCAGGCCGCCGACGACTACCTCGCGCGGGTGCGCGACGCGGCCCCCGACAACACCGTGCGCGCCATGGTCACCGAACTGGCCGTCGAGGCGATCCACAGCCGCACCGTCGACGAGGCGTACGCGGGCGTCCAACTGGTCCAGGTCCGGCTGCGGGCCGTGGAGCGCCGCGTCGCGGACGTGACGGCGAGCATGGTGCGCCTCGGCGCCCAGGCCGCCCCGGACCACCTAGCCGCCGTGCAGAACGAGCTGTGGGTCCTCCAGCAGTACGGCCAGGCACTGCGAGAGCGCGGCGCGGACGCGCTCTAGGGTCGACGCTGTCGGCCGTTCCCCTGTCGGCGGGGCGTAATCGAGCGCGACGGCGAGGGACGGCGCTGGTTCGCGTCCTACGCGACCAATCCCGGCAAGCCCGGACCGCCCGAGGAGCTGTGCCGCCCGGACCGCCCGAGGAGCTGTACCGCCCGGACCGCCCTGAGACGCGGCTCACCCGCGTCCACCGCGACCGCCTGCGCGAATTCGTCGCCAAGGACCGCTACCCCGGCCTCGCCCCGGCACTCGACGGCTCCATGTCCGTAGACTTCGCGGGCCGTTTCCGCCTCGGCGTCGAACAGATCATCCGCTCCGCGGCGACCATGGCAGCCCCCGAGGACTGACATCCGCACGGCGTGCTCAGAGCTCATTCAGATCCACGGCGGAAGCCACAGCATGGGCCCCGGCCTCATTGGGATGCAGCCCGTCCCGAAACACGAAGCCGGGCCGCGGCAGAGCAGAGTCATGAGCATCCGCGAGGGCACGGGCGGCATCGAGCACGGAGTCGTACGCGCCACTGGTACGAATCCAATGGTTGACGGCGTCGCGGACCTTCTCGCCCTGCTCGCTGTAGAGGGGGAAGAGGGCGCCCTTCATCGGCAGGATGGTCGCGCCGACGGCCTTCACGCCCCGGGCGTGGGCGGCACGGATCAGCTTCTTGTGCGCCTCGATGATCTGCCGCGCGCTCACGCGGGGCGCGGCGCCCATGCAGGGGTCGCCCATCTCGGGCGCGCCGATGTCGTTGGCCCCCAGGTGAATGACTACTGAACGCACGCCGGGTCGATCGAGTACGTCCCGCCGGAAGCGATCGCCGGCCTTGTCCCCGTAGCAGGGCGAACCACTCAGGATCCGGTTCCCGGCGATGCCGGCGTTGACGACATCCAGCGGCCGCCGATCGGCGATGAGGCGCTCGGCGAGCTTGTCCGTGAAACGGCCGTCGGCCCCGACCGCGGCCCCGGTCCCGTCCACGAGCGAGTCTCCGAACACGACCACGGTGCCCCGCCGCGTGGAGGTCCCGCCGCTCGCTTCCACACCGCTCAGGAAGTACCAGGCATTCGTGGACTCCTTGAAAGCGCCGGCGTCGGAGTCGTCCAGGTGACGCCCCGAGGCGCGGTACGAGGTGGTGGTCGTGTACCGGTGAAAGGTGGCGGGCCCCGTACGGTCGGCGAAGTAGAGAGTGATGGTCAGCTTCTCCAGCGGGGACGTACTGAGAGCCACAGCGTCACTGACCATGTCACGCCCGGCTGCGACCGTTGCCCCTGCTCTGCCCCCGAAGCTCAAAGGCCGAACCGTCCCGGGCCACACCTGCGCCTCCCCGGCGGACCGCCCGACGCTGGCGCCGGTGATCCGCAGCGGCCCGGCACCGTAGGCGTTGGACAGCCGAATCCGCACCCGAGATCCGCCCCCGGCGACCCGCACCACCTGCCGCACGGACTGATCGGCGAACCCTTCCCGCGACCAGTTGTCGCCCCAGTCCTCGTTCCCCCCGACGGGCCGCTGCACAGCGGTCTCCCGCACCCCGGTCCCCCTCGCGCCCCTATCAACCGCCCCCTCGTCCCCCACAGCCCCCGCCGCCCCAGCACAACCGACAAGCACCGCCCCAACCCCGAAAAACACACCCAGCCTCGCCTTCACCGAACGCACCGGGGACCCCCTTCATCTCCTCCACAAACCCGACGAGAAGATCCCACCGCCTCCACCGCCCGACCTCAGCAGAGCTGCCCCCCGAATCACCTTTCGGCTTTCCCCTACCAAGGGCCGCTCACTGGGACTCGAACACCCACCGGAAGGCAAGCGGGGGAGGACTCTTCCGCCCTCAGGCCGCCCTCATGGCCACTGGGCGGCCCCCGCTGTGACGTTCATGCAGGTCAGAACGTTTCTGTACCGCGTACGAACGGTGGGGCGGGTGGGACTCGAACCCACGGCCCACGGATTATGAGCCCCTTTCGGATCTTCCGATCCGTCCCGGCTCTTACCTCGTCTTTCCTATAACCGCAGGTCAGAGACGCTTTCGTCCAGGCCCTGGAGGACCCGGGCCAGGGCCGAGCGTACCCAGTGCTCCCCGGCCGGCGGGATCGTGTTCGCCAGGTGCACGACCGGCACGAAATCGATCATCACGTCGAGTTGGTCCAGCTCCGTGCCGTCCGTCCGGACCCGGAACGCGGCGCTGCTCGTACTCGTGCTCGTCAGGCCAGGCGCCGACCGGATCCCACGGTGGAGTCCTTTCGCTGCTGGCCGGCGGCTTCCGCCTCCTGGGGTAGTCGCGGCGAGTGCGGCCGGGGTGGTCGTGCTGGGCTTCCTGCGCGTGATGTCCATCCTCAATTGGTCACAGGCCAACCCCTTCGCAGGCAGGGAAATGACTGGGGTCGAGGAACATTCAGATTCGACCGTTTCGCCGATCAGAGCGTCCGGAACCTCTGACATTTCGCCTGCCGGGGCGGGCGCGTCGGTGAACGTGGCGGGCACCGGGGAGCGGGACGCGACCAGCGCGTCGACTGCATCGGACATCTCGGACATGGAACACCTCCTGACCCACGCCCCACCCCATAAACCGTAAAGATCGCGCACATTCACCGTATAAAGACCGTACGAATGGGTGGGTGTTCTTTCGGGGGACGTCCGGCCGACCCTCAAAAGCGCCGAGCTGGTCAACGGCCCATGACGCCCGGACTCAGACGGCTCGGCATCAGCCGAGAGCGTCAGCCGAGACCATCGGACGCGGCCGAGCAGAATCCTTGGTTGACCTTCACCTTGGGGGAGGCCACAGCATCGGTTGGGCCGGGCGACTGCTCGGCATGAGGAGGAGCGAGCATGGGGTTGCTGACTATCGGGGCGTTCGCGAAGGCGTCCCGGCTGTCGCCGAAGGCGCTGCGTCTTTACGACGAGCTCGGCCTGCTGCCCCCCGCACGCGTCGACCCGGTGACCGGCTACCGCCTCTACGCACCGGAACAACTGGACCAAGCCCGCCTGGTCGCCTGGCTCCGGCGCCTGGGGATGCCCCTGACCCGCATCCAGCACGTCTGCGCGCTGGATGCAGACGCGGCAGCCCAGGAGATCCGCGCGTTCTGGGCCCAGGTCGAAGCCGACGCCGCCGCACGGCGGGACCTGGCCGCCTTCCTCATCGACCACCTGTCACGCAAGGACCCTGTCATGTCCCCGACCGTCAAGCCCTTGGGCATCCACGCCGCTCTTTCCGATATCGGCCTCATCCGCGAGAGCAACCAGGACACCGCCTACGCCGGGTCCCGCCTGCTCGCCGTCGCCGACGGCTACGGCAGTCAAGGAGCCTCCGCAAGCAGCGCCGCCGTCGACGCGCTCAAGCACCTCGAAACCGACAGCATCCCGGCGGGCAATCTCCTCAATGTCCTCGAAGACGCGGTCGAACAGGCCAAACAAGCCGTGAACGGCCTCGCCGGGACCGGCTCTTCCTCCGAAGAGGCCGGGACCACACTGACCGCGATGCTCTGGACCGGATCGCAACTCGCCCTCGTCCACATCGGCGACTCCCGCGTCTACCTCCTGCGTGACGGAGAGCTGTTTCAGATCACCCACGACCACACCATGGTCCAGTCGATGGTCGACGAAGGACGCCTCAGCCCGGAAGAAGCCGCCTCCCACCCCCAGCGGTCACTGCTGGCCCGGGCCCTGGGCCAAGGCACCGATACCACCCCGGACATGCGCCTGCACGACGCCCGGCGGGGAGACCGGTATCTGCTCTGCCCCGACGACCTGCCGACCGTCGTGCCGACCGAAGAGATCCACCGGGTGCTCTCCGAGATCAGTGAGCCCGAGCAGGCGGTCCGCGCACTCATCACCCTCGCCAACGGCTCCGGCGACCCCGACAACGTCAGCTGCGTGGTCGCCGACGTCTTGGAACTCCAGCAGTAGGAGCGAGGGCATGCACTTCGAGTGGCACCAGATCCGCTCTCATGAGCTCATCCGCGAGGCGGACGCATACCGACTCGCCCAACAAGCCAAGAGAGCCGAACCGGCCCCCCGGCGCCTGCCGGCCAGCACATCGCGACCGACTCCACGACGCCTGCTGGCCTGGCTCCGCGGCTGAAACACCACGCTGCCTACGGTTGGAAGCCCCTCGATGACTGCGATCTGTGAACCGACCGCAGGACCTCAAGCATCACCCTGGGGCGGGCCGTCCCACGGCAGCGGCTTGCGGGGGCGCTGGCCGGAGCTGACCGACCGGTGATGTGCTCCGGCTACAACGGATTACCCGTACGCGTAAGGACCGGAGACCCACGATCCGCGGTTGCGCGCCGCCGGCAGCGGGTCACCCGTACGCGCGTGGAACGAAGGTCTGCGACCTTCGGCCGCCTTGAGGTCTCCGGCGACGGCGCGGTGGAAGGTCCGCAGGACCGACGCGAGGGCTTCCACCTCCCATGCGGGCAGCGACAGCAGATACATCGAAGACGCTGAGGCCTCGCGCATGCCCGCGATGAGACGGCCGATGGCACCGGCCGCTATCTCGTAGGTGACGGATACCAGCACGTACCGATCGCCGCCGGCCCGCGCGGCATCGACCCGCGCGGCGTCATACGACACTCTCAGGTCCGCATGAGCCCCCGGTGAGCACCCACAACTGCCATACGCCGGCGGACCGGCACTCGTACCGCTGCACGTTCCCGCCGTTCGCGAGATACCACTGGCCGCGCGCCTGGCAGGCGCCCAGATCACCGAAGTCCCCCACGTGCGCCGCAGCTGCCGCACTCCCTCCGACCACCACTCCTGACACTGCACACTGCCAACACCGCGCCCGCCATCGCGGTGGCCATGAGCATGGCCCCTCGTTCAGGACAGCCACCAGCTCGCCGTCCACGACCAGGTCCTCCTGCGGCGCGGCGGCGGCCTTGGCCAGGTCCGGGAAGGCGCCGGTCACATCCGCGCCCCGGCGAGACTGCACCCGGACCAGGTCGGCGCGGGCGAAGAGGACCGCCCGGAAGCCGTCGTACTTTCTGCTTGGCGACGATCCCGCCCGGCAGCGCGGTCTCGGGCGGCAGCCGGCGCCGCGACTCGGCGAGCATGGGCGCGAAGGGAGGACGCAGGACCATACCGCCACCCCTACGCCGGTGCCGTCCGGCCCGAGCTGGAGCGGTTCTTCTTCCTGGACGACGTTGACCGCGACCTGATCGCGCTGCGGCGCTCTGCGCACCACCAGCTCGGCTTCGCGGAGATCCCCGAGACGGCCTGGCAGGGCGACATCGCCGTCTTCTTCGCCCACGGCGCACGGCAGCCGGACGGTACCTGGCTCGCCGGAGCCCAGATCCAACCGGGCTCCGGCCTCCTCGGCATTATCGCTCTCGCCGCCCGCGGCCAGGACGACGCCGCCAACGGAACTGTGAAGTGGATACGCGACTACTGCACCTCGCACGACCTGGAGCTGGTCCAGGTCGAGAACTTCAACGATCAGTACCCGGAGGAACAGCGGATGGACTTCTCGCTCACGCGCTTCACCATCGCCCGCTCCGAGTCTCCGGACCTGGGCGGTTGGACGCTGCCGCGGGGCCTGCCACCGGCAACGGGGAGGTCCGCCCGCCGAAGCTCGCACAGGCGTCGGAAGGAGGCGTGAGGGCCTCTCCGCCCCCTGGATCGCCCCCGTGTCCCCTGTGTGTCCCCTGGATCTTGGTTTGAGGCAGAAGGAAGGGCCGCCACGGTTTCCGTGGCGGCCCTCGCTGTGACGTTTCCGCAGGTCAGAACGTTTCTGCACCGCGTACGAACGGTGGGGCGGGTGGGACTCGAACCCACGGCCGACGGATTATGAGTCCGCTGCTCTAACCGGCTGAGCTACCGCCCCGTAACGGCGCGTCGCGTACATCTGTGCGCGCCGTCTGCCGCAGCATAGCCGGTCATACGATCTGCTGCCCCTGAGGGTCCGCATCGCGTGACCAGCCTGTCCTTGAGGATGCCGATCAGCCCCGCGGCGGTTCCACGGCACACGAAAAAGGACCCCTGAGGGGTCCTCTTCGCTCTGCTCCCCCGACTGGACTCGAACCAGTAACCCTCCGGTTAACAGCCGAATGCTCTGCCAATTGAGCTACAGGGGACCGCGCTCCCCCGACTGGACTCGAACCAGTAACCTGCCGGTTAACAGCCGGCTGCTCTGCCAATTGAGCTACAGGGGATTGCGCTGTGTGCCTCGAATGCACCCGGCTCCGGGGTCCCGGACGGCGTGCGCTCGCTGCGACACATACATTAGCGCAAGCAGGGGGGTGCTCCGCCAATCGGTATCCCGTGAGTGACCTACGGGTGCGACGGGTAGGCGCGCAGCACCGCCGACGCGGGTCGTCGTGGTCCGGAACATGCGACGAGGCGTACGGGAAGAGCCCGGAGCGGGGTCCCGGACATGATCGAATGCGGTTCGACGCGAAGAACGCGAAGAAGGGTGGAGCGATGCGCTACCGGCTGACGTTCATCACCGGAGCAATCGTCGGGTACGTGCTCGGCACGCGGGCCGGACGCGAACGGTACGAGCAGCTGCGCAAGGCCGCGCAGCGGGTCGCGCAGAACCCGGCGGTGCGCAATACCGCCGAGTCCGCCGCGCAGAACGGCAGGGCCGCCGCCTCCAAGGCGTTCGGCGCGGTCGGCGCGAAGGTCGGCGACCGGCTGCCGGGCTCGGTGACCGAGCGGGTGCGCTCGCTGCGGGAGCAGCGGACCCCGGCGGACGACGACTGGGGCACCAGCAACACGTGACGCTCGCGCCATAGGGCAAAATCGTGCCCCATGGGCATAGTCGCCGGATTGGACAGTTCTTCCGAGAGCACGCGCATCGTCGTCTGCGATACGGACACGGGCGCCGTGCTGAAGCAGGGGTACGCGCCGCATCCCGCCGACTCCGACGGGGACCCGCAGGCGTGGCTGATGTCACTGGGCGAGGCCGCCGCCGGCGGCCTGCTGGAGGGCGTGCAGGCCATCGGGGTCTCCGCGCAGCAGCACGGGCTGCTCGCGCTGGACGCCGGCGGGGTGCTCGTACGCCCTGCCATGCTCGGCAACGACAAGCGGGTGCAGTCGGCCGCCGCCGACCTGACCGACGCGCTCGGCGGGCGCGCGGCGTGGGCGCAGGCCGTCGGGTCGGTGCCGCAGGCCGGGCAGCCGGTCGCCAAGCTGCGCTGGCTGGCGCGCAACGAGCCGGAGGCCGCGAAGCGCGCCGCGATGCTGCTGCAGCCGCACGACTGGCTGGTGTGGCAGTTGCTGGGGCGGCCCGTGCGGCGGACCACGGACCGGGGCGCCGCCTCCGGCACCGGCTACTGGTCCGCGGCGTCCGGGCAGTGGCGGCCGGACCTGGTGGAGCTGGCGCTCGGGCACTCCGCGGCCCTCCCGGAGGTACTCGGCCCCTGCGAGCCCGCCGGGCACACGCCCGAGGGGCTGCTGATCTCCGCGGGCACCGGCGAGACCATGGCCGCCGCCTTCGGGCTCGGCGTCGGGCCCGGCGACGCGGTGATCTCGCTGGGCGCCTCCGGCTCGGTCTTCTCCGTGCACCACGAGGCCCTGGTGGACTCCACCGGCACCATCACCTCCTTCGCCGACGCGACCGGCATGCACCTGCCCGTGGTGCACACGCTCAACGCCGTACGGGCGCTGCGCGGCACCGCCGAACTGCTCGGCACCGACCTCGACGGGCTCTCCGAACTGGCCCTCACCTCCACCCCCGGCTCGTCCGGCCTCGTCCTGCTCCCCTACCTCGAAGGTGAGCGCACGCCCCATCTGCCGCACACCGCGGGCACGTTGGCGGGGTTGCGGCGCGAGAGCATGAAGCGGGAGCACCTGGCGCGGGCCGCCTTCGAGGGGATGCTGTGCGGGCTGACGGACGCGCTGGACGTACTGCGCGACCGGGGCGTCGAGGTGCGGCGGGTGTTCCTGCTGGGCGCGGCGGCCGGGCTGCCGGCCGTACGGGCCATAGCTCCCGCGCTCTTCGGCGCGCAGGTCGTCGTCCCGCAGCCGGCGGACTACACGGCGATCGGCGCGGCCCGGCAGGCGGCGTGGGCGCTGGGCGCGCAGCAGGGCACGCTCTCGCCGCACGAGCCGCCGCGCTGGCCGGCCGCCGCCAGTGAAGTCTTCGAGCCTGGGGAGGAGCTGGCGGTGGGGCAGGCCGTGCACCAGCAGTACGCGGCGGTCCGCGAGCAGATCCATCCGGGCGCGTTCGGGGACGGTCAGCAGACCGCGGCCGGCCCGGCGTAGTCTCCACACGCCTCACACCTCGCGTTCGCACGTCCCGTACATCTCAAGGTGGACGGCGGCCCGCCGTCCTCCACCTCAGACGGACCCGATGACCAGCACAGGGAGGGATTCGCCCGCCCCCGCGCGCCGATAACTTCTTGATCGTCAATCGCGGCGACCAGGAAGACGGGCCCTATGTACGGCAAGGCGTTCGCCCCCGAGTACCAAGGAGCCCTCGGCTCCCGACTGTCCGTCAACTCCTCCTACGAGGAGGTGCTCGCCCTCGCCGACGAGGAGCTGCGGCGGGCCGGGACCGATCTCGAACGGGCGCGGGCCCGCCTCGCGGCGGCCGAGGCCAACCGGCGGCTGGGGCGGGTCGAGGACGCCGGACGCGCCTGGCGGGAGAGCTACCGCCGGGCGCGCGGCGCCGAGGACCCGGCGGCGATGGCGTGGGCGCTGTGGAGCGGCGGGACGCTGGCCCGGCAGTGCGGCTCGCTCCGGCTCGCCCGCCGGCTGCTGGCCGCCTCCGCCGAGCTCGCCGCCCGGGGCGGGGACCGCACCGCGCGCGGCTACGCGCTCGCCGGGCTCGCGGAGACCGGCCGCATACAGGGCGACTACGCGGCCGTCACGGAGCTGCACGAGCGGTTACTGGCCGAGGCGCGTGCGCACGGCGAGGCGCGGCACACGGTGTGGGCCCTGGAGGGCATCGCGCAGATGAACCGCAACACCGGCGCGTACGACACGGCGCTCGCCCAGTTCGAGGAGGCGGCGCTGATAGCCGAGGCCGCGCACGACGCGCGCGGCCACGCCTGGGCGCTGCGCGGTGTCGCGGACGTGCTGTCGGTGCGCGGCGAGACCCGGCGCGCGCTCGCGCTGCTGTCGCGGGCCGCGGGGATCTGCGCGGAGCTGGATCTGGCGGGCGCGCTCGCCTACAACATCAAGATGCGCGGGAACGTGCTCTTCCGCGCCGGGCGGTACGCCGAGGCCGAGGAGGCGTACGCGGACGCCGGGCGCCGCTTCCACGCCATGCGCGAGCCGCGCGGCGAGTCGCTGGCCCGGCTGGGGCTGGTCAAGTCGCGGTCCCGGCTGGGGCGTCGCGCGGAGCTGACCCGGCGGGACCTCGACGAGCTGCACCGGACGTTCGACCGTATCGGGCTGCATCACGCTCGGGAGATGGTGGAGAAGTTCCGGGCCGAGGTGTCGAGCGGCGAAGGTCACGATGACCACGAAGGCCACGATGACCACGAAGGCCACGAAGGTCTCGTGACCGTGCGGAGCGTTCATGGCATCGCAGGCGGTACGGCCGGTGGCGGGGTCGTCGACGGGCCCGTCGCAGTGGGCTGGCCGGCGGTCAGTCCAGATAGCCGCGGAGCTGGTCCGCGAAAGCGTGGTCGCGGAGTTTGTTGAGGGTCTTGGACTCGATCTGGCGGATGCGCTCGCGCGTGACGCCGAAGATCCGGCCGATCTCCTCCAGCGTGCGCGGGCGGCCGTCCGCCAGTCCGTAGCGGAGCTGCACAACCTTGCGCTCGCGCTCGCCGAGCGTGGAGAGGACCGCTTCGAGGTGCTCGCGCAGCAGCAGGAACGCCGCCGACTCGACGGGGGACGCGGCGTCGCCGTCCTCTATGAGGTCGCCGAGCGCGACGTCGTCCTCCTCGCCCACGGGCGCGTGCAGCGATACGGGCTCCTGGGCGAGGCGCAGCACCTCACTGACCCGCTCCTCGGTGAGGTCCAGGTGGGCGGCGACCTCGTCGGGCGAGGGTTCGTAGCCGCGCTCCTGGAGCATGCGGCGCTGGACGCGCACGACGCGGTTGATCAGCTCGACGACATGGACCGGGACCCGGATCGTACGGGCCTGGTCGGCCAGCGCGCGGGACATGGCCTGGCGGATCCACCAGGTCGCGTAGGTCGAGAACTTGTAGCCGCGCGCGTAGTCGAACTTCTCGACGGCGCGGATCAGGCCGAGGTTGCCCTCCTGCACCAGGTCGAGCATGGTCAGCCCGCGGCCGACGTAGCGCTTGGCGACGGAGACGACGAGGCGGAGGTTGGCCTCGATGAGGCGGCGCTTCGCCATCCGGCCCAGGACCACCAACTTGTCGAGATCCAGGGCGAGTTGGGAGTCCAGGTCGGGCGCCGTGCTCAGCCGCTCCTCGGCGAACAGCCCCGCCTCGACGCGGCGGGCCAGCTCCACCTCCTCGGCGGCGGTGAGCAGGGTGATGCGGCCGATCTCGCGGAGGTACTGGCGGAACAGATCGGAGGAGGGTCCGCTGGTGTCGGGCCGTGCGGGCGGGTCGGGGAGCACTTCCTCACCGAACATCTCGGACGCGGGCGGGTCGGCCTGTCGCACGACGGCCGGTGCCGCGTCGGTCAGGGTCTGGGTCTGCACGGGGGCGACCTCCAGGGTGATCGCTGCACGGGCGGCAGAAGGATCGGGCACGGTTGCGGCCGAGCCGCCGTCCGTCCCGGACATCAAGAGCGGCTCCGCGGGGGACTCCGGATTCGATTGACCGGACCCGCGCTCCGAGGACTCAGGCACCACAAGCCAGTGTGGGGCACGACACACCGCCGCCACGAGGGGCGTGCGCGCACTTTCTGGGGCCGTTCCGTGACCGGTCGGCTACAGCGCGGGGGCGATCCTCCCGCTGAGCGGAACAGGACGCGGACGGCGACGTCGAAGCGGGGCGCCGGACCCGTTGCGCTGCCCCCGTCGCCCTGCCCCGTCGCCTTGCCCCCGTTGCCCTGCCCCCGTTGCCCTGCCCCGCTGTCAGCGGAGCAGGGCAGCCTCCCTGCCCGCCCATCCGTCCGCGAGCGTGTCAGGGTCACCGCGCGGGGCGCCCCGTCCGTTCCGGCCGGTGATCAGGTGACGCTTTTCTGGGCGGGGCGTTGCGGGAGCGTCACCGTGGGGGCGGCCGGCGGGAGGCGCCGGGCGGTGGTGACTAGGGTGAGCAGGACGATGGCGGCGCCGCAGGCTGTGATGATCCAGTAGGCGGGGCGTACCGCCTGCACGTATCCGGCGCCGCGGTGGTGCAGGCCGGTGGTGAGCACGGCGCCCAGTACGGCTACGCCCAGCGCCTGCCCGAACTGGCGGCCGGTGGAGATGATCGCGGCGGCAACCCCCGCGCGTTCCTTGGGAATCCCGGCCATCGCGGCGTTGGTGACGGGGGTGTTGGCGAGGCCCACTCCGGCCCCGATCAAGCAGTAGGCGGGGAACAGCAATCCGTTGCTGGTCTCGGCGTCCGCCACCGCGAACAGCGCCCCGCCCAGGGTGGTGGCGGCCCCCGCGAGCAGCAGCGGCAGCCTCGGCCCGAGATTGGCGGTCAGGCGACCGGAGAGCTGGGAGGTGACGATGTTCAGGATGGCCATGGGGAGCAGATACAGGCCGGCGTCCAGTGCTCCGAGCCCGCGTTCGTTCTGCAGGTACAGGGTGTTGAGGAAGAGGAAGCCGCCCAGTACGAAGAAGGAGAGCACGGCCATGGCCCCGGCGCCGCTGAACCCCGCGTCGCGGAAGACCTCCAGGTCCACCAGCGGTTCGGTGCGCTGCCGCTCGTACCGGATCAGGGCGACCAGTGCGACCGGTGCGGCCACCAGGCAGCCGAGGGTGAGGGGGGACGTCCAGCCGGTGCTGGGCCCCTCGATGACGGCATAGGTCAACGTTCCCAGCAGCGCGATGACGAGGAGCTGTCCGACCGGGTCGGCCCGCCGGGGGTGCGGGGCGCGGGACTCCGGGATGAAACGGGCGGCGCAGATCAGGGCCGCCACCCCGATCGGCAGGTTGAGCCAGAAGATCGAGCGCCAGCCGGCGGCCTGCACCAGCACTCCGCCCACCAAGGGCCCCACCGCCATGGCCACGCCCATCACCGCGCCCCAGACGCCGATCGCCCGGGCGCGTTCGCGCGGTTCGGTGAAGGTGTTGGTGATGATGGACATGGCCACCGGATTGAGCATCGACGCACCCACCGCCTGGAGGACGCGGCAGGCGATCAGCCAGCTGAGCCCGGGGGCCAGCCCGCACAGCAGCGAGCCGAGCGTGAAGAGCGCCAGGCCCGTCTGGAAGACCCGGCGGCGCCCCAGCCGGTCGCCGGCGGACCCGGCCAGCATCAGCAGCGCGGCCAGCGCGATGAGGTAGGCGTCGGTGGTCCATTGCAGACCGGAGAGCGGACTGTGCAGGTCCCGCTGCATGGCCGGGAGCGCCACGTTGAGCACGGTGTTGTTGAGGTTGCCGAGGAAGACGCTCGTGCAGCAGACCGCGAGGACGAGCCTCGCTCCCCGCTTCGTAGCCGAGGGCTCGGGCACCCGCCCCGCAACCGTCACCGTGTTCTCCACTCGCCATGTCATCGACCGGTATCCGCGCTCAGCCTCGGGTGCGGGCCGCCTCTCAGGGAGCCTCTGTCTGGGGGGCCCTGCCAGGGCCTCCCAGACGGTGACCGGCTCCCCGCATACTGCACAGGTGGGAAGCGTGACGGAGTTGGGGGAGTTCCTGCGGAGCCGGCGCAGCCGGATCACGCCGCAGCAGGTCGGCCTGCCCCCGTCCGCAGGACATCGCCGTACAGCGGGACTGCGCCGTGAGGAGGTCGCCATCCTGGCGGGGGTCAGCGTCGAGTACTACCGGCGTCTGGAGCAGGGGAAGCAGTGCAGGCCGAGCCCGTCGGTGCTGGACGCCATCGCCACGGTGCTCAAGCTGACCGACGACGAGCACCGCCACCTGACCGAGCTGTCCCAGGACTCCACGCCGCCGCTGTCCGGCCAGAATCCGCCCCGCCGCGCCTCGCGTCAGGTGCGGCCCGAGGTGCGCCGGGTCCTGGACATGGTGTTCCCGTACCCCGCCTGTGTGCTCAGCCGCTCCAGCGACCTCCTGGCGGCCAATGTCCCCGGGCTGAGGCTGCTGCCGGGAATCGAGGACTGGCCGGAGGAACAGCGCAACACGGCTCGTTACACGTTTCTGCACCCCGCGGCCCCACTCCTGTACGCGGACTGGGACGGGGTGGCCCGCGGGGTGGTCGCGCATCTGCGCGCCGCGGACGCCGTCCACCCGGAGGCTCCGGAACTGCGCGAGCTCATCGAGGAACTCGCGCGGCACAGCGACGCGTTCGTGGATCTCTGGCAGCACTATGACGTGCGTACCCGCACCAACGGCCGCAAGGTCTACCGGCACCCGGACGCCGGCCGGCTGGAGCTGACCTACGAGGCATTCGACGTAGCCCGCAGCGAAGGGCAGCGGCTGGTGGTTTATCAGGCCCCGCCCGGCAGCCCGCACCACGACGCCCTGCTCCGCCTGGCGACCCCGCCGGCGACTGAACCGGCGCCGGTGCGTGAATCGGCCTCGGTGTTTGAAGCGGCGCCGGCGACTGAACCGGCCTCGGCGCGTGAACCGGACCCGGCGCCGCACTCGGCTCCGGCGAGGTCCGCGGAGCGCCACGTCACGTCTCGTTAGACGTCGCCCGGCCCCGTCGCGCACGGCCGACCATGCGGCACGCTCCCGTTTACGGCCCGCAGCACTCTTGATGCTGCCCTTCCCCGGGCGCAAGCGGATGTCCTGATTTCTGGTTCGAGCTATTTCGACAGCCCTGCGAATGGGCTTCGTCGGCCAGGTGGAAAATTATTCGACATAACGGCCTTAGGCTGTTCTGTGAATTCTTGTGTCCGATAAGTGGATTCAATGGAAAAGCCGGATTTCCGGTATGTTTCGGTGGCGGCCGAGTGTACCGAACGGATCGATCGTAGGGTACTGGGTACCGCTCTGACCTGCGTCAATTATTATTGATGCCTAAACCGAACTGCTCTGGATCGAGTTTTACCTATCCGTTTATTGCGATAATTTTACTATGCTCTACGTCACTGTGGACCTCGTGTGTTGCCGGTGGTAAATTCATTCGCATGGCGTATACAGTTGCTAAATCTGCAGAACGCTTCAGTAAATTCGCGGAATTCTACGACCGGGTGCGCCCCCGGCCTCCCGAGGAATTGGCGGAACTGCTCAGGCAATGGGTGGGAAAGGCAGAGCCGGCCGTAGTGGACCTCGGCTGCGGCACCGGACTGTCCGCCATGCTCTGGGAAGACGTGATCGGGGTGGAGCCCTCGGCGGAGATGCGCGCGGTCGCCGCCCGCCGCGGCATCCGGGTGGTTGAGGGCACCGGGGAGGAGACGGGGCTGCCCGACGGGTGCGCGGACATCGTCACGGTGAGCCATGCGCTGCACTGGTTCGACGCCACCCGCGCCTTTCCGGAGATCGTCCGCATCCTGCGGCCAGGAGGCGTCCTCGCCGCGTTCGACTTCGACTGGCCTCCGGCCGTCGACCCCGAGGTCGACGCGGCCTACCGCGAGTTCGAGTCGGCGCACACCGCGCTGGAGGCCGAGCGCGGCCTCCGCCCTGCTTTCGCCCGCAAGGAGGGGCACCTGGGGCGCTTGCGGGACAGCGGCCTGTTCCGGCACGTCAACGAGGTGTGCCTGCATATGAAGGAGACGGGGGCCGCCGACCGGTTCGTGGACTTCGCGGCGAGCCAAGGGGGGATTCCGGCGCTGCGGGAACAGGGAGTCAGCGAGGACGCCCTCGGCCTGACCAGGCTGCGGGAGGTCGCCGCGGCCCGCATGGACGAGCGGACCACGTGGTGGTGGACCTGCCGGATCCGGCTCGCCGTTCGCTGACCGGATCGCTCGGCGGCCAGTAGGGGGAGGAAAGCTTGTCAGGGGGACGCATTGTCATGCCCGATTTCCGGGGCTACCCGGGGCTGTGCGGGATCGTCCGCGGGTGCCCCGGCGGCACGGCGGTGCGACTCGGCACCGAGCCGTGCACGAACTCCGTACAGCTCGCCGAGCGCATCCGCGGTGCCGACACGGTGCTGCAGTTCTTCGCGGCACCACCGCTGGACACCGGCGCGCTGCTCGCGGAACGGCCCCGCCGGGTCGTGGTGGCCGGGCCGCTCGGCGCCGCCGCGGACCCGGCCGCCTTGGGCCGGGCCGGGATCGAGGTGTATGACACCCCGGGCCTCGCGGCCGATTCGGTGGCCGAGTTCACCCTGACCCTGCTGCTCATGCTCTCCCGCCGCGTACCCGCCGCGGTCGGCGCCGCCCTGGACTGGCGGCCGTCGGCCGGGCGGGAGACAGCCGGAAAGCTCCTGGGACTCGTCGGGTGGGGGCGCATCGGTAGCAGGGTGGCCGCGCTGGCCCGCGGTATCGGCATGCGGGTAGCTGCCTGGTCACCGCACCTGGACGAGGAGGCGGCGCACGCCGCGGGCGTCCGTGCGATGCCGCTGGACGCACTGCTGGCCGAAGCGGACGTGGTCAGCCTGCACCTGCGTGCCGTTCCCGGGACCGCGCCGGTTCTCGACGCCCGGCGGCTCGCCCTGCTCGGCCCGCACACCCTCCTGATCAACACCGCGCGGGCTGCCCTGATCGACATGGGGGAGCTGCGCCGGCGGCTCGCCGCGGACCTGCTGGGCGGGGTGGCCCTCGATGTCCTCGACGCCGAACCGCTGCCCGCGGCGGATCCGTTGCGTCACCACCCGCGTGCGCTGGTGACCCCGCACATGGCCTGGATGACCGACGAAGCCGTCACCCGGTTCGTCTCGGACGCCCTCGCCTTCGCCACGGCTCCCAAGACCGCGGCCGGCCTCGTCAGGCGGATCGCCTGAGGCCGGCGGCCGCTCCACGGTGACGCGGGCGGGGCCACGGCCACAACACACCGCGCCGGTACCCGCCCATCCCAGCACGTCAACAGAGCACCGCGCGGGAGCATCGCGGCCCCCGTGCGGCATACCGCACCGTAGTAAAGGGGAATACGGATGCTCTTTCCCACCGGCGTGTCTGCCGCGCCGCAGGACCGTCGCGCCCGGGGTTTCGCGGGGCGCGTTCTCGAAGCTCTGGCACGACAGCGCGAACTGTGCAACGACCCCGGGCCGACCAGCGCCCGCGTCCTCCGGGACCTGCTGGACCAGGCGCGGCCCACATCGTTCGGGAGCGGCCACCGGCTCGGCTCCGTCGGCACTCTCGAGGAGTGGAAGCGAGCGGTGCCGATCCGCTGCTACGAGGAGTTGCGCCCCTACGTGGAGCGGCAGTTGTCCGGCGAACCCCGGGTGCTGACCCGCAGCGCACCGTACGCCTTCCTGAAGACTTCCGGATCCAGCGGCCGCCCGAAGTACATCCCCACCACCCGGCACTGGCGGGACCACTACCGGGGGCGGGGCCTCTACGCGCAGTGGGGCCTCTACGCCGAGCAGATCGGCGCGGAATACCTCACCGCCGGAAACCTGCTGGACCTCTCCTGGGAGCGCACGCCCGCCTCGCGGAACCTGCACGGATTCCCCGTCTACAGCATCTCCCGACGCCCCGCCGCCGTCGGCGCCGAGGACTGGGTACCGCCCTGGTACGACGCCCCCTGGCTGAACGGGGACGACGACGAGGAGTACGCGGACAGCCTCTACCGCAAGCTGCGGCTGCTCGCCGGCTGCGACGTCCGGATGATAGTGACCCTCAACCCGTCCAAGATCGTGGGGCTGGCGGAACAACTCGCTCTGCGCGCCGGTGAGTTGGTGGACGAAGTGGGCCGCGGGACGCTCTGCGGGGCTCCGGCCGACGGCATGGCGCCGGACCCGCGGCTCGCCCGGTCGCTGAGCCGCCGCTTGGAGCGCGCATCCGGCTCACCCCGGCTGACCGGCCTGTGGCCGCAGCTCTCCCTGGTGGTCTGCTGGAACTCCGCGTCCGCCGGGCTCTACCGGGACTGGCTGGAGGAGGTCACCCCGGGGATCCGCAAGCTGCCCTTCAGCACCACCGGTACCGAAGGGATCGTCACCATCCCGGTGGACGGGCACCCTTCGGCCGGCCCGCTCGCTCCCGACCAGGGCATCTTCGAGTTCGTGCCCTGCGCGGAGGACGACGACGGCGGTCCGCTGGCCGCCGATGCCGAGACCCTGGCGCCGCACGAGGTGGAGACCGGGCGCAGCTACCGGCTGGTCATGAGCCAGGCCAACGGGCTCTACCGGTACGACGTCTCGGACGTGTACACCGTGCTGGGGCGGGTCGGCGGCTCGCCTCGGCTGGAGTTCGCCGGCCGCGCCGGATTCGGCAGTTCCTTCACGGGCGAGAAGCTGACCGAGAGCCAGGTGTACCAGGCGGTCAAGGAGTCCTACGACGACGCGTGGGGCAGCCTGCCCATGTTCACCTGCATCCCTT
This sequence comes from Streptomyces sp. NPDC050617, assembly GCF_040654795.1. Lineage (NCBI taxonomy): Bacteria > Bacillati > Actinomycetota > Actinomycetes > Kitasatosporales > Streptomycetaceae > Streptomyces > Streptomyces sp. NPDC050617. The sequence continues at coordinate 119,228 of NZ_JBFAIS010000022.1, read as the reverse complement.
CCTGGGGCACCCCGCCGGGTTACGCGCTGGCCGTCGAGTGGCGTCCGGGCCTCGGTCCGGCGGCGAGCGAGCACTTCGCGGCCGCCACGGAGTCCGCCCTGCAACAGTGCAACCCGGAGTACGCGGAGAAACGGCGCTCCGACCGACTGCGCCCGCTCCGGGTGCTCCCACTCGCGCCGGGCGGCTTCCTGGCCCTCGCCGAGGCACAGCGGCGGAACGGCGCGGCTGCCATGCAGATCAAACATCACTGGCTCCAGCGTGACGACACGCTGCTGGGCCTCATCGACGAACTCAGCCTTCTGCTGCCCGGCTGACGCGCCACCCCATACCCCCCACCGTGTCGAAAGGCCAGAACCATCGTGATCACCGAAGCACAATCCGCCCTGCACCGTACCGAAACGCACCTGGCGGCGGACGGTGTGCCGCTCGTACTACACCAGTGGATCCCGGAGCAGCCGCGCGCCGCCGTCGTCTACGTGCACGGGCTGCAGAGCCACGGCGGCTGGCTCTTCGAGAGCGGCCCGGAACTGGCCGGCCGAGGAGTCGCGGTGTTCGCACCGGACCGTCGTGGAGCGGGCGCCAGCGGCGGCCCCCGCGGCCATCTGCCCTCCGCGGCGACCGTGCTGGACGACTACGCGGCCCAGTTCGCGGCCGTCCGGGCCCGGCTCCCGGAGGCCGTTCCGATCACCGCGGTGGGCCAGAGCTTCGGCGGCAGCGTGCTGGCCGCTCTGCTCGCCACCGGCCGGACGACACCGGACGCCGTCGTGTTCTGCGCCCCCGCGCTGGGCCAGCAGCACGCCAGGCACGGTCGGGACGGGGTGGCCGCACTGCGCGCTCTGCACGGCCAGCGCCGTTCGCCGGTCACCCTGCGGGACGAGGACTACACCGGGGACCAGCGCTACCTCTCCTTCATGGCCAATGACCATGCCATGCTGCGGCAGATCACCGACGGTTTCCGTTCCGTCATGGCCGAGTTGGAGCTGCTCTACACCGAGGGGCCGGAGCTCTGGCAGCGGGGCACGCCACCGTTCCCGGTGCACTTGGCACGGCCCGAGCGGGACGCCGTCATCGATCTGGACACCGCGCAGTCGGAGCTCGTCCGACACTGCCCCGACACCGTGACGGCGCACTTCGACGCCGACTCCCACTACCTGGAGTTCTCGCCGGCGCGGCGGCAGGTATGGAACTGGCTCGCGGATATCGCGGTCCACCGGGCGCCCGTCGCCCAGCGTTCCGGAGGTACGCGGGGTGCTTGAGATCCTGCGGGTGCACATCGCGCGCGTGCCGATGGAGCGCCCCTTCGCGCACACCGCGCACGCACGGGCCCGTACGGAGTCGGTCCTGCTCTCCCTGAGATGGCAGGGCTTCGAGGGATGGGGAGAAGGCGCCCCCCGGCCCTATGTGACGGACGAGACGGCCGAGAGCGCCGTCGCCGCACTCCAGGCCCTGGACACCGCGCTGCTCGAACCGCTCCTGGCCGCAGACGGCTTCAGCGGGGCGGTCGCCGCGCTCGCCTCTCTCGACCTGCCCAGGCTCCTCGGCGGGCTGCACCGGGCTCCGGCCGCGGCAGCGGCATTGGAGACGGCGCTGCTGGACGCGGTCTGCCGACGCCATCGCCGCCCGCTCGCCGACGTGCTGGACGCCTGCCCCTGGGCGGCCGACGCGCTGGCGGCGCCGGGCGGAGCGCCGCCGGTCAGCCAGGTCGTGGATCTCAGCCGCACGCCGGAGGAGCTGTTGGGCGCGATGCCGGACGCGGTACGGGCGCGGCTGACCCACGTGAAACTCAAGGCGCTGCCCTCGCCGGAGGAGACGGCCGAGCGGGCCCGCAGTGCGCGTGCCCTGCTGGGGCCCGGCGTGCGGCTCTCGGTCGACGCGAACTGCGGCTGGGAGCCCGAACACGCCGAGGCGGGTGCGCGGCTGCTTCGCGAGGCGGCCGCCGTGGACTGGATCGAGGAGCCTACGACGCCGCGTCAGTGGACGGTGCTGCACCGCATCCAGCAAGCCGGAATGCCGGTCATGCTGGACGAGTCGGCGGTGGACCCCGCAGACGTGACGTGGGCGGCCGCGGCGGGGGCGGCCGCCCTGGTCAACATCCGGGTCTCGAAGTGCGGCGGACTGTTGCCGGCACTGCGCACCGCGGTGCGTGCCCGGGAGTGCGGCATGCGGGTTCAACTGGGCGTTCAGGTGGGCGAGATAGGGCCGCTCTGGTCGGCCGGACGCACCTTGGCCGCGCGGCTGGCCGATCTCGCCGCCGTCGAGTGCGGCAGGCAGGACGAATGGTTTCCCGAACCGCTCACCGTTCCTCCGTACCGCGCCGACCGCGAGCGGCACGCCGCGCCCCCGCCGCCCGGCATGGGACACGGGCTGCGGCCCTCACCGGCGCTGGCCCCGCACCTCACCGTCCGATCCGCCCCCGGCGCCGACATCGGCCGCCCTGCCCGGCAACCGGCGTCCAGTGAGACGAACGCCAGTGAGACGCACGAAGGAGACCTGTGGACATCGCACGGCTCATGACCGTAGAGGGACCGCGCTACGGGATCGTCGACCGGGACGCGGGCACGGTGACGCTGCTGGCGGACCGCGCCCACCTGCCGTCGCTGCCCCTGGTACCGGACCTCGGGGACGAGACCGTTCCGCTGGCGGAGGCCGAGCTGCTGGCGCCGGTGGACCCGGGCAAGATCGTGGTCATCGGGCGCAACTACGGGGGGAGCCCCGACGACCCGGGCACCCTGATGATCCACCTCAAGCCGCCCACCGCGGTGATCGGGCCGGGGGAGTCGATCGTGCTTCCCGGCCAGTCGCAGGACGTGCGGTACGAAGGCGAGCTGGCCGTCGTCATCGGCCGCACCTGCCGCTCGGTGGACTCCGAGAGCGCCGCCGCCCACGTCCTCGGCTACACCTGTGCGAACGACCTCACCGCCTGGGACATCGGCACCGACGGCGGCCAGTGGACCAAGGCCAAGGGCATGGACACGTTCTGCCCCCTCGGCCCGTGGATCAGCACCGGCATCGATCCCGCGGCGGCTCGCATCACCACCCGGATAAACGGCGAAGTGCGACAGGACGGCAGCACCGCGCGACTCACCCGCAGTACGGCCGTCCTGGTCTCCGAGGTGAGCCGGCTGATGACGCTGCTGCCCGGCGATGTGCTGCTGACCGGTACCCCCGAGGGCGGCGCGGCGTTGGCTCCGGGGGATCGCGTGGAGATCGGGATCGACGGCATCGGCACCCTGGTCAACCCTGTCGTCGCGTCCGGTGCCGAGCCGGACCGGGACGAGGAGACGCGTCGACGCCGGTAGCGCCGGTAGGGGCCGCGGCAGAGGGAAGTTTCGGCCGGGGGTCAGTCCTCGGGGGCTGCCATGATGGCTGCGGAGCGGATGATCTGCTCGACGCCGAAGCGGAAGCGGGCCGCGAAGTCTACGGACATGAAGTCGTCGAGTGCCGGGGCGAGGCCGGGGTAGCGGTCCTTGTCGACGAATTCGCGCAGGCGGTCGCGGTCCTGGATGAGGGCGGCCTGTTCTTCTTGGACGAGGCCGAGGGTGAAGTAGAAGACGTTCCAGGCTGTCCAGGCGGCCGTTCGGGGGGTGGGGCAGCCCTGGCGTAGGGCGCCGACCATGCGGTCGGTGAAGGTGATGGTCCCCGACGCCATGGGGAACGTGCCCGCGACGAGTGAGGCGCCGTCGCGGTGGCCGAGCATCGCCTGCCGCAGCCGCTCCAGGAGTTCGATCACCTGGTCGTCCCAGGGCTCGGGCAGATCCTCCAGGTCGATCCCCGCGAGTACGGCGTCGGCCATCGCGTCCAGGAGCCGGTCCTTGGTGCGGATGTGCCACATGACGGTGTTCATGCTGACCCCCAGCTCGCCCGCGATCGCGCGGGTGGAGAGCTTGGCGAGGCCGCTCTTGGCGAGTACGTCGAACGCCGCGCCGATCACGTCGTCGAGGGTGATCCCGACCTTGGCGCGGTCGGCGCCGGCTTGCTTCTTGGTCACTGAACAAGTATACCTGCGTCATGACCTTCTTGGTCAGCGATAGAGAAGCAGGGTGGGTGCGGACGACTGCCTGTTGGGCCGGGACCGATGCGGTTGGGGCCTATGCGGCTGGGGGCGATGCGGCCAGGGCCTATGCGGCCGGGGCCTATGCGGCCAGGGCCGATGTGGCCAGGGGCGGGGCACGCACCATCGCGGCCGTCCACGACCCACGGTTCAAACAGTTCGAAAGGCACCACGCATGACCATGACCATCAACCCCGTCGGTCGGGCATTCGCCCCCGCCGGTCGTCTCGCCTGGTCCGGCGGCGGGTCTCGGCTCGGCCGACCCGGTGGCGGGCAGCCGCTCGATGAAGGACAGCGGCTCGGGCCGTCCGTCAGCGGCTGGGCGCTCGTACGGGCCGGCAGCGGGCCGGTGCCCGTCGGGTCGGGCGGCAACGGCCGGACGCTCGTAGGGCCGGGCAACGACGGCCGGACGCTCGTCGGGTCGGGCGATGACGGCCGGACCCTCGTAGGGCCGGGCGGCAACAGCCGGGCGCTCGTACGGGCCGGAATAGGGCAGGAGGTCGTCCGATGACCGGCACCCGGGGTCGTACGGTCCGGCCCGGACTCGCGCTGTTCGCGCTCACGCTCGCGGTCTCGGCCGTGCTGCTGGGCAGCACCATCCTCAACGTGGCGCTCCCGACGATGCAGCGCGAACTCGGCGCCGGCAACACCGAGCAGCAGTGGTTCCTTAACTCCTACACCCTCACCTTCGCCGGCTTCCTGCTCGTCGGAGGCAGCGCGGGCGACCGGTTCGGGCTGCGGCGCCTGCTGGTCTGGGGGACGACGGCCTTCACCGTCACGACGGCGGTGACCGGATTCCTCGACTCGCCCGTCGCGATCATCATCGTCCGCGCGCTCATGGGCGTGGCCGCCGCCATGATCATGCCCACCACCCTCGCGGTGATCCTGCGGATCTTCCCGGCGGGCAAGCGCGCCCAGGCCATCGCCACATGGGCGGCCGCCTCCGGGCTGTCCATCTCGCTCGGCCCCCTGCTCGGCGGCGCACTGCTCAGCGGGGGCATGTGGTGGGGTTCCGTGCTGGAACTCGTCGCCCTGTTCGCCCTCGTCGCCCTCGCCGCCACACTGGCCTGGGTCCCCGCGATCCCCGCCAGCGGGGCCGGGGAACTGCGCATGATGCCCGTAGCCGGGTCCCTCGGCGGCATCGGCCTGCTCGTCTTCGGCGTCGTGCACGCCACCGACAAGGGCTGGACCTACCTGGGCACCTGGCTGCCCGCCCTGATCGGCCTGCTCATACTCGCCGGGCTCGTCCTGGTCGAAGCGCGGCACCGCGAACCGCTCGTGGACGTCGGCCTCTTCAAACACGCCTCGTTCACCGTCGCCGCGGTGGCGCTGACGCTCGGCTCGTTCGTCGTCTTCGGCTACCTGTACTTCATCACCTTCTACCTGCAAATCCTGCGCGGCTACACGCCGTTGCAGACCGGACTGCTGCTCATCCCGCTGTCGGTCGGGCTCGTCGTCGGAGCGCCGCTGTCGCGCGTGGCGAGCGAACGGTTCGGGCCGCGCGCCACGATCGCCGCCGGTATCGCGCTCATGACCGTCGGGTTCGTCTGCGTGGTGTGGTTGGGAGCCCGTACGGGTGTCGCCTGGTTCGTGGCGGACGCGTTCGTGCTGCAGCTCGGCTTCGCGCTCGTCCTCGCCCCCGGCATGACGCTGGCCTCCTCCTCGGTGCCCACCGAGCGGGCCGGCGCCGGATCGGCGCTGCTCAACACCTTGCGCCAGCTCGGCAGCGCGCTCGGCGTCGCCGTGCTCGGGTCGGTCCTCTGGTCGCGGTACTCGGGCCTCGTATCCGACCGGCTCGCCGGGGCCCCGGACGGCGTCCGCCGTGCCGCCTCGGAATCGCTCGCCTCGGCGCTGGCCACGGGCGACTCCGCGGCGATCAAGGCCGCCGGGCCCGCGTTCCTCAGCTCGATGCATACAGCCGCGCTGGTCGCGGCGGGGGTGAGCGGGGTCGCCCTGCTCATCACGCTGGTTGTGCGTACGTCCGGGCGCTCGTCCGGGGAGACGTCCGGGCGTTCGTCCTCGCGTCTGTCCTCGCGTGCGTCTCGGGGGAGTGGGGTTGTTGCTTCTGCTGCCGATTCTGGGTCTGGGTCTGGGGCTGGCTCCGGCTCCGGCTCTGGAGTGTCGGCTTCGGTTGTGCGGTCTCGCTGATCGCCGCTGTTTGCGGCGGTTCGGGGGCGGCGGTTCGCGACCGTTCGCGACTGGGCTCGGCTGGGTGCTCTGCGGCACCCGGTCGAGCCGTCGTCGGTTCAGCTCTTCGGCTGCGCGAAGCGGGGGAAGAGGGCTTCGGCGTTGCCGCGGTTGATCGCCTCCGCCTGGCCGGGAGCGAAGTCCGGGTACGTCTCCAGGAAGCGGTTGTAGTACGTGCCCGCCTCCTGCGGCGCGAAGGGCCAGTCGCTCCCGTACAGGACGTGGCCCGGTTCGGCGAACGCCAGGAGGGAGGGGAGGGAACTGGGGCTCGCCGCCAGCGCGGTGTCGAAGTAGAAGCGCTTGAGGTCGCCGATGACGTCTTCGGCCGTGCGTCCGGTGTCGAGCGCGGTGGAGGTCAGGCCGGAGAAGCGGTAGGCCGCGTACGGCAGGAAGCCGCCGCCGTGCGACAGGATCACCTTCACCTTGCGGTACCGGCTCAGTACGCCGTTGAGCGCCATGTCCACGGCGGTACGGGTGGTGTCGAAGACGTAGTCGGCGAGGGGGGCCGGGGTGCCGCGGAGCAGCGGCATCGGGGGCTGCGCCGGGTGTACGAACACGACTGCCGCGCGCCGGTCCAGCTCGGCCCACAGCGGTTCGTACGCGGGGTCGCCGAGGTAGCGGCCGCCGGTGTTGGAGATCAGCACGACTCCGTCGGCGCCGAGGGTGTCCAGCGCGTAGGCGGCCTCTTCCAGGGCGGCGTCGACGTCGGGGAGGGGGAGGGAGGCGAAGGAGCCGAAGCGGGCAGGGTGGTCCTTGGCCGTTTCCGCGCCGAATTCATTGACGGCGCGGGCCAGGGCCTGGGCTCGGGAGGCGGCGTTGCGGCTCCCGTCGGCGTCGAGGCGGACGCCGGGGGATGTGACCGACAGGACGCCGGTGGCGATGCCCTGTTCGTCCATCATCGCGATGGCGTCGGCCGCGCTCCAGGCCGGGATCGCCCAGCCGCCGGAGTCGAGGCCGAGGTCGTCCAGGGCCTTGGCCCATACCGGCGGAACGATGTGCTGGTGGACGTCGATGCGCCGTGCGGCGTTCATTTGCTTGCCCTCCTAAAGGTTAGCTTGCTAACTGATTCATTTAGTAAGCTAACAGGTGTGGAGGGTGCAGGCGACGGCGGAGGGTGTGTGATGTCCGACTCGGCGGCGGGTGGGGATGGGGATAAGGGTGAGGGCGCGGATGCGGATGCGGGGGCGGGTGGCGGTTTGGGTGACGGCCTGGATGGCGGGTCGAGTGTGGAAGAGCTGGCGCAGGCCGCCGACGCGCTCTTCTACGCGATGCGTCGCGCCCGCTCGGTCGCCGGGCAGCAGGGCTCCGGCCTGACCCTCGCCCAGTTGGCGCTGCTCAACCCGTTGGCGGGTGAGCGGGAGCTGCCGGTTGGGCGGTTGGCCGCTGCGGCGGACGTCAGCGTTCCCACCGCCACGCGGATGCTTCAGCAGTTGGAAGGTAAAGGCAGCGTGGCGCGGCGGCGCTCGCCCGCCGACGAGCGCCGGGTTCTGGTCAGCCTCACCGCGAAGGGCGTCGAGCAACTCGCGGCCGTACGGGCTCAGCTCCGCGAACAGCAGGCGCGCCTCGCGCGGTTCCCGCCGGCTGAGCGTGCCCAACTTGCTGGTCAGTTGCGTCGGTTGACTGAAATGATCGCTGAGGGGGCTGACTGAACGTTGGTGGCGGGGCGGGTGCGCCCGGGGGCGGGGGTATCTTCGGGCGCTTAAGATCCGAGCTGAAGTTGAGAGTCGCAAGTTGAGAGTTGAGGGGGACATTGGGTATGCCGATCACGCTGAACCACACCATCGTTCCGGCCGTCGATCATGAAGCGGCGGCGCGGTTCTTCGCTTCTGTCATGGGGCTGGAGTACGGGGGGTTGGACCGACATTTCGCACCGGTGCGGGTCAACGACTCGCTGACGCTGGACTTCATGCGGGTCGAGAACCCTGTCGGCCACCACCTGGCGTTCGACGTCGACTCTTCGACCTTCGACGGGATTCTCGCTCGAATCCGTGCCGCCGGTGTGCCGTACGGCAGCGACCCCAATGAGCCGGACAACGGGCGGATCGACCACCCGCTATGCCCGCGCGGGCTGTACTTCGTCGATGACGCCCGCAATCTCTACGAGGTCATGTCGTCTGGGTGACGTGCTCCTTGGGGGAGACGTGTCCTCGGTGGGGGAGACGGCTTGACGGGTGGGTGCGGGGTCCGTGGTGGTTGCTGCCGGGTGGGGCGGTATTGGGGGTGGGCTGGTGCGGGTCATGGGCCGCTGCCGGGTGGGGCGGTATTCGGCGTGGGTGGGTGCGGGTTTCGTCTCGGACCCTGCGGGTCCAGGACGCCGGCAGCGGCAGGGAGGGGGGCGGGCCGGGGTTGGTTTGTTGTCTGCGGCGTGGGGTGTGGCTGGGGTGAGAGAGGGCTCGCTGCGCTTTGCCGCTGGCCGCTGCCGCGAAGTGGTCGCGGTGGGGGCTTTGGGCGCGGGGGTCGGTGTGGTTACGGCCCAAGGATTCAAGGACGGCGAGGTGGGGGCTGAGGCCGGTTCGTTGCCGGTCGGCCGGTTCGCCGCTGGGGTCAGGGAGAGCTCGCTGCGCTTTGCCGCTGGTCGCTGCCGCGAAGTAGTTGAGGCGGGGGCTTCGGGTGCGGGCCGGGGTGGGTCTCGGCCTATGATCCACGGCGATCGGCAGCGGGCGCGACGCGCTGTACTGCGCCGAGGGGGCGTTGCGTGTCCGGGGTGCGTTTCCGCCTCTGGGTCGAGGGTCTGAGGGTGGGGCAGTTCCCCTTCGGGGGTCCGCTGGCCCGTTATGCCCCATACGCCAAGTTGATTGGGCAACAGGGTGCGCGTACCGCCCAGTTCCCTGTCGGGTATGGCGCTTTTGTCGGGCGGCAACCTAACCCTACTTGCGAGTAACGACCGTGCCGACCCCCCGCCCCGCCGCCCTTGAATCCTTGGGCCGCAACCACACAACCACCCGCACTCGAAGTCCCCATCACGACCACTTCGCGGCAGCGGCCAGCGGCAAAGCGCAGCGAGCCCTCTCTCACCCCAGCCACACCCCACGCCGCAGACAACAAACCAACCCCGGCCCGCCCCCCTCCCTGCCGCTGCCGGCGTCCTGGACCCGCAGGGTCCGAGACGAAACCCGCACCCACCCACGCCGAATGCCGCCCCACGCGGCAGCGGCCCGTGACCCGCACCAGCCCACCCCCCCAATACCGCCCCACCCGGCAGCGGCCCGTGACCCGCACCAGCCCACCCCCCCAATACCGCCCCACCCGGCAGCAACCGCCACGGACCGCCCCCGCACCCACCCCCCCCACACACACCGCCCCCTACGCCCTCAACCCCACCCCCACCCCCACCCCCTCAAGCAGCATCCTTGCCGCTGTTGTCGCGCCGTTCGTCTGGATGGTGCCCGCCGTCGACTTCGCTCGTGCGCGCGTCTCGGGGGACAGGGCCGTGGTGAGTGCGGCCGACAGGGAGGCGGAGGTCGGGGTCGGGTCGGGGTGGGAGGCGCCGATGCCGAGTTCGGCTACTCGGGCGGCCCAGTGTGGTTGGTCCGCGATGCGGGGGAGCACTACCTGGGGTGTGCCCGCTCGGGCCGCCGCCGTGGTGGTGCCCGCGCCGCCGTGGTGGAGGGCGGCGGCTACGCGCGGGAACAGCGCCTGCTGGTTGACCTCGCCCACCGCGAGGCAGTCGGCGGCGGCGTCGACCGGGGCCAGGTCCGCCCAGCCGCTGGCCAGGAGTACGCGGTGGCCGTGGGCGCGGATCGCCTCGGTGGCCGTTCGGGCGATGTCCTTCGGGGCGTGTGCCGCCATGCTGCCGAAGCCCACGTAGACCGGGGGTTCGCCCCTGTCCAGGAACCTCTCCAGTTCCGCCGGCAGCGGGCGCGGGTCCCGTAGCGTCCAGGGGCCCGTCCGTACGAGGTCCAGGTCCGTCAGGTCCCGCGACGGGCACAGCGTCTCGTCCGCCGCCAGCCACGGGCGGTCGGTGAAGGCGTGGTCGCGGACGTTGTCCACCGGCGGCAGGCCGATCGCCGCCCGGTGGGTGTTGAGCGCCTCGCCGTACAGCGCGTTCACCCGCTGGGCGTCCTGCTCCCACAGCTTGCGGTGGTCGGTCTCGTCCTCCGGGGACGCCGTGCCCGGCCGCGCGCCGGGGCGGAGGTGGCGGGACGGCAGTCCGTAGGTGTGGAAGCACGCGTAGACGTACGGGATACCCAGCCTCTCGGCGACGTCCCGCGCGCCGGCCGGCATCAGGCCCGTCGCCAGCAGGACGTCGCAGTCCCCGGCCGCCGCCGTGAGCGTGGCGAACCGCGCTGCCACCAGTTCCGGGGCGAGCCGGAACGCGTCCTGCGCCGTCGGCGGCTTCGGGTTGGCGACCACCGAGCGCACCGACGGGCCGAGCGGCACCAGCGGTACGTCCGCCCGTGCCAGCAGCGTCGTGAACTCCTCGTCCGGCGGTGCGCACACCCGCGCCTCCGCGCCGAGTTCGCGCAGCGCCACCGCCAGCCCCACCAGCGGTTCGACATCCCCGCGCGATCCCCATGCCGTCAGCAAAGCTCGCATTTCGCGGCCCCCCAGTTCTGCGTGTTCGGGCTATCGGCCGCTGATTGTGCGGCACCTATGGGGCCTTGTCGCAAGCCCCCCAGTGCGCTATAGCTTGGTAGTGGCGAGGAGAGGAAAGTTCTCCTCGCTTTTGTTTTGTTCATCTGCTTCTTCGCCTTGTCCATCCCCGCCGTCCGGTCGTGTGGGAAATCAGCGGAAACCGCTGTCTGGGGCGGGCCCGGCCACTACCGTGATTGCTTTCCGTAGTGGTGCGAACACGCACGCCCCGGCCATCCCGAGGAGCCGCATATGTCCGATTCCCTGGAATCCCCGACATCCCTGGAACTGGAACCCCGTGGCCTGATTCTCGACTTCGGCGGCGTGCTCACCGCCTCCGTCGCCGAGTGTGCCCGCGCCTTCTGCCTGCGCGAAGGGCTGGCCCCGGACGCCTTTACGCGCGTGATCTCGGTGGACCCGGTGGGCCGGGCGCTCTTCGAGGACCTGGAGTGCGGCGCGATCGAACAGGCCGAGTGGAACGAGTGCACCGGGCCCCTGCTGGGCGTCGACGGGACCGGGCTCCTCGGCCGGGTCCTCGCCGACCTGCGCCCCGAACCCCTCGTCGTCGACGCCGCGCGGGCCGCCCGGCGTGCGGGCGTGCGCGTGGGCGTGCTCTCCAACAGCCTCGGCCGGACGCCGTACGACCCCTACGCCGGGTACGGCCTCGACACGGAGTACGACGCGGTGGTGCTCTCCGGCGACTACCGGCTCCGCAAGCCCGACCCGGAGCTGTACCCGATCGTGCTGGGGCTGCTCGGGCTCCCGGCCGGAGCGTGCGTGTTCGTGGACGACTCCGCCCGCAACCTGCTGCCCGCCCAGGACCTCGGCATGGCCGTCGTCCTCGACACCGAGCCGGCCGACACCGTCGCCGAGATCAGCAGGCTGCTGGGCAGCGTGGCCGTCGATGCCGTCGATGCCGTCGATGCCGTCGAGGCCGGAACGTCGGATCGGGAGGCGGGCAGGGGTGCGGAGGGGCGAGCGGGAGTGCGTGGGGGAGAGGTGCGTAGGGGGGAGTCGGGGGTAACCGGGGCTGGACGGGCCTGAGTTGACGCTTGGGGTTGTCCCTCCGTCAATCGCGGCGAAGGGCGCGTTAGCCGTTCAGGTGGCATTCGGCGCGGCGCCCGCGTCGCCGCGCCGCCGTCGCTTTCCGCGCGCCAAAGTGATCACCTCCGGGGCACGCGCCGCGAGCCCCACAAGTGGAAGGTGATCGCATGCGAGCGTTCACGCGCGCCGTCGTGGTGGCGGTCTGTGCGGCCGGTGCCGCCCTGTCCGTCGTCCCGGTGGCGCAGGCCGCCCCCGACGCTGCCGGCTGCCGCTACTACTACACGAGCGGGGGGCGCGGCCCGAACGGCGAGACCACCGGTTCGGGCGAGTACACCGAAGGGGCCCGGGACCCCGAGGGCCGCGTGTGCCAGAACGGCTGGTGGATCGACCAGAACCCGCAGGACGGGTACCGCTGGTAGGAGTAGCGGCCGGCGACGGCCTTCGAGCGGTGTTCGGGTGACATTCCGGGTGTGGCGAATCTTCGTCCCGCACCCGGAATGTCTGCTTCGAGGGGGCGGTTCCCCGCCCCCGAGGGGCGCGCGGGAGGTACGTGTGCGAGGGCACCGTACCTGGTCGGCTGCGGTGGACGAGGCCCCGGGGCTTCGGAATACGGTGGGGCAACAGCTGGTTTCCCGGCTGGGGATCCGGACCGCATCCGCGAGCTGAGAGGCAAGCATGAGCACGGTTGAGCTCACCAAGGACAACTTCGACGAGATCGTCTCCGGGAACGGTTTCGTACTGATCGACTTCTGGGCCGAGTGGTGCGGCCCCTGCAAGCAGTTCGCCCCGGTGTACGAGAGCGCCGCCGAGCGCCACGACGACCTGGTCTTCGCCAAGGTCGACACCGAGGCGCAGCCCGAGCTGGCCGCGGCCTTCGAGATCCAGTCGATCCCCACGCTGATGATCGTGCGCGACAACATCGCGGTCTTCGCGCAGCCGGGCGCGCTCCCCGAGTCCGCCCTCGAGGACGTCATCGGCCAGGCCCGCGGGCTGGACATGGACGAGGTGCGCGCCTCCGTCGCCGAGCAGCAGGCCAAGGCCCAGCAGGAAGGCGGTCAGCAGGAGGGCGGACAGGAGCAGGGCGACCGTGGCTGACCTGCTGCTGATCCGGCACGGCGAGACCGAGTGGAGCCGGTCGGGTCAGCACACCAGCTGGACGGACCTGCCGCTGACCGGCCGCGGCGAGGAGCAGGCGACCGCCCTGCGGCCGCTGCTCGCCGGGCTGACGGTGGTACGGGCGCTGGTGAGCCCGCTGGCGCGGGCGCGGCGGACCGCCGAGCTCGCCGGGCTCGGCGACGTCGAGATCGAACCCGAGCTGCACGAGTGGGACTACGGCGCGTACGAGGGCGTCTCCACCGCCGAGATCCACCGCACCCGGCCCGACTGGGACCTGTGGCACGACGGCGTCGCGCCCGGCCCCGCCGAGCATCCGGGCGAGACGCCCGAGCAGGTGGGGGCGCGCGCGGACCGCGTGCTGGCGGGCATCGAGCCCCTGCTGAAGGCCGGCGGGGACGGTGCGGACGGCAAGGGCGACGTGGTGCTCGTCGCGCACTCGCACTTCCTGCGGGTGCTGACCGCGCGGCGGCTCGGCCTGCCGGCCGCCGACGGCGCGCTGTTCCGGCTCGACACCGGCACGATCAGCCGCATCGGCACCGAGCACGACCGCCCGGCGATCACCGCCTGGAACGTCTCCTCGGAGCTGCTCCCCGGGTAGACCGCGCGCGTCGCGGAGGCGAGGCGGGCGGGACGGGGCGGGGTGCGCGGCTCTTACGGGCCGGGCCCCGCCCCGCCTCGCCCCGCCTCGTTACGGACCGGGCCCCGCCCCGTCTCGTCGTGCACCGGTCTCCCGCTCAGGCGGGGAAGGGCCCCGGCGCGTCCTCCGTCCCCACCGCCACCCGTTGCAGCAGCCCCCACGTGAACTCCGCGATGCACCTCCGCCGCGCCCCCGCCGCGTCCGGCGCCGTGAACGCCAGCCGCCAGCGGGTCGGGGCCGTGCCCTCCAGGGGGCGGGCCGGGGCGAAGGCCCGCGCCGCCTCGTCGACCGTGCACGTCCACGGGCGCAGGTCCTCGGCCGTGCGGAGGGCGGGGCCCGCGGCGTCCGGGGCGCGGACCAGCCACTCGTTCCACACGCCGCCGCCCGGCGCGGTCAGCACCTCGAACCGCAGGTCCGGCCAGAGCGGCACCGGCCAGGTCAGCGCCTCGCAGGTCAGGTCGCCGACGCGGCGTTCGGCCACGGCCCCGGGCGGGCCCAGCACCGAGCGGTAGCGGGACACCGCGCCGCGCCGCCGCGAGGAGTGCAGCATGGCCTGCCAGCGGCGGTTCGCCTCGCGCATCTCCGGGCGCTCCACGCCCAGTTCGCGCAGGGCGTCCTCGACCAGGCCCGGCTGGTGGTCGGCCATCCGGCGCAACAGGACGAGCTGGAACTGGAGCGGGCCGAACGGCGGCGGGGCGGCGGCGTCACGCGTGGAGCTCATGCGCCCCATCGTCGCGCACACACGCCTCGCCGGGCCGCTCGGCGCCGGGGAGGAACAGCACCGAGTTCACGTAACGGGGCCGGCGGGGTGCCAGTGAGCGGCGCACCAGCCCGTGGTCGGCGACGTGGGCCGTACGGGCCTGGTGGGCGGCCAGGTCGAACTCCGCGAGCGGCACCCACTCGCCGCCGGGCAGCACCCACCCCCGGTAGCCGTACGCCGCCAGCAGCGCCAGCACCGGGCCGGGCGGCTGGATGCGGCACTCCAGCTCGACGAAGAGCGCGGGGCGCTCGCGGCGCAGCAGCCGCCGCGCGCCGCGCAGCACGGCCGCCTCGCCGCCGTCCACGTCCACCTTGAGCAGGGTCACGCCGGTGAGCGCCAGGTCGTCGAGGGCCAGGCACGGCACGGCGAGCGCCGCGCCGTGCACGGGGCGGCGTACGAGCGAGGAGACGCCGCGGTCGCCGCGTCCGCCCGGCGGCAGCCAGAGCGTGGCCACGCCGGACCGGTCGGCCGCCGCGGCCTGCACCACCTCGACGTTGCGGGGCGCGGTGGCGGCCAGCGCGCGGGCCAGGTGCGGCACCGGCTCCACCGCGACGACCCGGTCGGCGCGCCGGGCCAGGGTCCGCGCCCACGGCCCGTACCAGCCGCCGACGTCGACGGCGGTGCCGCCGCGCGGGCAGAAGTCCGGCAGCCGGCGCAGCTCCGGTTCGAAGCGCGGGTAGAGCCGGGCGGCGGCCGCGGCGACCAGGCGGGGCGGCAGCCGCCGGGCGCAGCGGGCGGCGAGGGTCACGAGGCGCCGATCCGCTTCAGCAGCCGCTCGTGCTCGTCCTCGGAGACCGGTTCGCCGCTGGAGGGGAGGAGCTGCGGGATGCCGTCGACGATGGGGTAGCGGCGGCGCAGCCGCGGGTTGTAGAGGAGGTTCTCCGTCTCGACGAGGGAGAGCGGCCCCTTGTCGAGCGGGCAGGCGAGGATTCTCAGCAGGGGGTCGTCAGCTCTCATGGCTCAAGTCCTTTACCGGGGAGGGTTGTTGTGTGCGCGTGTCGTCGCGCGGCAGGGTCAGGAGTACGGCCACGGCCAGCGCGGTCCCGCCCAGGCGCAGCGCCAGGCGCACCGGGTCGGCGGGCAGCGGCTCGCCGAACGCGAACGAGCCGCAGGCGACGGTGAAGACGGAGGTGACCGTCGTGCACACGGGCACGATCAGGGAGGCGCGGCAGCGCTGAAGGGCCGTCTGCGACAGCACCAGCCCGGTGGCCCCGGTGAACAGCAGCAGATACGGATAGGGCGAGGCCAGCAGGTCGAGGGCCGCGCCGCCGACGCCGTGCGTGGTCAGCAGGCCCGACACGCCCTTGATGGCCAGCGAGCTCACCCCGTACAGCAGGCCGACCGCCGTCCCGTACTCCACGCCCGTGGGCCGCCGCCCGCGCCCGGCGCGCCGCTCGGCGGCCCCGTACAGCAGCAGCCCCGCCGCCAGCGAGGGCAGGCAGACGGCGAGCAGCGTGTCCGTCGGCGCGGAGCGGCTGACGGGGTCGGCCGCGCCCTGGAGCGAGGCGACGACCATGAGGAGCGCGCAGAGGATTCCGGCGATGGACCGCCGCTCGCGGGTGCTCGTACGCTCCCCCAGGACGGCGGAGGACAGCAGGAGCAGCAGCACCATCCCGGAGACGAACAGGCCCTGCGCGGCGGCGATGGGCAGCGTGCGGTAGACCGCCAGCTGGGCGGCGAAGCCCAGCGCGAGCGCGCACGAGCCGCCGATCCACAGCGGGCTGCCGAGCAGCAGCCGCACGACCCGCAGCGGCCGGCCCGAGCTGAGCGCCGGAAGCCCGGTCAGGGCGCGTTTCTCCAGGACGAAGCCCGTGCTGTACGCGACGTTGGCCAGCAGCGCCGCCAGCACACCCCACAGCACGGCTACGCCTTCCGCGCGTGCGCCAGCAGGATCGAGGCGAGCGAGGGCGCCCGGCAGGCCGCGCGGTCCAGCGGGCGCAGCGGCCGGGGCACGTCGTGGTACGGGGCCCCCGCCAGCTCCACGGGCACGAAGCCGGACGCGGTGAGCAGCCCGCGCAGCGCCCGCGCCGTGAACAGCCGCAGATGCCCTACGACTTGGGTGCCCGGTCGGCCGTGGACCTGACGCAGGCTCACTTCGGAGAAGACGGGCTGCACCCCGGCCAGCAGCAGCGCGCGGTTGTACCAGGCGGCCAGATTGGGCGTGGACAGCAGCAGATGGCCGCCGGGGCGCAGCACGCGGCGGATCTCCGCCAGGGCCCCGTCCGGGTCCACCAGATGCTCGATGACCTCGCTGAACAGCACGGCGTCGGCGACACCGGACGCGAACGGCAGCCCGTCGCCGGTCACCTCGCCCCGCACCGCGTACGGCACGCCCGCCGCCGCCCGCCGCAGCGCGCCCTGCGACCAGTCGACGCCGACGAACCGGTGGCCGGGCAGCGCGGCGGACACGATGGCCGCCGCCGTGCCGTCGCCGCAGCCGACGTCGAGGACGGTGGCCGGTTCGGACGCCCGTACCGGCCCCAGCGCGCGGGCGAGCATTCGGGCCTGGCGGCGACTGCGGTCCGCGCCCGAGGCGACGGGCACGGCGGGGTCCTCGTAGAAGTCCCGCAGCCGGTGCGCGGTGGCGGTGGTGCTGCTGCTCATGTGCCCTCCCTCATCACCGTTCCGCGGCGTGCGAGGCCGCCGCGGACGTCGCGTCGAGCGCGCGTGTGAAGATCTCCGCGAGCTCCGCGCCCGCCGCGTCGTCCAGCAGCGCGCGGGACCAGCGCAGCGCCGCGTGGAGCCGGCCGCCGGTGCTCGCCGTGGTGACGGTCAGGCCGCGCGGCATACGGGCCGGGGCCGACAGCCACACTGCGCCCGCCCGCCCCGCGTCGCCGAAGTCCAGCGGGTAGGGGATGCGGCCGATGTTGCTCAGCAGTGTCGTGGAGGTCCAGGGCGCGGCGGCCCGGCGCAGCCCGCGGGTCACGGCGGCCCGCACTCCGACCGGCAGTACGGGCATGGTCAACAGCGTTCCGGCCAGGCCGAGTTGGGGGCCCGAAGTCGACTTGAGCATACGGGTCCGCGCGGCCGTGCGGCGCAGCAGGCGGGCGACGGCGGCCGGGTCGGGCCGCCCGGCGGTCAGCGCCTCCTCGTCGAGCCGCTCGTCCGCCCCGAAGCCGACGTCCACGAGCCGGGTGCCGTTGCCGATGGGCATGTCGTCGCCGAGCGGGCGGTCGTCCATCGGCATGGTGATCCGCACCGGCCGGGTGGGGCCGCCGCGCAGCAGGTTCCAGCGGGCGACCATCAGGCGGGTGGCGACGAGGAGCTGGTCGTTGACCGTGTACGGGGCCGTGCCCGTGGCATCGCGGTGCGGGCGCGCCGGTACGGGCAGATCGGCGAGCAGCACTCCGTTGCCGCGTGCCGGGGCCGCGGTCGAGGCGGCTACGCGTACGGGGCGGCCCCCGCCGCGCTTGCCGGGGGCGGGGGCGGGCTCCGCGCGCCGGTGCGGGGTCGGCTCCGCCCGTGCGGGGGAGTTGTCCCGTCCGCCGTACAGCTCGGCGGCGGTCGCCAGCACCCGCAGGCAGGACGGGCCGTCGAGCGCGGTGTGGTTGATGGCGATCAGCAGGACGCAGCCGCCGCCCGGCCCGTCCGTCCAGTCCGTCCCACCCCGCCCCTCCGCGCCGGTCACGACGGACAGCCGGACGGGCGGCGACACCTCCAGCGGCGGGCAGTCGGCGAGCGCCCGCTCCCGGGCCCGTGCGAGCGCGTCCGGGCCCGGCGGCGGGAAGTCCACCGGCTCGGTGTCCGGCTCGTCGGTCAGCTCCCACTCGTACCGCCTGCGCCACCAGGCCGACGGGGCCTGTCGCACGAGGGCGCGGGGATGGCGCAGCAGCGCCTGGCGGAAGGCGGCCCGCAGCCGGGCGGGGTCGGGGCGGCCGGGGAGGCGCACCTCGATGTGGACGGTCTCGGGCTCCTCCTCGTGGAAGCAGTGCCGGGAGACCTCGTCGACGGTGGGGAAGGGAACGCGCCCCGGCGCGTCCGGCCTCTTCCCCGTACCCCCGCCCGGATGCGTGGCGGATTCTCGGTCCACGGCCGTCATGCTCCCTCCGCCGGCGGGCTGGGGGGCGGCGAGGGCTCGGCCCCGGGATCGGACGCGGGCTTGGACATGGGTTTGGGCGGCGGCGCCGGGGGCGGCTCGGCGTCCGGCGCGGACTCAGGCGGCCCAGGCTCGTGCGCGGTGTCAGGTGGCCCGGGCTCGTACGACGGCCCCGGCGACGGCTCGTGCAACTGGCCGGGCGGCGGCTCGTACGCGGGGCTCGGGCCGGGCGGGAGCGGCTCGTACGGAGAGTCGGGGGGCGGCTCGTACGCCCGGCCCGCCACCGGCTGCCGCGAGGCGCGCGGCACCGTCACGACCGCCGCCGCCAGCGCGATGACGGCGAGCACCTGCGCCGCGCCGCCGAACGCGCCCTCGCTCATCGCGAACGGCTCCCCGGCCCCCGTCGTCGCCGCGATCATCGCGCCGACCATGGCCAGCAGCGCCGTCGGCACCAGCAGCCAGGGCCGGACCCGGGCGAGAAGGGCCAGTACGGGCACGGCCGCCGCCAGCGGGCCCGCGACCACCACGAGGACGGCGGTCAGGGCCACGGCCCCCAGGATCCAGCCCGGAGCGGGCGGCGGCGGGGGCGGCTCGGCGGCCGGGCGGCGGCGGACGAAGGCGAGGAGGGCGAGCAGCGCGATGCCCGCCGCGCCGCCGATCAGCGCCGCGTCGTACGTCGTCGACGGCGTGTAGGAGAGCTTGACCGTGCCGCCCTGCCCCGCCGGCACCAGGAACGCCTGCTGCCAGCCGTCGACGCGCAACGGCGTCAGCCGCTTGCCGTTCAGGGTCGCGTGCCAGCCCGAGTTGGCGTTCTCGTACGTCTGGAGGTACGCGGCCGAACCCGCGCCGACGTGCACGGAGCGCCGGTCGCCCGCCCAGTCGAGGGCCTTCGTCGCGCGCGCCGCCGCCGGAGCCGCGGCCTTGCCGCGCGTCAGGCTGACGTCGGTCAGGGCCAGCGGCCCCTGGTCCCCGGCCTCGACCGTATGCGTGCCGGGCGTGAGCGGCAGCGCGCCGCCGCGCGCCTCGCCGCCGCACAACTCGACCTCGATGGGGCGGCGTTCGGTCAGGTCGCGGACGCGGCCCGACGCCTTGGTCGCGTGCAGGGCGCCGTCCACGGCGAGCGCCGGGCCCCGGCCGCAGGGCAGCGAGAAGCGGGCGGAGGGGGCGGGCGCGGGCGCGCGCAGGTCGTCGAGGGCGGGCACGTACACCTCGCTGAGCCCGACGGGGAGCTGCAACTGCCGGTCGGCGACGGGGTTGTGGACGGTGAGCGGCGCGACCTTGCTGATGGTGATGTCGAGCTGGTCGGTGACGATGGGCTCGAAGCGGGCCTGGCCGTTCTCGTCGACGCCCGCGGTGGCCGCGCCGTACGGGGAGTTGACGAGGATCTGCTCGGGCCGGGTGGAGAGGCCGCCCGCGGCGGCGAGGACGATGTTGTCGATGCTCCGCCGACCGGGCCAGCGCAGGTGGATGACGGGCCGGTCCCCGGCGATCCAGGCGGTGGTGAGGTCGCCGTCGACCAGGTTGCGGGCGCTCAGCGCGTTCCCGGTGCGGGCGGTGGAGTCGGCGGTCGCGGTGAGGCGCCGCCGGCTGCCCGGCGCGACGAGGTCGAGGAGCCGGTCGAGCTCGTCGCCGGGCACGGGGAGTGCGGAGGCGGTGACGGAGTAGTCCTGGGAGGAGGCCGTGGTGGTGGTGAACCGGCGGTGCAGGCCGGTCTCGGCGGAGGCCGGCGAGAGCCCGCCCGGATCGCTGCCGCGGTGCAGCGCGTACGTTTCGCTCGCCGCGTCCGTGCCCTGCGCGTCCGGCGGCAGCTTGAGGAGCCGGGTCACCTGCACGCCCGGAATGGCGACCTCGGAGAAGCCCGCGCCGGACAGCCCCGGCTTGGGGTCCTGCGAGTCCAGAATGGTGATCTTCAGCCACTTCGCCTGTCCCGCGGGCGCTTTGACGGGCTGCGGGAGGCCGTTCGGCTGGAGCGGGCTGTCGGCCGCGCCCCGGTCGGTCTGTACGCGTACGAGCGTGGGCGCGGCCCGCGTGCCGTCGCCCGGCAGCGGCGTCAGCTGGATCGAGGCGGGGATCGCGGTGGGCGTGTCGAAGCCGACGCGCAGCCACTGGCCGACCGGGTGGCCGGGCGTGCCCTCGGCCCACGCGGTGTCCGGGTTGCCGTCGAAGGCGTTCACCGGGTCGTACTGCGGGAGCTGGAAGAGCCAGTTGCCGCTGCTGGAGGCGGTGACCGAGGCCGCGCCGCGCAGCACGGCCGTCGTCTGGTGCCGCACGCCCTCGACCGGCAGGATCTGCTTGGGCGGGCGGCCCGCGTCCTGGAGACTGCCGGACGGATTCCGCTCCTCGGGCCCGTACGTGTACGAGGTGTTGGTGTTGACGAGCCCGAAGCGGGTGTCGGCGCGGCGCAGCCCGTCGCCGACGGCCTGGAGCGGCGGCGTGCCGATCCCCGGATGGTTGTCGCCGGTCAGCACGGCGGGCCGGCCGCGCATCGACGGGTCGGCGGAGAGCGGGAGCAGCGACTCCGGGCCGCCGCTGACGACAGCCGTGCCCGAGACCGGTTTCGCGGTGACCGGGCCCGGCCGGGGCGTGTTGACAGGTTCGTAGATCTCGACGGCCTGCTGGCGCGGGTAGAGGCCCTGGATCTGTACGGGCGTCTCGGCGGGGATGCGGCCGCCGGTCAGCAGGGGGCCGAAGGCGGCGACCCGGCGGTAGCCGGAGGCTTCCAGGGTGCGCTTCACGGTCTGCGGCGGGACGTAGCCGATCTGGTCCGGGTCGAGGTCGTTGCGTACGACCACGTCGTACAGTCCGGCGCGCCCCAAGTAGTCCCGCAGGCCCGGCACTTCGGTGCCCGACATCAGCGCCTGCTCCACGGCGTCCATCGCGCGCCGCGAGCCGGGGGCGCCGAACGGCACGTAGTCGCGCTGCGCCCAGCGGGATTCGGCGAGGACGTCGAGGGGCTGGTCGATGGGGGAGCCCCAGGTGTAGATGCCGTGCGCGGTGGCGGGGACGACGAGGGCGCGGCTGTCGGGGGAATTCTTCTTCAGCCAGTCGGCCGCCCGCGACCAGTGCGCGGGCAGCTTGGTGAAGGAGCCCGGCTGGAGCACGGTGCCGTTCAGATACGGCCAGGCGAGCCCCGGCAGGATCAGCAGCGCGGCCAGCGCGGGGGCGAGGCGGCGGCCGGGCACGGGGCGGGCGCCGCGCCGTTCGGCGGCGACGGCCGTCAGATGCGCGAGGCCGAGGGCCAGCGCGAGGGCCAGGCCCGGCTGGAACTTGTAGATGTTCCGGAACGGCCGCAGCCAGCCGTCCAGCCACCCCTGAACGGCGGCGTGGAAGGGCGCGCCGTACGCGCCCCCGTACCCGGCCAGCGCGATGAGCACCACGCTCAGCACGGTCAGCAGCAGCCAGCGCCGCTCGGGCAGATCGCGCCGGGCCAGCCCCGCGAGGCCGAGGGCCGCGGCGAGCCCGGAGCCGATGATCGCGACGAGGGCGGTGGCGGCGGCCCAGCCGCCGGGCAGCCAGGGTTCGCCGAAGTTGAGGTAGGCCACCCAGTTCCCGGCGCCGCGCAGCAGCTCGGTCGCGGACATCGTGGCGGTGGTGGTGTCCGCCTGCTCGATGTACGGCATGAAGTTTTCGCCGTAGTGCCCGAGCAGCAGCAGCGGCACGCTCCACCAGGCGGTGGCGAGGACCACGCCGGGGATCCACCACGCGAGCAGCGCGCGCTGCCGGGGGCCGCGCGGCCGCGAGAGCAGATACAGCGCCACGGGCAGCAGCGAGGCGAGCGTCGAGGCCGCGTTGACGCCGCCCATGAACGGGATCAGCAGCGCCGACCGGGCGGCGGCCACCCGCGCACTCGCCGTCTTCGAGGCCAGCGGCAGCAGCACCCACGGCAGCAGCGCGCCCGGCAGCGCCGCGGCGGCGGTGGACCCGACGACGATGGTGAACGTCGGCCACAGCGCGTACCCGACGGCGCCGAGCAGCCGGGTCGCGGGCGAGCCGACGCGCAGCCGCTCTGCGAGGCGCAGCGCGCCCCAGAACGCGGCGGCGACGACGACCGACATCCACAGCCGCTCGGCCAGCCAGACCGGCAGCCGCACGAGGTGGGCGAGCGCGTAGTACGGCAGGGTCGGGAACGCGTAGCCGATGTACTGGTCCGCGATGCCGCCGAAGCCGGCCCGGTCCTGCCACAGCGTCCCCAGATCGTGCAGGAACCCGAAGGGGTCGGCGGCCACGCCCAGCTTCGTCTCGAAGGTCATCCGCCCCGGCGCCCGCACCAGGAACGCGACGAGCGCGAGGGCCCAGAACCCCAGCAGCCACCGGCGGCCCCGCGGCGGCTCCGGCCCGTCGCCCGCGCGCCGGGCGGTGCGGTCCGGGCCCGGACCGGCGGGGGAGGGGACGAGCGTCGCCTCAGCCACGTCCCTCACCCCGCCGCGGCGTGGGGCGCAGGGGCAGCAGACCGCGAACCGTCATAGGGGGACCGCCTCAGTATCAGCAGCAGATTCCAGGTGGCGACCTCCCGCAGCCCCGGCACGCGGGTGACCGCCCGCGCGAGGAACGGCGCGTAGCGGGAGCGGGCCGTGACCACGGTGACGCCGGGGAGGGCGCGCACATGGCGGAGGGTGGGGCCGATATGGATGGGGAAGAGGTTCTCGCCCACGGTGTGCTTGGCGGGGCGGCCGGTGCGCCGCCGGTAGCGGGCGCGGGCGCGCTCCGCGCCGAGGTAGTGCCAGGGGCTCGTCTCGTGACCGCCCCAGGGGGAGAGCCAGTTGGTGAACGCGACATAGACCAGGCCGCCGGGCCGGGTCACGCGGATCATCTCGCTGAGGAAGGTGCGCGGGTCCGCGACGTGCTCCAGCACGTTGGAGGAGAAGCAGACGTCGGCCGTGCCGTCGGCGAGCGGCAGCAGATAGCCGTCGGCGAGCACCGCGCCGGCGGGCGGCGGGCCGTGCGCCGTCAGCTCCCGTACGTCCGGTTCGAAGAGGTAGCCGCGGGCGCCCCGGCGACGGAACTCGGCGGTGAAGTGCCCGCTGCCGCCGCCCACGTCCACCACCAGCCGGTCGCGCAGCGGCTCGTACCGCTCGATCTGCCGGGCGGCGTCGCGCGCGAGGAGCGCGTAGCACCGCTCCGGGTCGGACTGCTCGCGCCGGAAGGCACGGAAGAGGGCGACGGACCGGGCGATCGAGGGGTCCCGCACCACCGCGGCTCACCGCCCGTCGGGGGTCGGCGCGGCCGCCCGGCACGCCTCCGCCGCGACGGCCCCGAAGCCGTGGACCGTGCTGCTCCAGTGGAGGCGTTCGGCGCGCAGCCGCGCGGCGCGGCCCAGCGCGGCGCGCCGCTCCCGGCCGAGGGCGAGCGCGCACCAGGCGGCGGCGAAGGCGGAGTCGCCGGCCGCGAGGACGCCCGTACGGCCGTGGTCGACGGAGTCGCACAGGCCGGGGACGTCGAAGCCGACCGTGGGCGTGCCGCGCACGGCGGCCTCGGTGACGACCAGGCCCCAGCCCTCGACGAGCGAGGGGTGCAGCAGCAGCCAGGCGGCGCACAGCAGCCGGTGCTTCGCGGCCTCGTCGATCCGTCCGGCGAAGGTCACGCCGGGGCCCGCGAGCGCCTGGAGCCGGGCGCGTTCGGGGCCGTCGCCGACGATGACGAGCCGCCCGCCGGTGACGGGCCGCACCCGCTCCCACAGCCTGAGGAGGAGATCGACGCGCTTGTACTCGACCAGCCGGCCCATGGCGACGAAGAGCGGTTCGGGGGATTCGGGGAGCAGCGCCGGCGGCCGCTCGACGCCGTTGTGCACGACGCGGATACGGTCCTCGGCCACGCCCAGGCGCAGCAGCGCGGCGGCGGTGGAGCCGGACACGGCGACGACGAGGTTGCGGCGGTGGGCGGCGGTGAGCGCCCAGCGTTCGAGGCGGGCGCCGAGCCGCGCGGCGGGGGCCGGGAAGCGCAGCGGCCACAGGTCGGTGTGGACGTGGTTGACCAGGCACAGGGTGGGGCCGGGGTGCCACAGGGGCGCGAGGTAGGGCATGCCGTTGCAGACCTCGACGAGGAGGTCGCAGGGGCCGATCCGGCTGCGGGCGCGCAGGAAGTGGGCGGCGTCGCCGCCGGCGGAGACGACGCGGTAGCCGCGGGGGGCGGCGGGGCCGCCGCAGACGAGGGTGACCTGGTGGCCCTGGGCGGTCAGGCCCTCGGCGAGGCGGTCGACGAGGATCTCGGAGCCGCCGGCGGCGGGGTTGCCGAGGTCGCGGCGGGCGAGGAAGACGATCCGGCGGGGCGTGGGGGGCGTGGGGGAGGGGCCCGCGTCCGGCGGCGGGGTCGGTCTCGGCGTCGGTGCGCGGAGCGCGGCAGGGGGCGCCGCGGTGGGGTACGGGGACGGCCGTACGTGCTGGGGCATCGCCGCTCCAACTCGTCTTGGGGTGCCTCGTCTTGGGTGCGGAGCCTCGGGGTGCGGAGCCTTGTGGGGGAACGGTGCCGGGCGGTGCGCGGGGTGAGGTCGTCAGTGTTCGCCGCCGCGTACGGCGCGGCTACTCACGGAGGTGACAATTTCCGCCCTTCCTGGAGCTGACGATTCGTCACTTCATGCATCCTCAGTCGTCACGAGTGCCACCGCGCACCAGCAGCAGCACGCCTCCCGCCGTCGTGAACGCCCCGACGATCGCCGCTGTCAGCGGCGCCGTCTCGCCGATCAGCCGCAGCTTGCGGTTGTCGCGCTCGGCGATGTCGACCTGTTCGCGCTGGGTACGCGGGGTGAACGCGACGTCCTCGCCCTCCAGCAGCGTCACCGCGTCCCGCCGGCCGCCGGGCGCGCGCAGCGTCACGTGCGGCGACAGCGAGGCGTTCAGCACCCGGCCCGTACGGCGGTCGACGACCAGGTCGATCCGGTCGTTCGCGTACCACTCCTCGGCCTGGATCTGACTGCTCCGGGGCCGTCCCACGACCGCGCCGGGCACCTGCCTGCTGCCGGTCCGGGTCGGCTTCACGCTCCCCGTGAAGCGGTACCCCTGATAGCCCCGCACCCGCTCCACCCCCGCGAAGCGGAGCGGCACGGTCGCGCCTAGCGTGTTGTCCCACCAGCGGTAACCCCGCTTCTGCACATCGAAGGGGAACTTCAGGTAGGCGTCCCCCTCGAAGGGGCCGGGGGACTCGCCGCAGCAGTGCACGGGCGCGTTGGTCCGGCGGTCGGTGACCCAGCGCTCCGTGGACCACTGGAACGACCTGCGCGGGTCCTTGAATTCGAGCGTCCGCGGAGTGTCGATCGTCGTGGACACGTCCCACACCGCCCGGCCGCTGCGGTCGGACGCCGCCACGTCGCCGAGCACCCGCCGGGTGATGGTGATCTTCTGGTCGTCCTTGACGGCGGTCGCCTCGGCGTCGAAATAGCGGCCTTTGCCGGTGAAGACCGTCGTGGCGTTCACATCGATGGTCGTGCGTTTCGCGCGGGGCTCCACGTACCAGGTGAGCATCGGCGCGAGCACCAGCAGGAAGACGCCGGCGCCGAGCAGGATCAGCGGGACCGGCGGGGTCGAGCGACGCATAGGGGCACTCCTCGGGGGAGGGCGGGGCGATCCGGGCGCGCACAACTCGTACGGGCCGGGAACCGTAGGCGGCCCTTGACGGAGTGTCAATGCTCCAACGATCCTTCACACGTTCGCAGTTACCGGGGCCGGGCCGGGGCGCAGCCATCGGAAAGGGGCTCGACGCGCCATGTCCAGACCGCTCGCCGCCACCGTGACCGCCGCCTGTGCCGCCGCCCTCGCCGTCGGCGCGGCGTTCGGCATCGTCGCGCTGCTCGGCATCACCCCGGACCAGCCGAATGACCCGCTCGTGACGTTTCCGGGGGTGACCGCTGAGGGGACGGTGTCGCCGTCGGCGCCTTCGAGACCGTCACAGTCGCCGTCCTCCGGCGCGCGACCCCCGTCGAGCGCGTCACCGTCATCGAGACCGTCGGGCCCGCCGCCGTCCTCCGGCGCGTCACCGTCGCGGACCGATCTGCCGTTACTGGCCTACTCGGGCCCGCCGCCGTCTCCCAGCGCCGCACCGGAGGGCCGGTGACCGTGTCCGTGCCGCACTCCGCCTGGCAGGACGTGCCTCCCTCACAGGTCCGGCGGTTCTCCGCACTCGCCCTCGCCGAAGTGCCCGAACTCGCCGCCGGCATCCTCCGCCAGATCCGCCGCGAATTCCCCAACCTCGCCCTCGTGCCCGACGACTCCGGCGAACCCATGGCGCTCGTCGGCATCCGCCGCGCCCTCGAACACTTCGTCCGGCAGCTGACGGCCGGGCCGGAGCGGGCGCCCGCGCACCCGCCCGTCTTCCAGGAGTTCGGCCGCGGCCAGATGCTGCACGGCCGCAGCCTCGACTCCCTCCAGGCCATCTACCGGCTCGGCGTGAAACTCGCCTGGCGCCGCCTCGCCGAGATCGGCGGCCAGACCGGCATCCCCGCCCCCGCCATGTACGAACTCGCCGAATCCGGCTTCGACTACCTCGACGGCCTCGTCGCCGAGACCATGCGCGGCTACGCCGAGGCCGTCGCCCGGCAGACCGGTGAGCGGCTGCGCCTCCAGCGCCGCCTGCTGGACCTGCTGCTCACCGAGCACCACCGCAAGGACCGGGCCGACGCGCTCGCGGAGCACGCCGCCCGGCTCGGCTGGCCGCTGCCGTCGCACGTCGCCGTGGGCGTACTGCTGCGGCCGGCCCGCGAGGCCGTCGCCCCCGCCGTCGGCCACGGTGTCCTGCTCGACATGGAGTGCGAGCAGCCCCGCATGATCGTCCCCGACCCGGACGCCGCCGGCCGCCCCGAGCTGCTGCGCCGGGCCACCGCAGGCTGGTCCGGCGCGATGGGCCCGCCCGTACCGTTGGCCGAGGCCGCGAAGTCGCTGCGCTGGGCGGGCGCGGCCGTACGCCTGATGGAGCTGGGCCAGCTGCCGTCCGGAGCGGTGCTGCACTGCACCGAGCACACCGAGGCGCTGGTCCTCCTGCCGCCCGCCGAACTGATCGAGGACCTCGCCCGCCGCCGCCTCGCCCCCCTGCTGCACTGCGGCCCCACCCAGGGCCGCCGCCTCGCCGAGACGCTGCTCGCCTGGCTGGAGACGCGCGGCGGCGCCCCCGAGGTGGCGGCCCGGCTCGGCGTCCACCCGCAGACCGTCCGCTACCGGCTGCGCCAGATCCGGGAGTTATGGGGCGACGAGGTCGACGACCCCGACCGCCGCTTCGAACTGGAACTGGTGCTGAGGGCCAGGCGGCTGCGCGGCGAACTCCCGGCCGCCCCCGGACGTTGAGCCGCCCGCTGCCGAGCCCGCCTCCAGTGGCGCACCGGCCCATCACTTAGGGTCTGGTGAGAATTCCCCGCGCTTACGGAGGGCCGATGGCCGCGAAGACCGACCCGGCGCTGCTGCAGTTGCGCAAGGTCAGCCGGTCGTACGGCGACCGGAAGGCGCTGCACCCGATCGACCTCAGCCTGGCCGCCGGCACCTGCACGGCCCTGTTCGGGCACAACGGCTCCGGCAAGTCCACGCTGCTGCGGATCGCCAGCGGCCGGGACACGCCGACGAGCGGCAGCGCGCTGTTCGCGGGCCGTACGGTCTCCGAGGACGACCCCGCGGTGCGGGCCAGGGTCGCGGTGGTCGGCGACTCCGTCGCCTGCTACCCGGACCTCACCGTCCGCGAGCACCTGGAACTGGTCACCGTCGCGCACGCCGTCGAGGACGCCGACGGCTGGATCGACGAGGTGCTCGCCGACCGCCGGCTCGCCGACCACGCCAAGGCGCTGCCCGGCTCGCTCTCCTCCGGTCAGATGCAGTCGCTGCTGCTGGCCGCGGCCCTGGTGCGCCCCCGTGACCTGCTCGTGCTGGACGAGCCGGAGCAGCGGCTCGACCCGGACGCCCGGCAGCGCCTCGCCGAGCTGCTGATCGGCGAGAAGGAGGACGGCGTGGCCGTGCTCCTCGCCACCCACCAGGCGGACCTGGCCGAGGCGGTCGCGGACCGCATGATCGCGCTGGAGGACGGCGCGGTCATCGCCAAGGGCACCCCGGCCGCGGTCCTGAAGAAGCTCGGTGTGCGGTCATGAGCGTGCGCGAGGGGGACCGGGGGGCGGCTGACGCCGGACCCGTCCAGGAGCACGAGGACGAGGACGACGTCTGGAGCGAGGAGCACGACGACCGCACCGAGGAGACGCTCCGCTGGCTGCGGGACAAGCGCCGCGCGCACCAGCGCCAGCGCCGCCGCGACACGGCCGTCCTCATCTACTGCGTGATCCTCGCCGTCCTCGGCTACGGCAGCGGCTACGTCATCCGCTTCCTCCGCGAACTCCAGGTCAGCGCCGACTACAGCGGCGTCGGCGACGACGTGCGGCACACCCTGCCCGCCGTGTTCGTCGGCGTCACCGTGGGCCTCGCCCTGTTCGCGGCCCGCGACGCGCTGTGGCGCGGGCCCGTCGTCGTGCCCGGCCCGAACGTCGGCTGGGTGCTGGCCCACCCGGTGCGCCGCGCCGCCGTACTGAAGCCGAAATTCCGGTTCTCCGCCGCGCTCGCCCTGCTCCCCGGCGTCCTCGCGGCCGTCGCGGCGGCCGTCGTGCTGCGCGTCATCGACTTGGCGTCGTTCGGCGGCGCTCTGCTCGCCGCCCTCCCGGCGGCGCTCTGCCTGCCGCTGCTCGCCGTCACCCTCGGCATGGTCGTCGAGGGCAGGCCCCGGCTCGCCCGCCGGGTGCGCCGGCTGACGGCCCCCGCGGTGCTCCTGCTCGCGCTCCTGGCCGTACAGATCGGGCTCGCGAGCGGCGGGCACCGGCTCGCCGCCCTGGAGCAGATCGAGCTGTGGTCCGGCCCCTGGGGCTGGGCCGCGCAGCCGCTGGTCGCCGCCACCGGCGGCTCCGCGCCGGGCTGGCCCGCGGCCGTCGTGCTGCTCGTGGCCGCCGCCGCGGTCGCCCTGCGTTACGGGCACCAGCAGGCCGAGCGCGTACCCACCGCCCAGCTGCGCAGCCGCGCGGCCACCTCCTCCGCCGTCTCCGCCGGGATGTGGTCCCTGGAGCTGCGCGCCGCCAAGCTGGCCGTACTGGAGTCGGGCGGCGGCGAACCCACCTGGCGCGTCAGCGTACGGGCGCCCCGCAACAAGTACCTGGTCGTCCTGTGGCGGGACCTGCTGGCGCTGCTGCGCACCCCCGGCCGGCTGGGCCGCGCCCTGACCTGGACGGGGTGCGCCGCCCTGACGTCGGGCCTCGGCGTGGAGCTCGGCGGCGAGAAGCAGGTGATCGGGCTCGTCCTGGGCCTGCTCTTCGGCTACTTCGCGGTCGGCGCGCTCGCCGAGACCGCGCGGCTGGAGACGGACGACGTACGGCGCGCGGCCTGGTCCCCGTTCCGCTTCCGCACGCTGATGCTCCAGCACGCGATCGTGCCCGCCGTCCTCGGCGCCCTGCTGGGGCTGCTCGCGGCCGTGCCGTACGCGGTGGCGGGCGTGCGCTGGCCGCTGCTGCTGATGCCGATGTGCGCGCTGCCGTTCGCGGCCGCCGCCGTCTTCGCGGCCTGCCGCGGCCCGGCCCGTACGGACCTGATGTTCGTCGGCGGCGGCCTGCCCACCGGCGGCGCCGGGCCCTTCCTGTTCATGGCCTGGTACGCGGCCGGGCCCCTGGTGTCGATCGGCGGGCTGACGTTCGTACTGGACGCCGCGCTCTCCCGCGGCGTGGACGGGCGGGGCGTGCTCGACGCGGCCTTGATGGCGGCGGCGCTGACCGCCGGCCTCCTGATCTTCGCGGCGCGCTCGGCGAACAAGCTGATCCGCCGTTAGGACCCGGCCCGGATCAGGGGTAGTGCTCCGCGCGCGCCGCCGTGATCAGGGCGGAGACGTCGCCCCACTCCAGCCCCGCCACCCGCGCCCGGCGCATCCAGTCGCTGAGCTCGCCGCGCAGCGGCGACTCGGCGAGCGGCTTCGCCTTCGCCTGCTGCGCCGCCGCCCGGCTCACGAACGTGCCGACACCGGGCCGGGGCTCCACCAGTCCCTGGTGCTCCAGCTCCCGGTACGCCTTCAGCGTGGTGTTGGGGTTCAGCTTGGTGTCGCGGGCGACCCTGGCCGCGGTGGGCAGTTGGTCGCCCTCCAGCAGGATGCCCAGGCGCAGCGCCTCCTGGACCTGCTGGACGATCTGGAGGTAGGCGGCCATGCCGCTGTGCCGGTCGATACGGAACTCGACCACTAGCGCCCCCTCTCCGTCTCTTCCCGTGCGCCTGATGCGCCGGCCACGTGCCCTGCCGTACGTCTCGGGGTACTCACATCGGCCTGCGTCGGACCCACCACAGGACGAAGACGCTGACGGCCGCCGCCAGGGCCAGCAGGATTCCGGCGCCCAGCCACTGCATGCCGCGCATCTGGTCGTAGCCGAAGTATTCTACGTAGTTGTTCACGATGCCGAGCTTGGCCCGGCAGGCGTCCGGGTGCGCGTCGTTGACACAGGTGCCGTAGCCGTAGAGCTTGCCGCCGGCGGTGGAGATCCAGTTGTCGAACTGCACCGCGCCCTCGGGCAGCTGGTTGATGCCGTTGTCGTCGCCGAGCGGGTAGGTGAGCACGCGGCGGCTCGCGAGCAGCGGCCGTACGTAGTCCCAGGCGAGCTGTATCGCGAAGCCGGCGACGAAGGTCAGCGCCATGGCGGAGACCGCCCGTCGCATGAGCATGCCGATCGCGACGCCCGTGACGAGCATGAGCAGCGAGAAGGCCACGGGCATCGGTCCCGTGGTGTCGAAGATGTCGGCGCCCAGCCAGTCGCCGCTGTAGACCAGCAGGTGCGCGGGCTCCCACAGCCAGGTGAAGGCCGCGGCGAGCGCCGCGGTGCCCACCAGCGTGAGCGCCACCGCCATGCCGAGCTTGGTCGCGATCCAGCGGTCGCGGCCGGTCGCCTGGGTGGTCACCAGCCGCGCGGTGCCGTGCTCCCGGTCGGACGCGATCAGCGGGGCGCCGAGGAAGACGCCGATCAGGATGGGCAGGGACTGCAGGGACTCGGACGTGTCCTGGAAGAACGATTCGTAGCGGAGCCGGAACCCCTCGCCGACGTCCTTCTTCGTGTGCGCGGCGTCGTGCAGGAAGTCGACCAGCCCGGCGCGCTGATAGATCATCACCGCCGAGCCGACGACGGCCAGGGCGATGCCGATCCAGAAGGCGATCCGGTGCTGGCGCCAGACCAGCCAGACCAGCCCGTGCAGGAGACCGGGCCCCTTCTTGCCGGGCGCGGCCTCGTCGAGAGGAGCCTGTGCCGTCGCGCTCATGCCGTCACCCCCCGCTCCTCGACGCGGGCGCTGGGGGTGAGCAGCGGCGGGGCGTCAGGGGCCCGCAAGTATCCCAACAGGACTTCCTCCAGGGTGGGTGTGCTGATGCGCCAGTCGTCGCCGACCTTGCCCGCCGGGCGGATCAGGGCCGTGAACTGGCGGCCGACGGTGTGGGATTCGATGACGGTGTGCAGGTCGAGCCGCGGCGGCAGGCCGTCGTCGGTCTGCGCGCCGCTCACCAGGGCGTGCGCGGGCAGCAGCGCGTCGACCTCGCCGGCCAGCCGGACCCGGCCCTCCGCGACGACCACCAGGTAGTCGCACATGGTCTCCAGCTCGGAGAGCATGTGGGAGGACATCACCACGGTCGTGCCCTGCTCCGCGGCCTCGGCCATCAGCAGGCCCGCCATCTCATGGCGGGCGAGCGGGTCCAGGTCGGACATCGGCTCGTCCAGGAGCAGCAGTTCGGGACGCTTGCCGAAGGCCAGCGCGAACGCCACGCGGGTGCGCT
The DNA here is from genome assembly GCF_040654795.1 of Streptomyces sp. NPDC050617. Classification (NCBI taxonomy): domain Bacteria; kingdom Bacillati; phylum Actinomycetota; class Actinomycetes; order Kitasatosporales; family Streptomycetaceae; genus Streptomyces; species Streptomyces sp. NPDC050617. Next base: position 87,088 of record NZ_JBFAIS010000022.1, on the reverse strand, counting down.
GGCCGCCGGAGAGCGTGCCGACGCGCGCGTCGGGGGAGAGGTTCCCCGCCCGTACGATCCGCTCCGCGAGCGCCTGGTCCCAGGTCGGATTCAGCTCCCGCCCCATGCGCAGGGTCTCCGCCACGGTGAACCGTGTGAACAGCGGCTTGTCCTGGGCCAGGAACGAGCTCTTGGCGAGTACGGCCGTCTCGGTCACCGGCACGCCGAACAGGTGCAGTGTCCCCTCCGTGGGCTGGACGAGCCGGGTGGCCATGCCCAGCAGCGTGCTCTTGCCCGCGCCGTTGGGACCCACGAGCCCGCAGATCCGGCCGGCCGGCAGCCGGAACGAGCAGTCCTGTACGGCCCACTTGCGGCCGTACCGCTTGCCCAGCCCGCGCGCCTCGATCGCGTCAGTCACGCACTCTCCCTACCTTGCTAATTAGCTAGTCAGCTAGTGGAATGAATAGTGGAGGCCGGGCGGGCGCGGTGTCAACCGGGGGGCGCGGTGCCGAACGGGGGCGCGGTGCCGAACGGGGCGGCGGCGACGCGGAGTGAGGTGTGGCCGACGTCACGTGACCGGCGTCGCCCGGGAGTGCGCGCGTTCCGCGTCGGAAAGGGCGCGACATGACTCCGGGGTGAACTGGGTGAACAAAGGTCGGCCTCGTCCTTTATTCGACCGGAATTGCGCCGCCCAGTGCGAGCGGAATGGAATAGTCCGCAGCGGCCGTCCGGATTCCGCTTATCGATATCCCGGCGGCCCGCGCGGGGCGGAATGGAATAGTCCGCAGAAGATCCCCCAAGTGCCGGGATCATGAAGTGATATGTTCCCACCAGTTCTCGGACTCGGCTTTGCGCGGCCGCCGTCGGCGACGCCGCGCGACCAACGGGGGGAAAGCTGTGATGAGGTTCGGTCCCGGGCATGGATTCTCCGAAAACCCGGTCGCGGCCCCGGTCCTCCCGGTGCGGTCAATCCGCCGACGCCGCGCGGGCGCACATGAATTCACGCACGGCGTGGATCCGGAGTGCTGTACGGACGACAACGGAGGACACATGATCAAGGGAACTACCCGTGGCCGGCGCGCCGCCTCGGCGCTGCTGATCGCGGCCGTCGCGGGCGTGGCCCTCGCCGCCGCGCCCGCGAACGCGGCTGCGCCGCCCGCCTGGGAGACGCTGCCCCAGCCCGTCAAGAACGCGGCCTCGGCCATCCTCCCCTTCGACGGCGGCAATTCCGTCGTCACCACCAGGCAGGGGGAATGCGGCGACTGCGACCTCGACCAGCGGCTGTGGCAGCGGAACGGGGACGCCTGGAAGGAGCTGAAGCTGCCCGCCGACGGCGTGGCCGACACGGTGACCGGCACCTCCCCCGAGGACCTGTGGGCCATCGGCCGCAAGGACGGCGGCGACGGCACCTGGCGGGTCCACCACTACGACGGCGCCACGTGGTCGGCCAACCTCAGCCCCGACACGAAGCACGTGGAGATCCTCGACGCCGAGGCCGTCAGCCGTACGAGCCTGTGGGGCGTCGGCAACACGCGGGCCGAGACCGGATTCGTGCCGACGGTGACCCACTGGAACGGCAAGACGTGGGACACCACCAAGTTCGACGGCGTCGAGGGCAATCTGAGCACCCTTCAGGTGAAGTCGGAGAACGACATCTGGGCCGTCGGCAACACCGATGCCGGCGGTGTCGCCGACGACCGTAACCAGGCGCTCGCTCTGCACTACGATGGCGCCAAGTGGACGCGAATTCCGGTGCCTTCGATACCGAAGGCGAGCGTATTCCTCACCGCCGTCATCAGTAATGGGCCGAACGACGTATGGGCGTCCGGCGCCGTCCGGGGCGAGCACGGCCAGGCGGCGGGCAACGGCGCGTATGTCATTCACTGGGACGGCAAGAGCTGGACCCACCGGGATGTTCCGGGCAAGGAAGCGGTCACGGCCGAATCCTTCGCCAATTACGGCGGAAAGCTCTATGCCGGGCTCTCCGGCAACCAGCGGCTGGTCCGCTGGACCGGTTCCGCCTGGGAGCAGGTCGACGGTCTGGAGCCGCTGATGTTCGGCGTCCATGACCTGACCACCGCCAAGGACGGCTCGCTGTACGTCACCGGCGCCAGGGGGACGTTCTTCGGCTCCCTCTACTACCAGCAGCGGCTCGCACCGCCCGCCGCGCGCTGAACGGACTCCTGACGCACCGCACGTCACCGAGCGGCGGGCGGTGCGACAGGCAGGGCAGGGGCCCCGGACGGATCTCCGTCCGGGGCTCCGTCGCGCGCGTAGCGCCTCCGAAGCTCCGCCGGTCGGGTCAGGTCGGGTCGATGCCCAGCACGCGCTGGAGCAGTCCGCGCAGGAGCGTGCGCTCCGCGACCGACAGCCCGGCCAGCGGCTCGCGGGCGAAGTGGAGCGCGCCCCTCAGCTGATCGGCCGTGTGCTTGCCCTCCTCCGTCGCCGCCGCCAGCTTCACGCGGCGGTCGTCCGGGTCCGGCCGCCGCTCGACGAGGCCGCGGCCCTCCAGGCGGTCCACGATCCCGGTGACGTTCGACGGCTCGCACTTGAGCTTCACGGCGATCCGCCGCATGGGCAGCGGCTCGCGGGCGAGCAGCGCCAGCAGGCGCGCCTGTACGCCGGTGAGGGAGTGCTTGGCGGCCGCTTCCTCGTACTCCTCGTGGTAGCGGACCACGACGGTGGCGATGAGGTCGACGACCTCGAGGGTCAGTGCGTCTGTACGAGTGGCCATGGACATCAGGATAGCGTTTTGCTTGACAGCATGAAATATCCAGGTGCATGGTTCTTTCAGCTGCTGAAACATTTAGGAGGCTCCGCTTCATGACCGCACTCCCCGAGACCAGCCGCGAATGGCACCTGACCGCCCGCCCCCAGGGCTGGCCGAAGCCGGAGGACTTCGCGCTGCGCGAGAGCGCGGTGGCCGAGCCGGGCGACGGACAGATCCTGGTCCGCAATCTGCATATGTCGGTGGACCCGTACATGCGGGGCCGTATGAACGACGTGAAGTCGTACGTGGCGCCGTTCCAGCTCGACGAGCCGATGGACGGCGGCGCGGTCGGCGAGGTCATCGCCTCCCAGGCGGACGGGTTCGCCGTCGGCGACCACGTCCTGCACGGGCTGGGCTGGCGCGAGTACGCCCTGCTCGACGCCGCGAACGCCGCCAAGGTGGACCCCGAGGCCGCCCCGCTCACCGCCTACCTCGGCGTGCTCGGCATGACGGGCCTGACCGCCTACGCGGGGCTGCTGGAGGTCGCCTCCTTCAAGGAGGGCGACGCCGTGTTCGTCTCCGGCGCGGCGGGCGCGGTCGGCAGCGAGGTCGGCCAGATCGCCAGGCTCAAGGGCGCCTCCCGCGTCATCGGCAGCGCGGGCACGGACGACAAGGTCAGGCTCCTCACCGAGGAGTACGGCTTCGACGCCGCCTTCAACTACAAGAACGGCCCCGTGGCCAAGCAGCTCAAGGAGGCCGCCCCCGACGGCATCGACGTCTACTTCGACAACGTCGGCGGCGAGCACCTGGAAGCCGCGATCAGCTCGCTCAACGTGCACGGCCGCGCCACCATCTGCGGCATGATCGCGCAGTACAACACGACCGAGCCGACCCCCGCCCCGCGCAACCTCGCCCTCGTCATCGGCAAGCGGCTGCGCCTGCAGGGCATGCTCGTCCGCGACCACACGGCGCTCCGGCCGCGGTTCGTGGAGGAGGTCTCCGCCTGGGTGCGCTCCGGCGAGCTCAAGTACCGCGAGACCGTGGTGACCGGCATCGACAACGCGGTGGACGCGTTCCTCGGCATGCTGCGCGGCGAGAACACCGGAAAGATGATCGTCAGTCTGAGCGACTAGGCTCACTCTTATCGACGCCGTGGCCGTGCAAGCGGGCGGGCGCGGCGAACCAGCAGGAGGGTCCCAGCATGAGCATTCAGTCCGTGGACGTTGTCTACACCGCCGTCGCGACCGCCGAGAACGGCCGTGACGGCCGCGTGGCCAGTGACGACGGCCAGCTCGACGTCGTCGTCAACCCGCCCAAGGAGATGGGCGGCAGCGGCGCCGGCACCAACCCCGAGCAGCTCTTCGCCGCCGGTTACAGCGCCTGCTTCCAGGGCGCGCTGGGCGTCGTGGCCCGCAAGGAGAAGGCCGACATCTCCGGCTCGACCGTCACCGCCAAGGTCGGCATCGGCAAGACCCCCGAGGGCGGCTTCGGCCTCAAGGTCGAGCTGTCGGCCTCCATCCCGAACGTGGACGCGGCCACCGCCAAGGACCTTCTGGAGAAGGCCCACCAGGTCTGCCCGTACTCCAACGCCACCCGCGGCAACATCGAGGTCACGCTGAGCGTCGCCTGACCCCGCGCCGCCAGGAGGCCGCACCCCGCGCCGGGGTGCGGCCTCCCGCGTACGCGCGCACGTACGGAGCCGTCCCGGCCGGCGGCTACGCTTGCCCGCCATGCGAGATCTTGTGGCGGGGGCGGGCTATCTCATCAAGGGGCAGCGGTGGATGGCGGGGCACCGGCGGCTCTGGGCGCTCGGGATGCTGCCCGCGCTGATCACCCTCGTCGGGTACGCGGCCGCCGTCGTCGCGCTCGGCTTCTGGGCCGGCGACGTCATCGGCTGGGCGACCCCGTTCGCCGACGGCTGGCCCTCGCCCTGGCTCGGCCTCTTCCGCGCCCTGCTCGCCGCGCTCTTCTTCGGCGGCGGCCTGCTCCTCGCCCTCCTCTCCTTCACCGCCGTCGCGCTCCTGGTCGGCGAGCCGTTCTACGAGGCGATCTCCGAGAAGGTGGACCTCGCCGAGGGCGGCACGGCGCACGAGTCGGGGCTGCCGCTCTGGCGCGAGCTGTGGATCGGCACCGTGGAGTGCGTCCGCGTGCTGACCCGCGCCGCCTGCTGGGGCGTACTGCTCTTCGCGCTCGGTTTCCTGCCGGTCGTCGGCCAGACCCTGATCCCCGCCATCGGCTTCTGCGTCTCGGGCTTCTTCCTCACCGAGGAGCTGACGGCCGTCGCGCTCCAGCGGCGCGGCGTGGCGCTGCCGGACCGCCTGCGGCTGCTGCGCGGCCGCAAACTGCTCGCCTGGGGCTTCGGCGTGCCGCTGACCCTCCTCTTCCTCATCCCGGTGGTCGCCGTCTTCGTGATGCCGGGCGCCGTCGCGGGCGCGACCATGCTCGTACGGGACCTCACGGGCGAGGCGGCGGCGGACGACGACGGCACGGACGACAGCAGCAACGCGGACGACGGCAGCGCGGGCGACGACAGTGCCGACGACGCCGCTCCCCGTCCCGTGAGTTGACGCCGCGTCCGGAGTGTGGCGTTCCGGGCTGGTTTCGCGCGGGGCGACAATAGGGGGATGTCCTTCGCCCAGCTGACCACCGACCCGTACACCTTCGCAGCCCCCCTCTTCGCGAGCACGGGACAAGGCGCCCGGCAGTTCGCGGAGCTGGGGATCGCGCTCCTGCTCTCCTCCCTGATCGGGCTGGAGCGGGAGGTACGGCAGAAGAGCGCGGGGCTGCGCACCCACACCCTCGTGGGGGTGGGCAGCGCCCTCTTCATGGAGGTGTCGATACACGGCTTCGGGGCGGTGGCGGGGCTCGACGGCTTCGAGCTGGACCCCTCGCGAGTGGCCGCGCAGGTCGTCTCCGGCATCGGCTTCATCGGCGGCGGCCTGATCTTCGTGCGGCGCGACGCCGTGCGCGGCCTGACGACGGCCGCGACCATCTGGCTGACCTGTGCCGTGGGCATGGCGTGCGGCGGCGGGCTGCCGCTGCTCGGGCTCGCCGCGACGCTGGTGCACTTCATCGTGGTGCGCGGCTTCCCGATGATGACGCGGCGGCTGGCGTCGATGCCGTCCATGGAACAGGTCGAGCTGCGGCTCTCCTACCGGACGCGCAGCGGGCTGCTGGGGCGGGTGCTGGAGCTGTGCACGAGCCGGGGGTTCCTGGTGACGGACGTCCAGGTGGACTCCGCCGAGGGGGAGGCCGGCGGGCAGGCGGCCGTGGTGCTGCGGCTCGAAGGGAAGGCGTCGGCGCATCCGCTGGTGGAGGAGCTGACGGACTGGGACGGGGTCTTCGAGGTCGGACTGCGCTCCCGCCGCGAGAGCACGGAGTAGCCGCGGCGGACGGAGACGGGGCGGATGGAGACGCGGCGGACGGAGACAGGGGAGACGGGGAGGAGCAAGCGCGGTCGTACGGCCTTCAGTTCGGCGGCTCGCCCAGCAGCGCCACGAAGGCGCGGAACGCCGCCGGCATGTCCACGGCCTCCGGATCCAGCAGCCACTGGTACTGCAACCCGTCCATCACCGCCACCAGCAGCGGGGCCACCGCCTCCGCGGCCATTCCGTTGGGCAGCCGCTCGCCGTACTCCGCGCGGAGCGACGCCGCCATGTCCGCGCGCACCCGCTCGTAGCGCCGGGTGAAGTGCTCGCGCGCCGGGTGCTCCTCGGTCACGCTCTCGCCGAGCAGCGCGGAGAAGGTCCGCACGACGCCGGGGCGCATCGCGTTGTATTCGACGAGCGCGACGAGCAGGCCCAGCGGCCAGCCGCCCGCGCCGCCGCTCGGCCCGGAGCCGGTGTCCCACCGGTCGCGGTCCTCCAGCACGGCGCGCAGCAGCGCCTCCTTGGTGGGGAAGTGGTGCAGCAGCCCCTGCTGGGTGAGGCCGACGCGCTCCGCGACGGCGCCGAGCGTCGCGCCCCGGTAGCCGCGCTCGGCGATCACTTCGAGGGTGGCGCGGAGGATCTCCGCGCGCCGCTCCCCGCCGCGGGCCCTGGCTGCCATGGGCCGCTCCTTCGAACTGTATTGCTATCTGGTAACGACACCTACCGTGCTACAGGCAGGGCCTGGGGTCATAGTGTCATTATTCGCGTAATCGGTCTTTTGGTGTCGATGAGGAGGTACGGCCGTGGCGGACGCGAACCGGGACACGACAGACGCCATGAAGGCCGTGGACGACGCGCTCGCCCGCCTCGACCTCGACACCAAGGCCCGGCTGCTCGCCGGCCAGGACATGTGGTCGCTGCCCGCGGTCCCCGCCGTCGGCCTCGCCTCCCTGGTGATGTCCGACGGCCCGATCGGCGTCCGCGGCGTCCGCTGGAGCGCCGACGACCCCTCCATCGCGCTGCCCAGCCCCACGGCGCTCGCCGCGACCTGGGACCCCGCCCTCGCCCGCACGGCCGGCCGGCTGCTCGCGCAGGAGGCCCGCCGCAAGGGCGTGCACGTCCTGCTCGCGCCGACCGTGAACCTGCACCGCTCGCCGCTGGGCGGCCGCCACTTCGAGGCGTACAGCGAGGATCCGTATCTGACGGGCGAGATCGGCGCCGGCTACGTGGCCGGGGTGCAGGACGGCGGCGTCGCCACCACCGTCAAGCACTTCGTGGCCAACGACGCCGAGACCGAGCGCTTCACCGTCGACAACAAGGTCACCGCCCGCGCGCTGCGCGAGCTCTACCTCGCCCCCTTCGAGGCCATCGTCGCGGGGGCCCGCCCCTGGGGCGTCATGTCCGCCTACAACAGCGTCAACGGCTCCACCATGACCGAGCACCGCGCCCTCCAGCAGGGCGTGCTGCGCGGCGAGTGGGGGTTCGACGGCTTCCTCGTCTCCGACTGGCTGGCCGCCCGGAACACCGTACGGGCCCTCGCCGGCGGCCTCGACGTAGCGATGCCCGGCCCGCGCACCGTCTACGGGCCCGCGCTCGCCGCGGCCGTACGGGCGGGGGAGGCCGCCGAGTCCGACGTGGACGACGCCGTGCGCCGGGTGCTGCTGCTCGCCGCCCGCGTCGGAGCGCTGGAGGGCGCGCCGCCCGCCGTCGCCCCGGCCGACCTGCCCGCCCCGATCGACGGCGTGGCGCTGGCCCGCGACATCGCCCGCCGGTCCTTCGTGCTCGTGCGCAACCGCGTGCGCGACGGGGTCGCGGCCCTGCCGCTGGACCCGGCCGGGGTGCGCCGCGTCGCGCTCGTCGGGGCCGCCGCGCGCGACGCCCGCGTCCTCGGCGGCGGCTCGGCGCAGGTCTTCCCCGACCATGTCGTGTCGCCCCTCGACGGGCTGCGCGCCGCCCTGCCCGAGGGGGTGCTCGGCTACGCCGTCGGCGCGGAGCCCGACGACGAGATCACCATCGCCGACCAGGGGTTCGCGCTGCGCGCCGTCTGCCGCGACGCGGACGGGCGCGTGCTGGGGGAGCGGAGACTGCCGACCGGCCAGGTCCAGTGGATGGGCGACCTGCCCGACGGCGTCGCCTTCGACGCGCTGCACACCGTCGAGGTCACGGGAGCTTTCACACCCCGTGAGAGCGGGCCGCACGCCTTCGGCACGAAGGGGGTGGGCCGCTTCGCGCTGCGCGTGAACGGCGAAACGGTCTTCGACGGCGACCAGGGCGTGGCGAACGGCGACCTCTTCGACGCGGTCCTCGGCTCGCCCGTGGAGCGCGGAGAGGTCGAGCTGACGGCGGGCGAGCCGGTCGACGTCAGCCTCGTCTACACCGTGCCGAAGTCCCCGGACGCGCCGATCGCCGCCGTCGCCTGCTGCCTGATGCACCGCGAACCGCGCCGCGATCCGGATGAGTTGATCGAGGAGGCCGTGGCCGAGGCCGCCACCGCGCAGGCCGCGATCGTCGTGGTCGGCACCACCGAGCGGGTCGAGAGCGAGGGCTTCGACCGCGACAGCCTGGCCCTGCCCGGCCGCCAGGACGAGCTGGTCGCGCGCGTCGCCGCCGTCAATCCGCGCACCATCGTGGTCGTCAACTCCGGCTCCCCGGTGGAGATGCCGTGGCGCGAGGACGTCGCGGCGGTGCTGCTCGGCTGGTTCCCCGGCCAGGAGGCGGGGGCCGCGCTCGCGGACGTACTCCTCGGGACGGCGGAGCCCGGCGGGCGGCTGCCCACCACCTGGCCGGCCCGGCTCGCGGACGCGCCGGTCGTGCGCGTCACCCCGACGGGTGGCGAACTTCCGTACGATGAGGGCGTGTTCATCGGCTACCGGGCCTGGGAGCGGTCCGGCGCGCACCCCGCGTACCCCTTCGGGCACGGGCTCGGCTACACCGACTGGTCGTACGACGCCATCGAGGTGACCGGCGACACCGTCACCGTCCGCGTCCGCAACACCGGTGCGCGGCCCGGCCGCGAGGTCGTGCAGATCTATCTGGCGGTCCCCGACGGCGATGCCGTCGAGCGCCCCGCGCGCGTCCTGGCGGGCTTCGCCGCCGTCGAGGCGGAACCGGGCGACGGCGTCGAGGCGAGCGTCCAACTGCCGCGCCGGGCCGCCGAGATCTGGGACGAGAGGGCGGGCGGCTGGCGGCTCGTCCCCGGCACGTACCGCGCGGAGGCGGGCCGCAGCATCGCGGACCGCCGCCTGAGTGCGCCGGTGACGATCGCGTGAAACCGGCCCACGGCGGCGCGCCGCCTATGGCTTCGTGACCTTGCGGTACGCCATCGACGCCAGCTCCCGCTGGCCCTCCTTGCTGGGGTGGAACCAGTCCCACTGGCTCAACTCGGCCTCGGTGAAGCGGAAGTCGTTGACCGCGCCGTCGTAGCGGCAGAGCCGGTCCTTGGCGCAGACGTCCTTCAGCACCGCGTTGTACGCGGCCACCCGCTGCTCGACCTGCCCGCGCCGCGCCTCGGAGGCCGTGTCCACGGCGTCCGACTCCTTCAGCATCGAGGGGCAGATCCGGGCCAGTTTCCAGACCTGCTTGCCGAGCGGGTCCGCGCGCCCCTCGGCCCAGAGCCTCTTCAGGTCCGGCACGCTCGCCACGTACACCTGCGTCTTGGGCAGCGAGCGCCGCAGCTCCTTCATCGCCACCTCGAAGTCCGCCCGGTACTGCGCCGGCGACGTCATGTCGGCGACGTCCGCGCGGCACGCGTCATTGGCCCCCATCAGCACCGTCACCAGCTCCGGCCGGTGCGGGAGGGCCTTGCTGAGCTGGCCGGGCAGGTCGGCCATCCGGGCGCCGGTCTTCGCGTAGTTCCAGCTGTGCGCCGCCGGGGACGGCAGCAGCCGCCCCGCCAGGCTGTCGACCTTCGTGCCGGTGGCCCAGGACGCCTCGGGGCAGTCGGACAGCGGTGAACAGGCGTTGAAGCCACGGGTGATGGAGTCGCCGAGGGAGGCGATGGAGGCGGGGCGGGTGTTCCACGCGGGGGTGGGCGTGGGCTCGGGTTTGGAGCCGCCCGCGCCGGTGGAGCCCTTCTCGTCGCACCCGGCGGTCCCGGCGACGACGAGGGCCGCCGTCAGGGTGGCGACGGCGGCCCGTGCGATACCGCGGCGACTTCGTGCGGTGCTGCCCCGCATCCCTGTTCCCCCTCCGGCCGATGGGTGATATCTGTTCTTGACCGACGGTACGTCACCCGTGCAGTGTCACCGCACGATAGTTTTTCCCGTGGCAGCTGGGCTCCGCCCCGTTCGGGCGCGTACTCCGGTACTGTTCGGATCACAGCACGTCACATCCTGTCCCTTTTCGGGATAATTGCTCCCAATAGTGTTTACTGTTGGTAACCTCGTTGGCTGGTGCGGGAGTGATCATTGGGGCAGAATGGCCGATGCTGCCCCAGGCGGGACCGGCACAGGCGCGAGGCCGCTGGGGAAGGCGTACCTCGAACCGCACTGGAGGTCCCGGTGACGACACGTGGAGTTCTGTACGTGCACTCCGCGCCACGCGCGCTGTGCCCGCACGTCGAATGGGCCGTCGCGGGCGTACTCGGCGTACGCGTCACGCTCGACTGGATCAGACAGCCGGCCTCGCCGGGCACCTGGCGGGCCGAATTCTCCTGGCAGGGCGAGGCGGGCACCGCCTCCAAGCTCGCCTCCGCGCTCCGCGGCTGGCACCTGCTGCGCTTCGAGGTGACCGCCGAACCCTGCCCCACCGCCGAGGGCGAGCGCTACAGCTCCACCCCCGACCTCGGGATCTTCCACGCCGTCACCGGCATCCACGGCGACATCCTCATCCCCGAGGACCGGTTGCGCGCCGCCCTCGCCCGGTCCGCCCGCGGCGAGACCGACCTCCAGGCCGAGGTCGCCAAGCTGCTCGGCAAGCCGTGGGACGACGAGCTGGAGCCCTTCCGGTACGCGGGCGAGGGCGCCCCGGTGCGCTGGCTGCACCAGGTGGTCTGACGCCGGGAAACGTGAGCAGCACGCGCGAGGGCCCGCCCGGTCCAGGAGACCGGGCGGGCCCTCGTACGTACGGCTGCCGCGGGATCAGACGGTGCGGAAGGCGAGCACCACGTTGTGGCCGCCGAACCCGAACGAATTGTTCAGCGCGGTGATCGGCCCCTCGGGCAGCTTCCGGGCCTCGTCGCGCACGACGTCGGCGTCGGCCTCGGGGTCGAGGTTGGCGATGTTGATCGTCGGCGGAGCGACGCGGTTCTTCAGCGCCAGCACCGAGGCCACGGTCTCGACGCCGCCCGCGCCGCCCAGCAGATGACCCGTCATCGACTTGGTGGCCGAGAGCGCCATGTGGTCCACGTCGTCGCCGAAGACCTTGCGCAGCGCCTTGATCTCCGCCACGTCGCCCAGCGGGGTCGAGGTCGCGTGCGCGTTGATGTGCGCGATCTCGGCGGGCTTGATGTCGGAGGAGTCCATCAGGTTCTGCAACGCGTGCGCGATGCCGCTGCCGGAGGGCTCGGGCTGGGTGATGTGGTGGCTGTCGGCCGAGATGCCCTGGCCGATCGCCTCGCAGTAGACCGTCGCGCCGCGCCGCGCGGCGTGCTCCGCGGACTCCAGCACGACGACGCCCGCGCCCTCGCCCAGCACGAAGCCGTTGCGGTCGACGTCGTACGGGCGCGAGGCGCCCTGCGGGTCGTCGTTGCTCTTCGACATCGCCATCATGTTGCCGAACGCGGCGATGGGCAGCGGGTGGATCGCCGCCTCCGTGCCGCCCGCGACGACCACGTCGGCGCGGCCGGTACGGATCATCTCGATGGCGTAGCCGATGGCCTCCGCGCCCGAGGCACAGGCGCTGACCGGGGTGTGCACGCCCGCACGGGCGCCGACCTCCAGGCCGACGTTGGCCGCCGGGCCGTTCGGCATCAGCATCGGCACCGTGTGCGGGGAGACCTTGCGGACGCCCTTCTCCTTCAGCACGTCGTACTGGTCGAGAAGGGTGATCACGCCGCCGATGCCGGAGGCGATGACCGTGCCCAGCCGGTGCGGATCGACGGCCGCGTCCTCGCCGGCCTTGGCGGTGAACCCCGCGTCGGCCCACGCCTCGCGGGCCGCGATCAGCGCGAACTGCGCCGACCGGTCCAGCTTGCGGGCCTGCGGCCGGGGGATGCTCTCACCGGGCTCGACCGCGCAGCCGGCGGCGATCCGGACAGGCAGGTCGGCCCACCGCTCGCCCTCCAGGGCCTGCACGCCGGACCGGCCGGCGAGCATCCCGTCCCAGGTCGATGCGGCGTCGCCACCCAGTGGTGTGGTTGCGCCGATACCGGTGACGACCACGGTGCGATTGGTCGCATTCACAGGAATTCTTTCTCCACGTGTAGAGGGGACTGAATCAACGGCGCCACCGCCGGGTGGCGACAAACGCGTCGGCTGTGGATCAGTTCTGGTGCTTGAGGATGTACGAGACGGCGTCGCCCACCGTCTTGAGGTTCTTGACGTCGTCGTCGGGGATCTTGACGTCGAAGCGCTCTTCGGCGGCGACGACGACCTCGACCATGGACAGCGAGTCGACGTCGAGGTCGTCGGTGAACGACTTCTCCGACTTGACGTCCTCGGTGGGGATACCGGCGATCTCGTTGACGATCTCCGCGAGACCTTCGGTGATCTCTGCCTCAGTGGCGGCCATTGCGGCGCTCCTTCGATTTTCTACGGTGTGACTGGTCAGTGATGAAGCCCTGTGCAGCGTCCGGTGGCTCCGGGCTGCGCAGATCCTGCCTAGGGGAGGGTAACGACAGTGGCGGCGTAGGCGAGACCCGCCCCGAAGCCGATGACGAGCGCCGTGTCCCCGCTCTTGGCCTGCCCCGTCGCCAGCAGCCGCTCCATGGCGAGCGGAATGGAGGCGGCGGAGGTGTTGCCGGTGGTCTCGACATCGCGGGCCACCGTGACGTTCTCCGGCAGCTTGAGAGTCTTGACCATCGAATCGATGATCCGCATGTTGGCCTGGTGCGGAATGAACACGTCGAGGTCCTCGGCGCGCACCCCGGCCCTGTCCAGCGCCTCCTGCGCGACCTTCGCCATCTCGAACACGGCCCAGCGGAAGACGGCCTGGCCCTCCTGGGTGATCGCCGGGTAGCGGATGTCGCTCACATCCGTGCGGCCCCGGTACACCTCCCAGGACTCGGTCTGCTTGATGGTCTCGGACTTGTCGCCCTCCGAGCCCCAGACGGTCGGGCCGATCGACGGCTCCTTCGCCGGGCCCACGACCACGGCGCCCGCGCCGTCGCCGAACAGGAAGGCCGTCGCGCGGTCCTCCAGATCCGTCAGGTCCGAGAGCCGCTCCACGCCGATGACCAGCACGTACTCCGCGCTGCCCTCGGCGACCAGGCCCTTGGCGAGGGTCAGCCCGTAGCCGAAGCCCGCGCAGCCCGCCGAGATGTCGAACGCGGCCGGCCGGCCCGCGCCGACCCGGTCGGCGATCTCCGTGGCGATGGCCGGGGTCTGCTTGAAGTGCGAGACCGTCGAGACGATCACGGCGCCGATCTGGGACGGGTCGATGCCGGCGTCGGCGATGGCCTTGCCGGACGCCTCCACCGACATCATGGCCACCGTCTCGTCCGGGCCCGCCCAGTGCCGGGTGGCGATGCCCGACCGCGAACGGATCCATTCGTCGGACGAGTCGATGTGCTTGAGGATCTCGTCGTTTCCCACCACCCGCGTCGGGCGGTAGCCGCCGACGCCGAGAATGCGCGCGTACGGGGAACCCTGGCTGGGCTTGATCTTCGCAGTCATGCTCTTGGGGCTCCTTATTCGGCCGGGGGCTGCGCGGAGTCGGCCGCGTGCTCGGCGATCAGCTCACGGGCGGCTTCGAGGTTGTCCGGGGTCTTGAGCGCGAGCGTCTTGACGCCGGGCAGGGCGCGCTTGGCGAGGCCCACCAGCGTGCCCGCCGGGCACAGCTCGACGATCGCGGTGACGCCCAGTTCCTTGAAGGTCTCCATGCACAGGTCCCAACGGACCGGATTCGAGACCTGGTTGACGAGCCGCTGGAGGATCTCCGCGCCGGTGGCGACGGACCGGCCGTCCTTGTTGGAGACGTAGCGGGTGCCCGGGTCGCTCGCGTCCAGCGTGGGGACGAGCGCCTCCAGCGTCGCGACCGCCGGGGCCATGTGGTGCGTGTGGAACGCCCCGGCCACCTTCAGCGGCACGACCTTGCGGGTGCCCTCCGGCTTGTCCTCGGCCAGCGCCGCCAGCTGCTCGGCGGTGCCCGCGGCCACGATCTGGCCCGCGCCGTTCACATTGGCCGGGGTCAGCCCGAGCTTCTCCAGGTGCGGCAGGACGGCGTCCGGCTCGCCGCCGAGGAGCGCGGCCATGCCGGTCTCGGCGACCGCCGCGGCCTCCGCCATCGCCAGCCCCCGCTTGCGGACCAGCGCCATCGCGGACTGCTCGGACAGCACGCCCGCGGCGGCCGCGGCGGTGATCTCGCCGACGCTGTGACCGGCCACCGCGCCGGCCCGGCGGACCAGGTCGGCGGGGGAGTCGAAGAGCTGCCGCGCGGTGAGCAGGCCGGCGGCCACCAGCAGCGGCTGGGCCACCGCGGTGTCACGGATCTCCTCCGCGTCGGCCTTGGTGCCGTAGTGGACGAGGTCCAGGTCGACGACGGCCGACCACTCCGCGAGGCGTTCGGTGACGCCGGGAAGGTCGAGCCAGGGGGTCAGGAAGCCGGGCGACTGAGCGCCCTGGCCGGGAGCGACGAGTACGAGCACCCTCACACTCTCTCTTGCGGACGGCCTCGCCCACCCGTGGGGACAGGGACGAAGAACCGTCGGGCTAATTGTGGGTTTCCGATAAAAGCCTACGACCGCGTTCCCGCGTCGGCCAGGCGCCCCAGGATGAGGGCGATACGCAGCGTGAACGCGGACCGCACATCGGACGGTGACCATCCCGTGACGTCCGTCACACGTCGGAGGCGGTATCGCACGGTGTTGGGGTGCACGAAAAGCATCCGCGCCGCCCCCTCCAGACTGCTTGCCTGCTCCAGATAGACGCTCAGCGTCTCCAGCAGAGCCGACCCCGCCTCCTCCAGCGGTCTGTAGATCTCCTCCACCAGCTGCTCACGCGCCGCCACGTCTCCGGCCATCGCGCGCTCCGGCAGGACATCGTCCGCCAGCACCGGACGCGGCGCGTCCGGCCACGCGGCGCACGCCTTCAGACCGGCCGCGGCCGCCGCCGCGGACCGGTTCGCGGCCAGCAGGTCCGCGACCACCGGACCGGCCACCACCGGGCCCGCCGCGAACGGCCCGATCAGCGACTTCGCCGTCTGGAGCGGATTGTCGGAACCGCCCGCGATCACCACCAGCCGGCTGCCCAGCACCCCGGTCAGCACCTGGAGCTTCGCGTGCCGGGCCGCGCGCCGGATCGCCTCCACGGTCAGCTCGCTGTCCCCGTCCGGGGCCGTCCCGAGGACCACCGCCACATGCTCCGGCGACGACCAGCCCAGCGCGGCGGCGCGCGACAGCGCCCCCTCGTCGGCCTCCCCGGAGAGCACCGCGTTGACCACCAGCGACTCCAGCCGCGCGTCCCACGCGCCGCGCGCCTCCGCGGCCTGCGCGTAGACCTGCGCGGTCGCGAAGGCGATCTCACGGGCGTAGACCAGCAGCGCCTCCCGGAGCACCGACTCGTCGCCGGGGGCCGCCACCTCCTCGATGGCCGACTCCATGACCTCGATGGTCGTACGGACCATCTCCACGGTCTGGCGCAGCGTGATCGCGCGGGTCAGCTCGCGGGGCGCGGTCCCGAAGACGTCCGTACTGATCGCCTGCGGGGTCTCCGGGTGCCGGAACCACTCGGTGAAGGCCGCGATGCCGGCCTGGGCGACCAGCCCGATCCAGGAGCGGTTCTCCGGGGGCATCGCCCGGTACCACGGCAGCTGCTCGTCCATCCGGGCGATGGCGTTGGCGGCCAGTTTCCCGGAGGACTTCTCCAGCCGGCGGAGGGTGGCACTGTGCGGATGCGGGGTGTTAGCGGCGGGTTCAGGCACGGGACAAGCCTGCCCTATTCGCGCGCCGTACGGAGCGGCCGGGCTACCGTAGCCGGATGACGCGGGTGCAGCGGGGCGACGAGCGGTACCGGGGCGGTGACCCGGCGGCCGGAATCGAGACACGGCACGCCTTCTCCTTCTCCGGCTTCTACGACCCGGACAACGTGCGCTTCGGGCTGCTCGAAGCCTGCAACGAGGAGCGGCTGGCGGGCGGCGCGGGATTCGCCGAACACCCGCACCGCGACGTGGAGATCGTCACCTGGGTCGTCGAGGGCGAGCTGACCCACGAGGACTCCGCCGGGCACGTCTCGGTCGTGCGCCCCGGCGACGTCCAGCGGCTCAGCGCGGGCGCCGGCGTGCGGCACACGGAACGCAACGCCGGGAGCGTCCCGCTGCGGTTCGTGCAGATGTGGCTGACCCCGACGGAGTTCGGCGGCGACCCCGCCTACGAGGTCGTACGCGGCATCGCCGACGGCACCCCGTACGCCCTGCGCCGCGCGGAAGCGGTCCTCCACGTCCGCCGCCTCGCCTCCGGCGAACGCACGGCCATGCCGGCGGCGCCGTGGACGTACGCGCATGTCGTGCACGGCGCGGTGCGCCTCGGCGGCGACATCCTCCACGAGGGCGACGCGGCCCGCCTGGAGAACACCGCCCCGGACGACCCGGCCGAGGCCCAGTCCATCGGCCGCTCCGAACTGCTCCTGTGGGAGATGCACAGGGAACCGTCGTTCGGATAAATCGACGAGCCGAGGCACATCCAGCCCGTCCGGCGTTTGAGGACACCCGCCCGTAGGGCAAGCCGAGGCACATCCAACCTGTCCGGCGTTTGCGGACACCCGCCCGTAGGCCAAGCCGGGGCACATCCAGCCCGTCCGGCGCTTGAGGTCACCCGCCCGTAGGGCAAGCCGGGGCACATCCAGCCTGTCCGGCGTTGAGGACACCCGCCCGTAGGGCAAGCCCAGGCGAATCCAGCCCGTCCGGCGATTGAGGACCGGGGTCCGGGGCGGAGCCCCGAAATCAGTGACCCTGGCCGAGCTCCGCGAGAACGGCATCCGTCAGCGGAGGCCAAGCCTCCACCGCCCACGGCCCGAACGCCCGATCCGTCAACACCGCGCAAGCGGCACCGGCCTCGGGGTCCACCCACAGAAACGTTCCGGCCTGCCCGAAGTGCCCGAACGTACGCGACGACGAGGACGCCCCCGTCCAGTGCGGAGCCTTCCCGTCGCGGATCTCGAACCCCAGCCCCCAGTCGTTCGGCCGCTGATGCCCGTAACCCGGCAGCACCCCGCTCACCCCGGGGAAGACCACCGACGTCGCCTCGGTCAGCGTCTCCCGCGCCAGCAGCCTCGGGGCCTGGAGCTCCGCCGCGAAGCGCGCGATGTCGTCGGCGGTCGAGACGCCGTCCTTGGCGGGCGACCCGGCCCCGGCCAGCGTCGTGGCCGTCATGCCCAGCGGCTCCAGCACCGCCTGCCGCAGGTACTCCGGGAAGTCGATGTCCGTCGCCTTGGCGATGTGGTCGCCGAGCGCCTCGAACCCGGCGTTGGAGTAGAGCCGCCGCGTGCCCGGCTCGGACATGGTGCGGTGCTCGTCGAAGGCGAGCCCGGAGGTGTGCGCGAGCAGGTGGCGGACGGTGGAGCCGGGCGGCCCGGCGGGCTCGTCGAGCTCGATGGCGCCCTCCTCCACGGCGAGCAGCGCGGCGTACGCGGCGAGCGGTTTGGTCACGGAGGCCAGCGGGAAGCCGCGCCCGGTGGGTCCGTACGAACCGGCGCGCGTGCCGTCGGCCCGTACGACCACGGCGGCGGCGTTCTCGACCGGCCAGTTCTCGATCTTGTTCAGGCTCGCCATGCTCTCCATGGCGACGAGCCTAACCCGCTCAAAATTCGGTCAAGGATCCGCTTGCTTGGAGTGCGCTCCAAGTCTCTAGCGTTGAAGAGCCGCAGCAGGGGCGAAGGGGGAGTGGCATGACAGTGACCGAGACAGAGACCGGGACCGGAGCGGCCAGGACCGCGCGGCCGGGCTGGTGCCTCGCGGTGGAGGAGCGCCCGCGGCCCGCCGGACGGGGCGAGTACACGATCAGCGAGGCGGCCGCGTACACCGGGCTGTCGGCGCACACCCTGCGCTGGTACGAGCGGATCGGGCTGATGCCGCACGTCGACCGCTCCCACACCGGCCAGCGCCGCTACGACGACCGCGACCTGGACTGGCTGGACCTGGTGGGCAAGCTGCGGCTGACCGGCATGCCGGTCGCCGACATGGTCCGCTACGCGGAGCTCGTGCGGGCGGGCGAGGAGACGTTCGCGGAGCGCGAGCGGCTGCTGACCGCCCACCGGGAGGACGTACGCAAGCGGATCGCGGAGCTCCAGAGCACCCTCGCTGTCCTCGACTACAAGATCGACGTCTATGCCGACGCCCGCCGGGTGTCCGAGGCGTCCGAAAGGGCCTGATGCCTGTATGAGCACGGAGAAGATCGCACACGTCGCCCTCGGGACCGACGGCCCCCGCGTCGGGGTCCAGGGGCTCGGCTGCATGGGGATGAGCCACGCGTACGGCCCGGCCGACGCGGACGAGTCGCGGGCCGCCCTGGAACGCGCCCTCGAACTGGGCGTCACCCTCTACGACACCGCCGACCTGTACGGCGCCGGGGAGAACGAGAAGTTCATCTCGCCGTTCATCCGGGCGCACCGCGACGAGGTCGTCCTCGCCACGAAGTTCGCGCTCTCCGCCGACCCGGCCGATCCGGACAAGCGGATCATCGACAACTCGCCCGGGTACATCCGCGGGGCCATCGACGCGAGCCTGCGACGGCTCGGCGTCGAGCAGATCGACCTCTACTACATGCACCGCCGCGACGTGAACGTCCCGATCGAGGAGACGGTCGGCGTGATGGCGGAGCTGGTCGAGGAGGGCAAGGTCAAGCACCTCGGGCTGAGCGAGGTGACCGGCGCCGAGCTGCGCGCCGCGCACGCCGTGCACCCCATCGCGGCGGTCCAGTCGGAGTGGTCGCTCTTCAGCCGCGACGTGGAGCGCAGCGCGGTGCCCGCCGCCCAGGAGCTGGGCGTCGGCTTCGTCCCTTACTCGCCGCTCGGCCGCGGCTTCCTGACCGGCTCCTTCGCCAACGCCGACCAGGACCTGCCCGAGGGCGACTGGCGCCGCACGCAGCCCCGCTTCACCGGCGACAACGCGGCGGTCAACGCCGCGCTGCTGGAGCCCGTACGGGCCATCGCCCGCGACCACGGGGCGACGCCCGGCCAGATCGCGCTGGCCTGGGTGCAGCAGCAGGCGCGGGTGCGCGGGCTCACCGTCGTGCCGATCCCCGGCACGACCAAGCGGCGGCGCGTGGACGAGAACACGGCCGCGACGCGGATCGTGCTCGGCGACGACGAACTGGCCCGGCTGGAGCCGATCGCCGGCAAGGTCGCGGGCGGGCGCTACGCGGACCTCTCGTTCTCGTCGGCGGGCCGGGAGTAGTTCTCTCCCCGGCGGGGGCGCGGCTGCCCGCCGCCCCTCGCTACCGCTCGCCCGGAGCCACCAGCCCCGACTCGTACGCGAAGATCACGGCCTGCGCCCGGTCGCGGAGCTGGAGCTTGGCGAGGACGCGGCCGATGTGCGTCTTGACCGTCTGTTCGGCGAGGAACAGGGTCCCGGCGATCTCCTGGTTGGAGAGGCCGCGCGCGATCAGCTCCAGCACCTCCGTCTCGCGCGGGGTCAGTTCCCGCGGACGCGGTACGGGCGTACGGCGCGGGTCCGGGCGTTGCCGGGCGAACTCCTCGATCAGCCGGCGGGTGACGGACGGGGCGAGCAGCGCGTCGCCGCCCGCCACGACCCGTACGGCGGCGATCAGGTCGGCCGGCGGCGCGTCCTTCAGCAGAAAGCCGCTGGCCCCGACGCGCAGCGCCTCGTAGACGTAGTCGTCGACGTCGAAGGTGGTGAGCATCAGCACCTTCGGGCGGTGGTCCGCGTCCTGATCGTCCTCATCGGTGGTGAGGATCTGCTGGGCCGCCTCCAGG
This sequence comes from Streptomyces sp. NPDC050617, assembly GCF_040654795.1. Taxonomy (NCBI): domain Bacteria; kingdom Bacillati; phylum Actinomycetota; class Actinomycetes; order Kitasatosporales; family Streptomycetaceae; genus Streptomyces; species Streptomyces sp. NPDC050617. The sequence continues at coordinate 67,007 of NZ_JBFAIS010000022.1, read as the reverse complement.
CCGTCCGTCTCGGGCATCCGCACGTCCATGAGGACCACGTCGGGGCGGACGCGGCGGCTCAGTTCGACGCCCTGCCGGCCGTCCGCCGCGTCGCCGACGACGTCGATGTCGGGCTGCGCGTCGAGCAGCGCGGCGAACCCCGCCCGCACCATGGCCTGGTCGTCGACGATGATCACCCTGATGGTCATGGGGCGGGGGATTCCTCTGCGGTGTCGTGGGCCGTATCGAGTTCTGCGGGGTCTGCGGGGTCTGCGGGGTCTGTGGGGTCTGCGGGTGCTGTGGGGCTTGCGGTGAGCGGGAAGCGCGCCGCCACGCGGAAGCCGCCGTCCGGCAGCGGGCCCGCCTCCAGCGTGCCGCCGAGCAGCCGGACGCGTTCGCGCATCCCGACCAGGCCGTGGCCCGTACCGCCGCTCTCCAGCGGCGCGCCGGGCGCGGGGGCCGGGGCGTTGACGATCACGACGCGCACACCCGTACGGTCCGAGGCGACCGACACACGGGCGGCCGCGCCCGGCGCGTGCCGCACCACATTCGCCAGGGCCTCCTGCACGACGCGGTACGCGGACAGGTCCACGGCCCCCGGCACGGCGACCGGGTCCGGGCCCGCCTCGACGGACAGGTCCACGGGCACCCCGGCCCGTACCGTCGACTCCGCCAGCCGGTCCAGCTCCGCCAGACCGGGCTGCGGCGCGCGCTCGCCGCCGCCCGCGCCCGTACCGTCCGTGCCGCGCAGCGCGCCCAGCAGCCGCCGCATCTCGGTGAGCGACTCGCGGGCGGTCGCGGCGATGGCGGCGAACTCCTCGCCCGTCTCGGGCGGCACGCCGCCGAGCCGGTAGGGGGCGCTGTCCGCCTGCACCGTGATCACGGACATGTGGTGCGCGACGACGTCGTGCATCTCCCGCGCGATGCGGGCGCGTTCTTCGAGGAGGGTGCGCCGGGCCCGCTCCGCCTCGCTGACCTCGCGCTGCGCGGCCAGCGCCCGGCGCGCCTCGCCGCGCTCGCGCACCGCGCCGGTCAGCAGCAGCACGGCGCCGGTGAGAAGGAAGAGCAGCAGCTGGGTGGCGTTCTCCTGGCGGGTCGGGAACAGCGCGGGGAGTACGGCCGTGGCGCCGGTCGCCGCCCCTACGGCGAGGAGCCGGCGGCGGCCCTCGCGGAGCCCCACGGCGGCGGTCACCAGGAGATAGCCGATCATCGCGGGCGGCGTCCACGGCCAGGCCCGGCCGTCCACGCCGTCGGCCGACAGCAGGACGAAGCCGCCCACGAGGTCGGCGGCGAACACGACGGCCCAGGCGGGCAGCGGGCGACGCAGCGCGAGGGGCAGCGGCACGGTCTGCGCGGCGGCGAGCGCCAGGGCGGCGGCGACGCCCAGCCGGTAGTCGTTCGCCAGCACGTTGAACGTGGACTGGAGCAGCCCGGCCGCCACCGCGCACGCGGCCACAGCGGGCAGCCACCGGGCCGCGCCGCGCCCGACGGGAGAGCGAGGGGAAGTGGACATGACCAGGTCAGCCTATGTGCTGCCGCCGAAGTCCGGCCCTGCCGCGCACCCCTGGGGCCCGGCTACAGCTCCGCGAGCAGTTCGGTCTTCTTGTGGCTGAACTCGTCGTCCGTGAGCAGCCCGGCCTCGCGCAGGGCGCCGAGGTGGCGGATGCGGTCGGCGATGTCGGCCGGGTCCGGGCGGGCCGCGGGGGAGCGCTCCGGGACGAGCGCCGGGGTCGCGGCCTGTACGGCCTCCAGGACCGCGGCGGCGAACGGCAGCGACTCGTGGGCGAGTCCGTAGCCCATGCCGAAGACGACGGCCGCCGGGTCCTGGTCGGCGGCGCCCGGCCGGTCCTCGGCGGTCGTACCGCGCGGCAGGAGCCGCAGATGGCCGTTGAATATCTCGGGGGAGCGCCACTCGACGCCGGACAGCCCCGCCACCTCGAAACGCTGGTCGCCGGCCTTCCACTTGGCGGTGGACGCGCCCGTCCAGAACCAGCGGAAGGACACGGTCTCGCCGTCGAAGAACGCCTTGGCGTCGTACGCCTTGAAGGACGGCGGCGGCGGGGGCGCGGCCACCAGATACCGCTCGGCCGCCGTGTCCGCCTCGGGGCCGAGCCGGGAGCGCAGCTCGTCGGCGTAGTACTCGGCGAGGGTCTCGCGCTCGGCGGGCAGCACCAGCCGGTAGGGGTCGCTGCCCTCCTTGAGCTGCCCGTCGGCGGCGTCGGCCAGCGGGTCGGCGCCGGGCCTCGGCGTCGCGCGCAGCACGACCGTGCCGCGCTTGCCCTCGGTCAGCTCGACGGACGCGAGCGCCTCATAGGGCACGCGGCGCTCACCGAGCGCCTGGAGCAGTTTCGGCGTGCGCAGCCCCCGTTCGAATCGGATGAGCACGGAGTCGGTGTCGAACTCCCAGACGGCGTGGAAACCGGCCAGCACATCACCCATGTGGTTCATCGTAGGCGGCGGTCGCCCGCCTGTCCCCCCTCCGGCGCTACGCGCGTAAAACCTCGTGACACGTACGTCCGCACACCCGGTGGCGTGTCCTGAAACATGCGTACGGGCGCGGGCGGCGCACCCGTCGGCCGGGTAGGCGCGCGCACTAGCTCAGGTCCGCGGCGCAGCTTCCGTCGTCCGCCGCGCACTGTACGGACGCGGCGGCGCCGACGCCGATCTTCGCGAAGTTCTCCAGGCTGACGGTGCCCGGCCGGAAGTAGCCGGGGTGGCCGACGGCTCCGTCGGCGGACAGCACGCGGGCGCCGAAGCCGGCGGAGACGGGGTCCGCGCCGTGGCCGAGGCCGCCCCACTCCATGTGCGGGATGTCCCGGATCCAGTCGTCGCGGTCGCGCATCGCCCAGATCCGGGCGCCGGTCCGCAGGTCGGACGCCCGGTCGGCGCGCATGCCGGGGCTGCCGGCGACCGCGATGTCGGAGACCTTGGCGGACAGGTCGCGGGCGGCGACGCCGCACACCACGGAGCCGTAGCTATGGCAGAACAGCGCGACGCGCGAGTCGTTCGGCAGGCCCCGGACCAGGGCGCGCAGCCGCAGCGCGCCCTCGGCGGCGAGCTTGCCGGTGGCCGCGTCCATGCCGAGCCCTGAGGGCGAGGTGTAGTCGGCCCAGGCGATGACGGCGGTGCTGACGGCGGGCCGGGCCCGGCGCTCGGCGTCGTGGAGCGCGGTGGCCATGCCGGCCGTGGCGGTGTACGGACGGGCCGTCTTCTCGTAGGTCAGCGCGGAGGTGTCGACGCCGGGCACCACGACGGAGACCCGGTCGGCGTGCGGGAGGTCGCCGAACACCTCGGCGACCCGCCCGGCTCCGCCGGGGTTGAACGCGAGGATCTGCCGGCCGTCGCGCATCAGCGAGGTGAAGCGGTGCATGCGGCGGTTGGCCTCGCCGCGGCCGAGCGGGGTGAGCCGCTGGTCGTGCGCGCGCTTCTCCTCGACCGCGCGGGCCCGGTCGAGCGCGACGCGGTTGGCGCGGTAGCGCAGCGGCACGGGCGCGCCGTTGAGGTTGCCGACGACCAGCGGGTAGCGGTTGACGAGATAGCTCAGCTGGCCGCCGGCGAGGCCGGCGAAGAACCGCGCCAGGGTGCTCGGCGGGCCGTTCGGGTCGGGCAGCCGGTGTCCGGCGAGCGAGCCGTGCAGCCAGGCGTTGAGCGAGGCGGCTCTCGCGTCGGGTTCCCCTCTGTGGCTCCGGATGGCGGTCCATCCGGTCGTGGCGAGCATGACGAAGACCACGGCCAGGGCGAGCAGCGCGCGCCAGACCGTGGCCGAGTTCGTCCAGGGCAGGGGGGAGGGAGCACCGAGCTCCGGGAAGGAAGTCACCGCGGGCCACCCTAGGAGAAACCCGGCGGCAGCCGCCAAGCGCGTGAGTCATCTCACGTTTGATAGCGGACAATTGTGCACAGGAGTGCGAGTCGGGGTCAGGTTCGGGGCGAGGTCCGCCAGTTCTTGGACAGGGCGGGTTCCAGGACGGCGAGATACCTCTCGGTGAGGTCCCGCATCGCGTTCGCGGTCCAGTCGTCGCCCTCGCCCCAGATCTTCCCCGCCACGCGCATCGCCCCGGCGAACGCCGCCACCAGGACGCGCGGCCGCGGGTCGGCGTCGATGTCCAGGCCCTCCCGGCGGGCGATCTCCTGCGCGATCCGCTCCTCCGTGTCGTACTGGCGGCGCAGATGGGTCGCGAGCAGCGCGGGCGTCGACTCGATCACCTGGTACATGCGCATGTGCAGCTGGGGCGGCGCGACCGCCTTCATCTCCTCGTCGATGGTGGCCCAGCCGTTCGAGACGGCGTTGCGCAGCGCGGTCATCGGCGGCTCGTGGGCGGGGCGGGCGCAGATCTCCGCGAAGAAGCGCGTCTCGATCAGGCCCTGGAGGGCGAAGGCGACGTCCTCCTTGCTGGAGAAGTAGCGGAAGAACGTGCGCTGGGAGACGTCGACGGCGTCGGCGATCTCGTCGACGGTCGTCTGCTCGTACCCCTTCGCCAGGAACAGCTCCAGGGCGGCCCGGATCAGCGCGTCGCGGGTCCGCCGCTTCTTGCGTTCGCGCAGCCCGCAGGGGCCGGCCGGCTGTCCGGCCGACAGTTCGGTCTCCTGTTCGGTCTTCACCGCTCGGCCCTCTCCTAGGCGGGTTTCCGCTGCTCACGATATCTGTGAGCGACATGACAGTTACCGACTCATGGGCGGGTTTGTCAATTGTCAGCCACTGCCATAATCTCGCGGTATGACGTCTCAGACCACCGTCGCCGACGCGGCGCCGGAACATCCCGTACCGGGGCCCCGGAAGGGGCTGCGGGGCCATCCATGGCTGACCCTCATCTCCGTCGCGATCGGCGTGATGATGGTCGCGCTCGACGGCACGATCGTCGCCATAGCCAACCCCGCCATTCAGAAGGACCTCGGCGCCTCGCTCGCCGACGTCCAGTGGATAACCAACGGCTATCTGCTCGCCCTCGCGGTCGCGCTGATCACCGCCGGCAAGCTCGGCGACCGCTTCGGCCACCGCCAGACCTTCCTCATCGGCATAGCCGGGTTCGCGCTCGCCTCCGGCGCGATCGGCATCTCCAGCAGCGTCGCGCTGGTCATCGTCTTCCGCGTGCTCCAGGGCCTCTTCGGCGCGCTGCTCATGCCGGCCGCGCTCGGCCTGCTGCGCGCCACCTTCCCGGCCGAGAAGCTCAACATGGCCATCGGCATCTGGGGCATGGTCATCGGCGCCTCCACCGCCGCCGGCCCGATCGTCGGCGGGCTGCTGGTCGAGCACGTCAACTGGCAGTCGGTCTTCTTCATCAACGTCCCGGTCGGCGCCATCGCGCTCGTACTGGGCCTGGTGATCCTCAAGGATCACCGCGCCAAGAACGCCGCCAAGTCCTTCGACTTCCTCGGCATCCTGCTGCTCTCCGGGGCCATGTTCTGCCTGATCTGGGCGCTCATCAAGGAGAACCAGTGGGGCGGCTGGGGCGAGCCCAAGACGCTTCTCTTCCTCGGCCTCGCGATCGTCGCCTTCGTGCTCTTCGCCCTCTGGGAGACCAGGGTCAAGGAGCCGCTGATCCCGCTGAGCATGTTCCGCTCCGTGCCGCTGTCGGCGGGCACGATCCTGATGGTGCTGATGGCGTTCGCCTTCATGGGCGGCCTGTTCTTCGTCACCTTCTACCTGCAGAACGTGCACGGCATGAGCCCCGTCGACAGCGGGCTCCATCTGCTGCCGCTCACCGCGATGATGATCGTCGCCTCGCCGATCGCGGGCGCCCTCATCACCAAGCTCGGCCCGCGCGTCCCGCTCGTCGGCGGCATGGTCCTGACCGCCGTCGCCTGCTTCGGGATGTCCAGCCTGTCCTCGGACTCCGGGAACCTGGGCATGTCCGTCTGGTTCGCGCTGCTCGGCCTCGGCCTCGCCCCGGTCATGGTCGGCGCCACCGAGGTCATCGTCGGCAACGCCCCGCTGGAGCACTCCGGCGTCGCGGGCGGCCTCCAGCAGGCCGCCATGCAGGTCGGCGGCTCGCTCGGCACGGCCGTGCTCGGCGCGGTGATGGCCTCCCGCGTCAGCAGCGACCTGCCCGACAAGTGGGCCGGGGCCGGGCTGCCCAAGCTCACGCCCGAGCAGATGTCCCAGGCGTCCGACGCGGTCGCCGTCGGCGTCGGCCCGGTGCCGCCGAAGACGCCGCCGCAGATCGCCGAGAAGATCACGGGCGTCGCGCATGACACGTTCGTGTCGGGCATGGGCTTCGCCTTCACCGTCGCCGGCATCGTGGCGGTCGTCGCCGCCGTGGTCGCGCTGTTCACCAAGCGCGGCGAGAACGCCGAGGCGGGAGCGGGCGCGGCGCACATCTGAGCCGTCCCCTGCCAGGGCCGAACCGGTTGCGGAACCGGTTCGGCCCTTTTGCCGTTCCGGCGCCGGCGAACGCCCGCGGGCGCGGCGCCCCCTATCCAGGTGAACCGCTCGGCGCCCTCTTGGCGGGCGCCGGGGCGCCCCGAGAGGCTCTGAGCCGCACACGCGCCGCCGGGGCGCGCCACACGGGGGAGCAACCCGCATGAACAAGACCGCAGTCGTCGCGACGCTGGCCGCCGCCGCGGCCGTACTCCTGCCGCCGACGGCCGCCGCCGTCCCCACGTCCGCCCCCGCCCCCAGGCTCGGCGCCTGCGCCGCCGGCCAGGTCTGCCTGTGGCCAAAGAGCGGCTTCCACGGCGCCCGCCAGACGCACGACCTGACCGACACGGACATCGACAGCTGCGAGCCCCTGCCCGCCGGCGCCTCGGCCGCCTCCCTCGCCAACCGCACCAGCCACCCCGTCACCGCCTACCAGAGCGCCGAATGCGCGGAAACCGGAGAATTCTCCACCTACCCGCCCGGCGCCTACACCCCCGAATCCCCGTACCGGGTCCGCGCCTTCAAGATCTGGGAACGCTGAGCCCCCGCCCCGCAGGCGACAGACCGCGTGAGCACCGGGCTCCGACGGCGCGAGCCCGGCCGCGGTGATGAGCGCCCCGTAAGGGGCGCGGGGAACTGCGCGATCAGCCACGCACGGCCCGCAGGCGGCGGACCGCGTGAGCACCGGGTTCCGACGGCGCGAGCTCGGCCGTGGTGATGAGCGCCCCGTAAGGGGCGCGGGGAACTGCGCGACCAGCCGCCCACGCCCCGCAGGCGGCGGACCGCGTGAGCGCCGGGTTCCGACGGCGCGAGCCCGGCCGCGGTGATGAGCGCCCCGTAAGGGGCGCGGGGAACTGCGCGATCAGCCACGTGCGGCCCGCAGACAAGCGCAGACGTAGAAACACCGGGCCCCGGCCGACGCGAAGTCGGCCGGGGCCCGGTGGGGTACGTACGGGCCGTATGGCCTTACGCGTCGCCGCCCGCGGCGCCCGGATCGGCCGCCGTGGCGTCGAGGAGCTGGTACCGGTCGATGGCCTGCTTCAGAGCCGACCGGTCGACCTTGCCGTCCTTCGCGAGCTCGGTGAGCACGCCCAGCACGATCGACTGCGCGTCGATGTGGAAGAAGCGGCGCGCAGCGCCCCTGGTGTCGGCGAAGCCGAAGCCGTCCGCGCCCAGCGACTGGTACGTGCCCGGCACCCAGCGCGCGATCTGGTCCGGGACGGCGCGCATCCAGTCGGACACGGCCACCTTCGGGCCCTCGGCGCCCTGGAGCTTCGTCGTCACGTACGGGACGCGCTGCTCCTCCTCCGGGTGGAGCAGGTTGTGCTCCTCGACCTCCACCGCGTCGCGGCGCAGCTCGTTCCAGGAGGTCGCCGACCAGACGTCGGCCTTGACGTTCCACTCCTCGGCGAGGATGCGCTGGGCCTCGACGGCCCACGGCACCGCCACGCCGGAGGCGAGGATCTGCGCGGGGATCGTGCCCTGCTCGCCCGCCTTGAAGCGGTAGAGGCCCTTGAGGATGCCCTCGCGGTCCACGTCGGCCGGCTCGGCCGGGTGCTGGATCGGCTCGTTGTAGACGGTGAGGTAGTAGAAGACGTCCTCGCCGGCCTTGCCGTCCGGGGTCTCGCCGTACATCCGGCGCAGGCCGTCCTGCATGATGTGCGCGATCTCGTAGCCGAACGCCGGGTCGTACGCGACGACGGCCGGGTTGGTCGAGGCGAGCAGCTGCGAGTGGCCGTCGGCGTGCTGGAGGCCCTCACCGGTCAGGGTCGTACGGCCGGCGGTCGCGCCCAGGACGAAACCGCGCGAGAGCTGGTCGGCCATCTGCCAGAACTGGTCGCCGGTCCGCTGGAAACCGAACATCGAGTAGAAGACGTAGACCGGGATCAGCGGCTCGCCGTGCGTGGCGTAGGCCGAGCCCGCCGCGATCAGGGAGGCCGTGCAGCCCGCCTCGGAGATGCCGTCGTGCAGCATCTGGCCGGACGGCGACTCCTTGTAGGCGAGCAGCAGCTCGCGGTCGACGGATTCGTACTGCTGGCCCATCGGGTTGTAGATCTTCGCCGTCGGGAAGAACGCGTCCATGCCGAAGGTGCGGTACTCGTCCGGGGCGATCAGCACGAACCGCTTGCCGATCTCCTTGTCCCGCATCAGGTCCTTGAGCACCCGGACGAACGCCATGGTCGTGGCGATCGTCTGGTGGCCGGAGCCCTTCTTCGCGGCCGCGTACGCCTTGTCGTCCGGCAGGTTCAGCGGCTTGGCCCGTACGACACGGGTCGGGACGTAACCGCCGCAGGACTTGCGGCGATCGTGCATGTACTGGATCTCTTCGGAGTCGCGGCCCGGGTGGTAGTACGGCGGGTTGCCGTCCTCCAGCTCCTTGTCGGCGATCGGCAGGTGCAGCCGGTCGCGGAACCGCTTGAGGTCCTCGGCCGTGAGCTTCTTCATCTGGTGGGTCGCGTTGCGGCCCTCGAAGTTCGGACCCAGGGTCCAGCCCTTGACGGTCTGCGCGAGGATCACGGTCGGCTGGCCCTTGTGCGCCTTGGCCGCCGCGTACGCCGCGTAGATCTTCTTGTGGTCGTGACCGCCGCGGCCCAGGTGCAGGATCTGGTCGTCGGTCATGTTCTCGACCATCGCGCGCAGCCGCTGGTCGTCGCCGAAGAAGTGCTCGCGGATGTACGCGCCGGTCTCGGTCGCGTACGTCTGGAACTGGCCGTCCGGCGTGCTGTTGAGCTTGTTGACCAGGATGCCGTCGCGGTCCTGGGCCAGCAGCGGGTCCCAGGAGCGGTCCCACACCAGCTTGATCACGTTCCAGCCGGCGCCGCGGAACTGCGACTCCAGCTCCTGCATGATCTTGCCGTTGCCGCGCACCGGGCCGTCGAGCCGCTGCAGGTTGCAGTTGACGACGAAGGTCAGGTTGTCCAGGCCCTCACGGGCGGCGATCGACAGCTGGCCGAGCGACTCCGGCTCGTCCATCTCGCCGTCGCCCAGGTACGCCCAGACATGCGAGTCGGAGGTGTCGGCGATGCCGCGCGCCTCCATGTAGCGGTTCATCCGCGCCTGGTAGATCGCGCCGAGCGGGCCGAGGCCCATCGAGACGGTCGGGAACTCCCAGAAGTCCGGCATCAGCCGCGGGTGCGGGTAGCTGGACAGGCCGTACGGGGCCTTCGACTTCTCCTGCCGGAACGCGTCGAGCTGCTGCTCGGAGAGCCGGTCGAGGAGGAACGCGCGGGCGTAGATGCCGGGGGAGGCGTGGCCCTGGAAGAAGATCTGGTCGCCCCCCTTGCCGTCGTCCTTGCCGCGGAAGAAGTGGTTGAAGCCCACGTCGTACAGCGAGGCCGAGGAGGCGAAGGTGGCGATGTGGCCGCCGACCCCGATACCGGGGCGCTGGGCGCGCGAGACCATGACGGCCGCGTTCCACCGGGTCGCGTTCAGGACCTTGCGCTCGATCTCCTCGTTGCCGGGGAAGAACGGCTCGTCCTTGGTCGCGATGGTGTTGACGTAGTCCGTGCTGCGCATCTCGGGCACGGCGACGCGCTTCTCGCGGGCGCGTTCGATCAGGCGAAGCATGAGGTAGCGGGCACGTTCCCGGCCTCGCTCATCGACGGCTGCGTCGAGCGAGTCGAGCCATTCCTGGGTCTCTTCGGGATCGAAGTCCGGGACCTGGCTGGGAAGGCCGCCAATGATGATCGGGTTGCGATCGGATCCGGAAGCCACGCTGTTCCTTCGCTGTTCGGGTCGTACGTGCTCTGCACGCGGTGATGCTGCGCACGCGATTGAATACTGTCCCTGCTGGCCGCGCCGCCTTCCATCGTGGACCGCGGCGGCGCAATCGTCACCTCTACCGAGTGGTAACCACCACTTCGCGAGGGTGCGGCCCGAGGCCGCCCGGCCGCGGACGGCCAAATCGCAACCATACGCCCCCTATGGAGGTCACCTGCGTACGGCCGTTCGGTCCTAGCTGTCACAATGGAGGGGTACAACTTCACAAACCGGGCAGATCGCTGTGGCGTGTGTCACTTGGCCCCGTTCCGTCATGGTTCGAGATGCGGCGAGACGGCCCCAAAGGTCACCGTTTCGGCGGTCTCCGAGGCCGGGTACTTGCGCGATCCGCCCGGCACGTGTGGACTACGCCCAATGCTTCGCGTACACGCGAGGTTCCAACGACTTATCGAAAGATGACAGGAGGCAATCCGTGAGCGCGACCGCGGACCACGCGGAGGAGCGGATCAACCCTGCCGCCAGGCTGGGTTTCGAGCCCGGACAGGTGGTCCAGGAGATCGGCTACGACGATGATGTCGAGCAGGAGCTCCGCGAGGGGATCGAGGCCGTCACGGGCCAGGAGCTCGTCGACGAGGACTACGACGACGTCGCCGACGTCGTCGTGCTGTGGTTCCGAGACGACGACGGCGACCTGACGGACGCGCTGGTCGATGCCATCGGGCTGGTCGACGAAGGCGGCCCCGTGTGGCTGATGACGCCCAAGACCGGCCGCGAAGGCTACGTCGAGGCCAGCGACATCAACGAGGCGTCGACGACCGCGGGTCTGTCCCAGACCAAGAGCATCAACGCGGGCAAGGACTGGAGCGGCAGCCGCCTGGTGACCCCGAAGTCCGCTCGTTCGAGCAAGCGGTAGCACCTCGGTCCCCGAGGCAATCGCCCCACTTCGCCGATCCGGTGCGCCCCGGCAGCCCAGCAGCTGCCGGGGCGCACCGGTGTGTACGGGCCCTGCGGGGGCGGGCCCGGCCCGTGCCCGAGGCCGTTCCGGGCCGGGGCGGCGGCAGTGACAGACTGGGCCGTGCATGCGCCGGCGCCGGACGGCGGCGACCGTCCGGAGCCGGTTCTTGTCGATACCGCAGACACTGTCGAAACTGTCGAGAGAGAGATGGCCACCCATGGCGATTGAGGTCGGTACCAAGGCTCCGGAGTTCGAGCTGAAGGACCAGCACGGGCAGAGCGTGAAGCTCTCCGACTTCCGCGGCGAGAAGAACGTCGTCCTGCTCTTCTACCCCTTCGCCTTCACCGGCGTCTGCACGGGCGAGCTGTGCGCACTCCGCGACGAACTGCCGACGTTCGTCAACGACGATGTGCAGCTGCTCGCCGTCTCCAACGACTCGCCCTTCTCGCTGCGGGTCTTCGCCGAGCAGGAGGGGCTGGAGTACCCCCTGCTGTCGGATTTCTGGCCGCACGGCGAGGCGAGCCGCGCGTACGGGGTATTCGACGAGGACAAGGGCTGCGCGGTGCGCGGCACCTTCATCATCGACAAGGAGGGCGTCGTGCGCTGGACGATCGTCAACGGCCTCCCGGACGCGCGCGACCTCAACGAGTACGCCAAGGCGCTCGAAGCCCTCTGACGCGCGAGCTGCACCGCGGGCGCCGACGCAAGAGCCTGCAATCGGTGGGAACCGGTCACTAGGATCAAAACGTTGATCGGATGCCATCGCACAACGGGGGCGCGGATCTCGCCGTCCCCTTCGAAACCTCTGGAGGACTCGTGGGAGTCAGTCTCAGCAAGGGCGGCAACGTCTCGCTGACCAAGGCAGCCCCCAACCTGACCGCGGTCATCGTCGGTCTGGGCTGGGACGCGCGCACCACCACTGGCAACGACTTCGACCTGGACGCCAGCGCCCTGCTGACGAACGACCAGGGCAAGGTCGCCAACGACCAGAACTTCGTCTTCTTCAACAACCTCAAGAGCCCCGACGGCTCCGTGGAGCACACCGGTGACAACCTCACCGGTGAGGGCGAGGGCGACGACGAGGTCATCAACGTGAACCTGGCGGGCGTCCCGGCGGACGTCGCCAAGATCGTGTTCCCGGTCTCCATCTACGAGGCCGAGTCGCGCCAGCAGTCCTTCGGCCAGGTCCGCAACGCCTACATCCGCGTGGTGAACCAGGCCGACGGCAGCGAGCTGGCCCGCTACGACCTCAGCGAGGACGCCTCGACGGAGACCGCCATGGTCTTCGGCGAGCTGTACCGCAACGGCGCGGAGTGGAAGTTCCGCGCCATCGGCCAGGGGTACGCCTCGGGCCTGCGCGGCATCGCGCAGGACTTCGGCGTGAACGTCTGACGTTCGGCGTCGACGTCCGACCAGCCATACCGGCGTCCGGCGCCGCACTCCCGCTGCTGCCTTTCGGCAGGAGCCCCAGGAGCCTTCGAGGAGGCGCCCTGGGGGAGTGCGGCGCCGGACGCGCTAGGACACCCACCGCGGGGAGGAACCAAGACCATGGGCGTAACGCTCGCCAAGGGAGGCAATGTCTCCCTGTCCAAGGCCGCGCCGAACCTCACGAATGTGACCGTCGGACTCGGCTGGGACGCCCGCTCCACCACCGGGGCGCCCTTCGACCTCGACGCCAGCGCACTGCTCTGCCAGTCGGGGCGGGTGCTCGGGGACGAGTACTTCGTCTTCTACAACAACCTCACCAGCCCCGAGGGCTCCGTCGAGCACACCGGCGACAACCTCACCGGTGAGGGCGAGGGCGACGACGAATCGATTCTGGTCGACCTTTCCAAGGTGCCCGCCAGTTGCGACAAGATCGTTTTTCCGGTCTCCATCCATGAGGCCGATCTGCGCGGCCAGAGCTTCGGCCAGGTCAGCAACGCCTTCATCCGCGTGGTGAACCAGGCCGACGGCAGCGAGCTCGCCCGCTACGACCTGAGCGAGGACGCGTCCAGCGAGACGGCGATGATCTTCGGCGAGGTCTATCGGTATGGCGGGGAATGGAAGTTCCGCGCGGTCGGGCAGGGGTACGCGTCGGGTCTGCGCGGCATCGCTCTAGACTTCGGGGTCAACGTTTCGTAAAGCCGCGCTCGACGCGGGGGAATCCTCATAGAGAAGGATTGAGTAGCCAGTGCTCCTCAGAACATTCGGCTGGTCGTTCGGCATCACAGCCGCCGGCCTCGCCTTGGCCGGCTTGCTCTGGGGGTGGCAGGGGCTGGCGGTCGTCGCGATCCTCTCCGTCCTGGAGATCTCGCTCTCGTTCGACAACGCGGTCATCAACGCCGGCATCCTGCGGAAGATGAGCCCGTTCTGGCAGAAGATGTTCCTCACCATCGGCATCCTGATCGCCGTCTTCGGTATGAGGCTCGTCTTCCCGGTGGTCATCGTGGCCATCACCGCCAAGCTGAACCCGATCGAGGCGGTCAACGTCGCGATCAACGACCACGACCGCTATGAATCCCTGGTCACCAGCGCCCACCCGGCGATCGCCGCGTTCGGCGGAATGTTCCTGCTGATGATCTTCCTGGACTTCGTCCTGGAGGACCGGGACATCCAGTGGCTGCGCTGGCTGGAGAGGCCGCTCGCCAAGCTGGGCAAGCTGGAGACCCTCTCCGTCGTCGTCGCCATGGTCGTCCTCATGATCGCGGCCACCACCTTCGCGACCTCCGTGCCCGTGCACGGCGGCCACGGCACGATCGACAAGGGCGCGACCGTCCTGCTCGCCGGCATCGGCGGCCTGGTCACGTATCTGATCGTCGGCGGCATCTCCAGCTTCTTCGAGAACCGGCTGGAGGATATGGAGGGAGACGAGGAAGAAGGGAAGGAAGGGGAGACCGCGGGGGCCGCGAAGAAGAACGGGTCGTCCGTCGTCGGGCTCGTCGGCAAGGCCGCCTTCTTCATGTTCCTCTACCTGGAGGTCATCGACGCCTCCTTCTCCTTCGACGGCGTCATCGGCGCGTTCGCCATCACCAACGACATCTTCGAGATGGCGCTGGGTCTCGGCATCGGCGCGATGTACATCCGGTCGCTCACCGTCTACCTCGTCCGCAAGGGCACCCTCGACGACTACGTGTACCTGGAGCACGGCGCGCACTACGCGATCGGCGCGCTCGCCGTCATCCTGCTCATCACGATCAAGTACGAGATCAACGAGGTCATCACGGGCCTCGTCGGCATCGTCCTGATCGCCGCCTCCTTCTGGTCGTCGCTGGTCAGAAACCGACGGCTGGAGGCCATGGGAGAAAACTCCGAGAACAAGGCCGAGGTCACCTCCGGAGTGTGACGACGGTAAGTTTGAGGAACGCTCTGAGCGGGGCGGTCGTGAGGTCCAACCTCCCGGCCGCCCCGCGGCAGTTGGCCCGAGCGGGGTGAGAGGTGGGTGTGCGTTAAGTGGCATTCTGGAGCGGTTTCTTCAGCAACTGGAGCGGAGCGGCGCAGCAGTTCGACAGCGGCAGCTCGTCCGGTGCCGTCGAACTGACCAAGCGGCATCCCTCGGTCTCCCTGACCAAGCAGAACGCCCTCACCGGCAATCTGCGGGTCAACCTGTCCTGGCGGATGCGGACCTCCGACTTCGACGAGAAGATGAGCAGGGGCGGCAGCGGTGGCGGGATACGCCACCCCTTCGGCAAGTTCCGCCCGGAGATCGTCCAGTCCCAGGGCCCCGCGGTCGTCAACGTCGACCTCGACCTCGCCTGCATGTACGAGCTGACGGACGGCAGCAAGGGCGTCGTACAGCCGCTCGGCAACTTCCTCGGCAGCCTGAACACCGCGCCGTACGTGCAGCTCAGCGGCGACGACCGGTTCGGCTCGCCGTCCGGCGAGACGATCTACGTCAACATGGACCACCACGAGGACATCAAGCGGCTGCTGATCTTCGTCTACATCTACGACGGGACGCCCGCCTTCGACCGTACGCACGCGATGGTCACCCTCTACCCCGGCAACGGCCCCCGCGTGGAGATCTCGCTCGCCGAGCGGGCGCCGCAGGCCCGCTCCTGCGCCGTGGCGCTGCTGGAGAACAACAAGGGCGAGATCACCCTGCGCCGCGAGGTGAAGTACGTGTACGGCTTCCAGGCGGAGCTGGACCGGCTCTACGGCTGGGGGCTCCAATGGGGCCGGGGGTTCAAGTCCAAGGTCTGAGCCCAGGCTCCGTCGTGCGCCTGTACCGCTAGCGGTTCTGGAACTGCGGCCCCTGCGGCGGCAGCCGGAACGCCGGGTCGGGCAGCGGCTGGTACTGCGGGTATCCGTACGCGGGCTGCGGCTGCGTCGGAGGCTGCTGCGGATAGCCGTAGGCGGGCGCGGGCGGCGCGACCGGCTGCGGCGGTACCACGGGCGGCGGCGGGTAGCCGTAGCCCGCGCCCGGCCGCGGCGGGTCCTGCGGCGCGCCGTCCGCCGCCGGGGCCGGAGCCGGCATCGGACCGGCCCCGGCGGCCGGCGGCAGTTCCGAGGCCGGCTCGTGCGCGGGCCGGGCCGGGGCCTCGGGCGGCGCGGGGGCGGCCGGGCCGTCCTCGGCCGGGGCGTCGCCCTCGTCCACCGAGATGCCGAACTCCGTGGCCAGTTGGATCAGCCCGGACTCGTACCCCTGCCCCAGCGCCCGGAACTTCCAGCCGTCTCCGCGCCGGTACAGCTCACCGCAGATCATCGCGGTCTCGTCGCCGGTCTCCGGCTGCACCTCGAAGAGGGCGACGGGCTCGCCCCCCTCCTCGGCCGCCGCGTCGTACAGCAGGACGCACAGGTCCCGTACGAGCCCAAACGCGCCGCCGTCCGAGGACGCGGCCAGCACCACCCGGTCCACCGACGCGTCCAGCGCCGCCAGGTCGGTCTCGACCGTGTCCGTCAGCCCCTCCGGCAGCCGCTTCTTCGGCAGGTGCCGCACCAGGCCCGACGGGTGCCGGGGCTGGTTGTAGAAGACGAAGTCCTCGTCCGAGCGCACGCGCCCCTCGTCGCCGATCAGCAGGGCGGAAGCGTCCACGTCGGGGACGCCCGGACCGGGGGTCCAGCGCAGTACGGTCCGTACAGCCCGAGCCTCCAGCGGGATGTTCGACCCCTTCAGCATCGCGTGCGTCATGCCCGTCATCCTGCCTGCTGGGTCCGCGCGGGGACAACGCAGGGGGACCGCACGGCCGGCCGGGTCTGCCCCCGGGGCCCGCCCGTCCGGACCCGCGCGGACGCGGAAGGGCACAGTACGGCAGCGGAAGGGCACCGTACGGACGCGGAAGGGCACTGTGCCGGGGCGGCGGGCCGCCGCCCCGGGCGCCGGGAACTCTCGCCCCACCGCCGGACGTACGATAATCGGCCATGCTTCCGGACCGGACGGGTCGAGGGAGGGCCGCCGCGCGACGGAGAGAACCATGAGGCATTTCGGATATCTGGCACCCGAGGAACGCGAGGCCCTGTTCCACCGGGAGCCCGGCGAATTCACCGCCGCCTCCCCGGCCCGTACGCTCGCCACCGCACTCGGCGCCACGCTCTACAGCCCCGCCACCCGCCCCCGCCTCGCCGACGACATCGTCAGACAGGCCGGCCGGGGCGTCGTCTCCATGGTGCTGTGCCTGGAGGACTCCATCGACGACGCCGACGTGCCGGGCGCCGAGGAGAACCTGGTGCGGCAGTTCGCCGACCTCGACGGGCGCGGCGCCGACGCGAGCCTGCCGCTGCTGTTCATCCGGGTCCGCACGGACCGCCAGATACCCGACCTGACCCGCCGGCTCGGCCGCGCCGGGCGGCTGCTCACCGGGTTCGTGCTGCCCAAGTTCACCGAGGAGCGCGGCGTCCCCTTCCTGGAGGCGCTGCTGGCCGCCGAGAACGGCTACGGGCGGCGGCTCTTCGCCATGCCCGTACTCGAATCGCCCGAACTGCTCCACCTGGAGACCCGCACCGAGACGCTCGCCGGCATCGCCCGCACCGTCGACAAGTACCGCGACCGGGTGCTCGCCCTGCGGCTCGGCGTCACCGACTTCTGCTCCGCGTACGGGCTGCGCCGCGCCCCCGACATGACCGCGTACGACGTCCAGCTCGTCGCCTCCGTCATCGCCGACGTCGTCAACGTCCTCGGCCGCGCCGACGGCACGGGCTTCACGGTCACCGGGCCCGTATGGGAGTACTTCCGGCAGCACGAGCGGATGTTCAAGCCGCAGCTGCGCCGCAGCCCGTTCGCCGGCTCGGCCGAGGCGCTGCGCGCCGCCCTCATCGAGCACGACATCGACGGCCTGCTGCGGGAGATCGAACTCGACCGGGCCAACGGCCTCCAGGGCAAGACGTGCATCCACCCCTCGCACGTCGCGCCCGTGCACGCGCTCTCCGTCGTCAGCCACGAGGAGTTCAGCGACGCCGAGGACATCCTGCGGCCCGGCCGCGACGGCGGCGGAGTGCTGCGGTCCGCCTACACCAACAAGATGAACGAGGTGAAGCCGCACCGGGCGTGGGCCGAGCGGACCATGCTGCGCGCCGACGTCTTCGGCGTCGCGCGGGAGGACGTCAGCTTCGTGGAACTGCTGGCGGCGGGGGTGCGGAGCGCGTGAACGAGTTCGGCGAACAGGGCGAAGAGAGAATGGGGCACGGCGTGGTGTGGTCAGGGCAGTGGGTCGCGGACCGGCTGGGCGTGGAACTGGACGGCGACCCGGCGCTCCCGGAACTGCTGGGCCTGGCGCTGCGGCGCAACCCCAAGCGGGCCCACCTGCTGGTCTCCAACGTGCTCGGCAAGCACGTGCCGCAGCGGCCCGCCGCCGTGTACGGGGCCGGGTTCGGCCTCGGCCGCCGGGTCCGGGAGCTGCTCGGCGACGCGGACGCCGCCCGCGCCGTGGTCCTCGGCTACGCGGAGACCGCCACCGGCCTCGGCCACAGCGCGGCGGATGGGCTGGCCCTCGCCCCCTACCTCCACTCGACCCGCCGTCCCGTCGCGGGCACGGCCCCCGTGGGCGGCTTCGAGGAGGAGCACAGCCACGCCACCTCCCACCTCCTCCTCCCCGAGAACCGCGAACTCCTGGGCGGAGACGGCCCGTTGGTCATCGTGGACGACGAGTTCTCCACCGGCCGCACGGTCCTCAACACCATCGCCGCCCTGCACGCCCGCTTCCCGCGCGACCGGTACGTCATCGTCGCCCTCGTCGACATGCGCTCCCCGGCGGACCGCGCGCGGCTCGCGGAGTTCGCGGCGGAACTGGGGGCGCGCATCGACCTGGTGGCCCTGGCCACCGGCACGGTGCGGCTGCCGGAGGGGGTGCTGGAGCGGGGGCGTGAACTCGTCGCGGAGCACGAAGGGTTGACGGATGCGGACGCTGCGCCTCGGGGTCGCAGCGCCGTGCGGCGGGTGGAGCTCGGCTGGCCCGACGGGCTGCCCGACGGCGGCCGGCACGGCTTCACGCCACGGCACCGGGCGGCGCTGGACGCGGCGCTGCCGGGGATGGCGGCCCGTATCGCCAAGGCTCTGGACGGCGGCGCCACGGCGCCCCGGCGCGTACTCGTCCTCGGCTTCGAAGAGCTGATGTACGCGCCGCTGCGGCTGGCCGACGCGCTCGACACCGCGCTGGGGGACCGCGCCGAGGTCTACTCCTCGACCACCACCCGCTCGCCGGTCCTCGCCGTGGACGACCCCGGCTACGCGATCCGTACGCGCCTCGCCTTCCCCGCGCACGACGCGCCCGCCGACGGGCCCGGCGAGCGGTACGCCTACAACGTCGCGGGCGCCGGTTTCGACGCCGTGGTGGCGGTCGTCGACTCCACCGCCGACACGGACGAACTCCACGCTCCTGGCGGGCTGTTGGCGCAACTCTCCGCCCATGCGGGGCAGGTGCTGCTGGCCGTGGTCCCGTCCTACCGGCCGTCCGTTTCCGCCGCAGCCGAAAAGCAGACGCCGCCCCTGCCGGAGCCGCTGCGCGGCCCCCAGTTCTCCTCGTACGCGCCCGACGAGGTCGGCTGGCTGCTCCAGGACCTCTCGGCGGTGGCCCTCGAAGCGCCCACGGAGGAGCGCGAGGAGGCGGTCCAGAACGGCGGCGCGCACTACGCGGAGTCGCTGCCGGTGGAGTACCAGCCGAGCGAGGCGTACCAGGAGCTGTTCCGCTCCGCGCTCGACGCGTCCGCCGCCCGTATCGCGCGCGCCGTCGGCGCCGTCACCGAGACCCTGCTCGCCGAGCGCTCGCCCCGGCCCGTACTCGTCTCGCTCGCGCGGGCCGGTACGCCCGTAGGCGTGCTGATGCGGCGCTGGGCGCGCCACGCGCACGGCCTGGACCTGCCGCACTACGCCATCTCGATCGTGCGCGGCCGGGGCGTCGACGCGACCGCGCTGCGCTGGCTGGCGGACCGTCACGACCCATCCGACGTCGTCTTCGTCGACGGCTGGACGGGCAAGGGCGCGATCACCCGCGAACTCGCCGACGCCCTGCGGGAGGTCGAAGGACGCGGAGGCCGCGCAGGCTTCGACCCCCGCATCGCCGTGCTCGCCGACCCCGGCGGCTGCGTGGACACCTACGGCACGCGCGACGACTTTCTCATACCCTCCGCCTGCCTCAACTCGACCGTATCCGGGCTCATTTCACGCACCGTGCTGCGCTCCGACCTGGTCGGGCCGGACGACTTCCACGGCGCGAAGTTCTACCGCGAACTGGCCGGCTCCGACGTGTCCCGGCACTTCCTGGACGCCGTCGAGGCCCGCTTCGGCGAGGTGGAGGAGCAGGTGGCGGCCGACGCGAAGGAGTTGGCGGCCGCGGACCGCACGCCCACCTGGGCGGGGTGGGCGGCCGTCGAGCGGATCAGCGAGGAGTACGGCATCCACGACGTGAACCTCGTCAAGCCCGGCGTCGGCGAGACGACCCGCGTACTGCTGCGCCGCGTCCCGTGGAAGATCCTCGCCCGCCGGGGCGCGGGCGCGGACCTCGCGCACGTACGGCTGCTGGCCGAACAGCGCGGGGTGCCGGTGGAGGACGTCGACGAGCTGCCGTACAGCTGCGTCGGGCTGATCCACCCGCGCTACACGCGCGGCGCGACGGGCGCGGACGGCAGGGCGGTGACGGCGCTGTGAAGGATCCTGCCGCCATGACCACCATGATCGCGAGCGATCTCGACCGCACCCTCATCTACTCCGCCGCCGCCCTCGACCTGCGGATGCCGGACGCCGAAGCGCCCCGGCTGCTCTGCGTCGAGGTGTACGAGCACCGGCCGCTCTCCTATCTGACGGAGACCGCCGCCGCCCTGCTCGCCGAACTGCGCACGGCCGCGCACTTCGTGCCGGCCACCACCCGCACCCGCGAACAGTACGAGCGCATCCAACTGCCAGGCCCCGCACCGAAGTTCGCGATCTGCGCCAACGGCGGACAGCTGCTCGTACACGGCGAGCCGGACGCCGACTGGCAGGCGCGGGTGCGCCGGACGCTGGCGGCCGAGTGCGCCGGGCTCGACGAGGTCCGCGGCCATCTGCTGCGCACCGCCGACCCGGCCTGGCTCCTCAAGGAGCGCACCGCCGCCGGTCTCTTCGCCTATCTCGTCGTCGAGCGCGCCCTGCTGCCCGACGCCTGGGTCAAGGAGCTGGCGGCCTGGGCGGACGGCCGCGGCTGGACGGTCTCCGTGCAGGGCCGCAAGGTCTACGCGGTGCCGAAGCCGCTCACGAAGAGCGCGGCCGTCGCGGAGGTGGCCCGCCGTACGGGCGCCGAGACGGTGCTAGCCGCCGGTGACTCGCTCCTCGACGCCGATCTGCTGCTCGCCGCCGACCGCGGCTGGCGGCCGGGCCACGGCGAGCTGGCGGCCGAGGGCTGGTCCGCGCCGCACGTCACGGCGGTGGAGGCGTGCGGGGTCGCGGCGGGGGAGGAGATCGTACGGGCCTTCGCTGGGGCCGTCGCGGGAGGCTGAGCCGACCGGGGTAGCCGCACATCCGGTCGACTGTATACAGTCGTGCGTAGGAGATCCGCGCGGTCACGGCGACGGATCGCCCAGGCTTGGAGGCGTCATGGACAACTTGGACCCCGAGGTGGTGCTGGGCATGGCAGCCCAGGCCCCCGACGGCATAGTGATCACCGACCGCGAGGGGCTGATCCGCTACTGGAACCAGGGTGCGGAGCGGATCTTCGGCTTCTCCGCCGCCGAGGTCGAGGGCCGCAGCCTGGACGTGATCATCCCCGAGAAGCACCGGCAGCGGCACTGGGACGGCTACCGGACGGCCATGGAGAAGGGCACCAGCCGGTACGGCGCGGACGACCTGCTGGCCGTGCCCGCGCTGGCGGCGGACGGCAGGAAGCTGTCGATCGAGTTCAGCGTGGTGCTGCTGCCCGCCACCGACGGCGGCGGGGGCCATGTCGGCGCGGTCATCCGGGACGTCACGGCGCGGCGGGCGCAGGAGAAGGAGATCCGCCGCCGACTGCTGGAGGCCGCGCCGGAGCGCGCGGGGGCCTGAGCTGTGGCGCGAGCGGTGGCTTGAGCTGTGGCTTGGTCGGGGGGCCTGGGCAGTGGCGTGAGCAGGGGCCTGGTCGGGGGCCCGGACGCGGCCTGATCGCAAGTCCCGCGGCTCACCGCGGCGGGCCCGAGTGCGGCGGGCCCGTCAGCCTCCCGAGTTCGCGGCGGCGGCGGGCGCGGTCCTCGCGGGCGGCCTGTTCCGGGTGGCGGGCGCGCCAGTACGGGTTGTCGTGCGGGAGCCCGCCGCTGACCCGCCCGTACATCCCGAAGATCAGCAGCAGCACGCCGACGACGAAGCTGAAGAGCACGTTCTGGATGCGGAAGGCCAAAAAGTTGTAGCCGCCGTCCAGCAGGGCCAGATTGACGAAGCCGCTGAGGATGAAGAGCACGCCGAGCCCGATGTTGAGGGTCGAGGCGAAATTGCCGCCGATCACCATGCCGACGAAGAGCAGCGCGCCGACGGCGATGGACAGCACGCTCAGCGTGCCGTTGGTGTTGAGACCGGCGACGGTGTCGCCGCGGGTGGAGAAGAACCCCACCTTGTCGATCAGCCCGAGGATGCCGAAGGCGAGCAGCACCAGGCCCATGAGGCCGGCGCCGGCGCGGTAGACCCGGCTGAGGCGGTGGTCCGTCGGCAGGTGCTCGTCGAGCGTGGCGCGCCGCCGGCGTGCCTGCCCGCGGTGCGGCTGCCAGGGCCTCGCGTGTCCGGGCCCGGGTGTGGCGTGGCCTGTGGCCATGGTTCCGGCCCTCCTTTGCGGTGCGCTGGGAGGTGCGTGCTGGGCCGTGATCCGTACGTACGGGCCGACGCGCGCGCCTCGCGCACGCGCCGCGCGTACGTACGTACTCCCAGGGTCCGCCTACGGGCCGGTCGGCTCAACTCAGCCGCAGCAACCGCCGCCGCAGCAGCCACCGCCACCGCCGCTGCCGGACTGCGGCTGCGGGGACTGGGCGGCGCCGCCCACGGCGACGGTGGACAGCAGCTTCACGGCGTCGCCGTGCCCGTGGGGGCAGCTGGCGGGGTCGGAGGAGCGGGCCATGGGCCGCTTGAGCTCGAAGGTGACACCACACGTCTTGCAGCGGTATTCGTAACGGGGCATGCCAGGCAGCATAGCGAGCCCTGTTTCAGCCCTGTCCAGACCGGCCCACGGGGCCGGCGCCCGGCGATCGCGCGGATATTGATCGGTCGGCGCCCGGCTGGTGCCCGTCTAATGTCCGTCTAGTGTCCGGCGCCGCGCGCCTCGCGGATCTCCTGGACCACGCGCGCGGCCGTCTGCCGCACCGCCTCCGTCTCCGTGAGGAAGTGCCACCAGTCGGGGTGCCGGCCGGTCAGCGCGTCGACGGCGCGGTCGAGGCGGGCCACGGCCTCGTCCAGCGGGCGGGCGGTCCGCGGGTCGGGGGTGGCGCGCCCCGCCATGGCGAGGCGCTGCGCGTCCCGGATGGCGAACCGGGTCCGTTCGACCTCCTTCTGGTGGTCGAAGGAGACCTCGTCGAGCCTGCGCAGCCGGTCGGAGGCGGCGGAGACCCCCTCGTCGGTGGTGTTCAGCAGGGCCCGTACGGTCGAGAGCAGGGCCGTGGCGTCCGGCCAGCGCTGCTCCTCGCGGGCGGTACGGGCCTCCCGCAGCTTCTCCTCGGCCTGCCGCACGGCCTGCTCGGCCTGTTCCGGAACCTGTTGCAGATCCTGCCAGCAGGCGGCGCTGTAGCGGCGGCGCAGCTCGCTGAGGACCGGGGCGACGCCGGCGGCACGGGTGGTGATGGCCTGGGCGCGGGTGCGCAGCGAGACGAGCCGCTTGTCTATCTCGGCGGCCTTCTCCGGCAGCCGGTCCGCCTCGCCGCGGATCGCCTCGGCCTCGCGGAGCACCTGGTCGGCGCGGGCGATGGTCTCGGGCACGCCGTGCTGCCCGGCGCCCTGGTTGAGCTTGGTCAGCTCGGGGGCGAGGGCGGCGAGCCGGGCGGCCAGGTCGTCGGCGCCGAGTCCGGAGGCCCGTACCGCGTCGAGCGCGTTGCTCGCGGCCAGCAGCCCCTGCCGGGCCCGCTCCACGGCGGGCGCGAGCCGGGCCAGCTGCGTCTCGGCCGTGCCGAGCAGCGGCGCGAGCCCCTGCCCGAACCGCTCCAGGTCGCCCTTGACCCGCTCCAGCTCGTCCTTGGCCTTCGACAGGTCGCTGCGGGCGCGGGCGGCGGCCCCGGCGTCGAGGTCGTCGCGGTCGAGGTCGTGGCTGTCCACGGCCGTGATGTACGCGCTGGAGACCTGGTCGATGCGGTCCCCGAACGCCGCGAAGTCGGCGGCGGCCTTGCGGGCGGCGGGGGAGTCGTCGACGGCGGTGATGGTCTCGATCGAGATCTGGAGGTCGCGCTGGGCGGTGTCCAGCTCGTAGAAGGCCGCGGCGGCGGCGTCCTTCGCGGCCTGCGCGTCGGCCCGCTGGCCCTCGCCGCGGCCCCAGCCCCAGCGCCGGGTGCCGCCTCCGGCGAAGGCGGCGGGCGCGGCGGCGATCAGCAGGGGCAGCGGCAGCAGCACGAGCGCGACGCTCTCGCCGAGGACCGTCGCGGCGCCGGCGAATCGGCGGCGTACCGGCCGCGCCGGCCGTACAGACTGCGCGAGTGTCGCCGTCACGTGCCCTCTCCCGATGGATCGCCCCTGGCCCGGATGCCATTCTCCCACCCGTTAAGGACGAACACACCGGCCGATTAGTTCGCGGTGCGTACCTTCACCGGGCCGTTGTCGGTGCGGACCGAGACGGCGTGCTTGCTCGCGTCGTCGCGCGGCACCTTCACCGACTGCGAGCCGTTCTTGGTCTCGACGTCGACCTTGTACGGGGAGCGGGGCAGCTCGATGTCGACGGAACCGTTGCTGGTGACGGCGGACAGGCGGTCGGGGGCGCGGGTCAGCGCGAGGTGCACGGGCCCGTTCGTGGTCTCCGTCCTGACCTGCGACGAGGCGACGCCGGTCGCCTTGACGGCGCCGTTGGTGGTGCTGATGTCGAGCGGCCCGGCGGCGTCCCGCACGGAGACGGCGCCGCTGTGCGTGGCCAGGTGGAGCGGGGCGGCGATCCCCTCGGCCTTCACCGGTCCGTTGTCGCTCTTGACGGTCACGGCGACGCCGGCCGGCACCTCGACCTTGTGCTTGGCGGAGCAGGTGGTGCTGATGCCGCTGCAATGGATGCGCAGCTTCAGGGTGTCCCCGTTCATTTCCCAGTCGGCCTTGGCGGACCCGGCGATGCTCTTCCCCTTGAACCACCGGGTGACCTTGACGTCCTTGCCGCCCGTGCCGTCTTTACCGCCCTTCTTACCGTCCTCGGCGCCGGTGGTCACCACCTCGACCTCCGAGTTGTCGCTGTCCACGGTCAGCGCCTGCCCGCTGAGCGAGAACGACTTGTGCTCCGGCTCCGCGTCCGAGGCATCCCCTCCGCACCCGGCCACGGCGACCCCGGCCACCAGTACTGACGCCGCGACGAGGGAAGTACGGACGACGGTCCGGGTGCGGTGGGTGTACGGGCGGGGGCGGGATGCCACGGCGGTCTCCAGGTTTTCTTCGCTACAGAACACAAGATCATCCGATGCGGGCCGGCGGGCCGCACCGTCACCGCAACCCTACGAATCGATCACTGCGCAATCGATCCAGTTCACTACCGGAACGGGGGTGGGGTTAACCCCCGCTTCTCCCTCTGGCCCCACCGGGTACGGCCTGGGAATGGCCAGGGCGCGACCCGTGTGTGATCCGTGCGCGGCCCGTGTGCGGCCCGGGTATGGCCCACCCGCCGTGGCCATGTACGCTGTCCTTTCGTCCACGGGCGCATAGCTCAGCGGTAGAGCGCTGCCCTTACAAGGCAGATGTCGCTGGTTCGAAACCAGCTGTGCCCACCAGCGCGAAGGCCCCCGATCGATCGCGATCGGGGGCTTTTTTCGTTCCCGGAGTCCGGAAGGCCCGGCGTCCCGGAGTCCCGGAGTCCCGGAGTCCCGGAGTCCCGGAGTCCACTAAAAGTCCACATCCTCGCGGCGGGGCCCTCACCGCCGACCTGCCGACCTGCCAACCTGCCGACCTGGCACGAGCCCACCGAGCATGCCAGTCTGGCCGTATGAGGTGACACAGGGTAGGTAGGGGATGCGGAGGATCGGCCCATGCCTGAGACGACGTTGCCGCACCCGCAGGGCGCGGTGTGCTGGCTGGACACGCTGCTGAGCGACCAGGACCGACTGCTGAGTTTCTACCAGCCGCTCCTGGGCTGGTCCGGCGACGCGGACCCGGACGACCCGAACAGGTACGCCGTGCAGACGGTCGGCGGGAAGGCCGTGGCCGGCGTGGGACTCATGCCGCCGGACGAGCCGTTGATGCCCTGGACCGGGTACTTCGCCGTGGACGAGGTGGACGCCACGTCCCGGCGGATCGAGGCGCTGGGCGGCCGGGTCGTGGTCGCGGGCATGGACGCCCCCGGCGTCGGCCGCTTCGCCCACGCCACGGACCCGACCGGCGCGGCGTTCGGCATGTGGCAGGCCGGCCCGTTCCCCGGTTTCGAACTCACGGCGGAGCCCGGCTGCCTGTACTGGTTCGAGCTGGTCACCGACGATGGGAAGGCGGCGGCCGACTTTTACGGCGCGCTGCTGGACGTAGAGGTCCAGCGGATGGAGACGCCGCCCGAGGTCTCCATGGAGTACTGGACCCTCCACGCGGGCGGCGAACCGCGCGCCGGAGTCTTCCAGGCCGGGCAGGAGACCGCTCCCCACTGGCGGCCGTACTTCCAGGTACGCGATGTCGATGCCGCGGTGGCCGCGGCCGTGGAGTCCGGCGCCCGGCTGATCGAGCCCGCGGCTGACACGCCCTACGGGCGGATGGCCGGGCTGCTCGACCCGCTGGGCAACGAGTTCAAGATCGCCACCCCGCCGCCGGGGCGCTGACGCGGCTCGGGGGGCGGGAGCGGCCGGCTTCTCCAATGGCCGCGCGCAGGGCTTGCGGCGAGGTGAGCCGCAACCAGGGGCGCGGGGTTCGTATGGTGGGTTCGGGGAGGATCCAGAGCCGGTTGCCGGTGTAGGCGCCGGGGCGTGGCGCGATGATCGGGCAACCAGGGGGCAGCACCCTCAACTGCCCCACGTCGGCGAGCGTTTGGCCGCCGCCGGTCGGTACGAGCCACCAGGCGGTGCGCTCCGCGCCGCACAGAAGGTGGGGGCCGATGTGGTGGCCGCGATAGGTGAGGAAGGTCGCGGTGCGGCTGGAGAGGCCGAGGGGGATTTCGACGGTGTCCCAGTACGGGCCGGTGACGACGGTGGCGGTCCGCCCTTGGGCCCAAAGGTCGAGCACGGCGTCGGGTCGCGGGGCGGAGGCGGCCAGCCAGTGGGCCATCGAGAGGGGGCGGGCGGTGTTCATGGGCGGTCCTGGGGGTGCTGGCGGCTGCGGGCCTTCGCGATGCGCACGGCGTCGTCCAACGCCCGGAACGCGCCCGTGATCGGTAGCAGAACCTCGTCCGGCAGGCGGGTCTGGTGGGCGTAGACGGCAGTTCGGGCGTCGTCGAGGGCCCGTAGACACATGGCGAGTTGCAGCGTCTCCATGGCTTCGGCGAGGGCTGGGCTGATGTCGAGGGAGGGGTGCGCCGGGCGGCGCTTGCCGGGGTAGCTCACGAGTCGGCCTCCTCGGCTTCCTCGGCGTCGGCGGCCTCGGCGGTGTCGGTGCTGTCGATGTACGCGCCCGCTGCGACCAGGTCGCGGACGGCGGCCGAGGGGCTCAGAACGGTGCCCGGCGGGATCACCCAGTGGGCCCACGGCCCATCGCAGGCATGGGGTGCGGGCAGGCCCATGTAGTGGGCTTCGCGGTCGGTGGTGGTGACGCACTCCGCTGCCGCGTTCCATGTGGCGGCGGTGCCGGGTGGTACGAGGGCGACGTAGGTTTCGCGGTTGAGGAAGACGGGGCCGGTGACGCCGAAGCGGTGGAGTATGGCCCGTACGCGCCCACGGTCACCGCCTTCCGCGAGGCCGTGCACCAGCGGAGCGGGGAGCTTCACCGCATCCCAGGCCGGCCCGACGAGGAACAGGGCCACGCCGACGCTCCACCACCCGTCCTCGGCCGCGTGCGCCGCCTCTCGGGTATGGGTCAAGAGCCGGGCGGCAGTGTGCTCCTGCCGCAGCGAGGGCATCGGCGGAGGGACGCAGCGTTCGGTCATGCCGGGGTCCGTTCGGATCGGTACCGCTTCACGCGCGGGACAAGGGCAAGAAATGCGGCATGGTGGGTGTGCCATTGACGGGCGACGGCGGTCTCACCGAGCAGGGTGCCAGTCGGCACTGTGCCGAGGGCCAGTTGGCTGACTTGGCAGTTGCGCTCGGTGTCGCGCTGGGTAGTGGCGGGGACGGTCGTTCTGCGGTCTGGGCCGGAAACGGGGGCTGACCCACAGCTGTCGGCGGGCATGGCGCAGTGCTCCAAGGGGGTGGGGCGGTACCAGCCACGCCTGGCGGAGGTGAGGCCGTTACCGCAACAGTGCGCTCACGGTAAGTAGTTGGCCGGATCGGAGCCAGTGGCGATGTGCCCTAGTTTCGCCACGGGGTAGGACGTCGTGTCCTACCCGCTCAGCCCAAGCCGATCAGCGAGCCCGAGAACCGGGGCGTCCCTCCGGGGCGCTCGACTGCGCAATTCCTCGACGAGCCGCCGCGACGTCGAGTGGTAGCGCATCCACTCCGGGGCAGCCTTCTCAGCGGACAGCAGGGCCCGCGCCGACTTGCTGTCGTCCTCAAGGTCGGCGTAGGCCAGAGCTCGGTCCACATGAAACCGGGCGCGCCATGTCGCAGGCAGCGAGTCCAGGTGGGGGACTGCTTGGGCGGCGTCGATCGCCGCACCGCTCTTGTCCATCTCCACCAAGAAATTGACCTTTGCGATGCCGGCGTTCGCCGGACCAAACGGCGTGGAATATACGAGGCGGTCATCTCCGACCAAGGCAGCGGCGGCTGTCGCCTTGTTCAACAGCTCCGTAACTGTCGTGTGCTTCTCCTGCCTCACCGCTGCTGTAGCGGCGCGCAGCAGGAGAATTCCCCACAGAGAGACTTCATCTGGTGCCGACCGGAAGGTCGGCTCGATCTTCTCGGCTTGGTTCAGGGCGATACGTTCCGCATCGGCGAGACGACCTTGTTTCGTGAAGATCCAGCTGAGCGAGGACATGGCCGCTGTTTCCAGATGCGGGTCGTCACATTGACGGATGGCTGCCAACGATCGCTCCATGGCCGTAAAGGCGGCATCTTCCTTACCGAGTGCGGTGAGCGTGGTAGCTGCTACTTGGTAGGCGACAGCCAGCACGGAGGAGGCGGCAGCGGCGTCGGCCCCGGTGAACGCGTGCGCGGCCATTCGGGCGTCCCGGATGAGCTGCGGCAGCAGCACGCCGATCTCGTTCACTCGCCCCTCGCGCCGAATGGTGCTCGTGGATTCCAGAGAATCGCGCAGCTGCACGATGGTCGGTGGCTCTTCGGCGTCTGAATCCCCGCCCAGCAGGTCATCGACCGGCGACACAGCTTGGCGCAGCGCGAGGAGGGACGGGAGCTCGTCTCCGGAAGCGCGAGTCTCGAATGTGCTCGGCTGGCCGACCAGGTAGGAGGGTTCGGTGTCGAGTGCCTTCGCCAACGCGTTGATAGTGGCGAGCCGAGCAGCCTTGCGCCGCCCCTGTTCCAACTTGCGTACCACGTCGACAGAGACGTTCGCGCGCTCGGCGAGCCTCTCCTGTGACAGGTTCCGCCGCCGGCGCAGTTCGCCGATGCGGTCGCCCATGCCCGATTCGAATGCCGTGCTCATTGGTACCTCCGCCAGAAGGTCTTGATGACACGGTACGCCTGCGCTCGGTTGCCGGAGCGGGGCCGTTCCAACGAGGGGAGAGCGTGCGGTGTGACGCCAGGGCCACCAACGCCCCCATACGGAGCGGATGTCGGTACTGTGCGCGAGCTCAGTACACACGCACCCGTGGTGGGAACCGCATGCACCACGCACGCCCGGCCGCCGCGGGGAGGCCGGAGGCAGCGTGCGAGTACGGTCCGCGCTCTCGATCAGCTCGCGATCACGTGGTACGCGACGGGCATGGACCGGGTGCGTGAGGTGCGGCGCGCCCTCGCACAGTGGCAGCACACACAGTGTGTCCGCGACCTCGACGACCGGCTGTACGGGGTGGGGGACGACGGTCAGCGCTCTCCAGCGTTGAACTTCGCGACCTTCTCCGACAACTCGTCGAGCGAGTCGATGCGGAGGGTCGTGATGCTGTCGGCTTCGGGGGCGCGCTGCTGGATGGTGCCCCAAGGGCCGCGCCGGATGAGCGCGGTCCGCATGCCGGCGGCGACGGCCGGTCGGATGTCGTTGTCGAGACGGTCACCCACGTACAGGATCTCCCCGGCCTCGAACGGCACCACCTGGGCGACGCGTACGAAGAACTCCGGGTCCGGCTTCGACGCGCCCCAGTCGTCCGACGTCCCGATGAGGTCGACGTCGTCGGCGAACAACTCGCGGAGGATGCGGTCGGCACGTACGGTCTGGTTGCCCGCGATCCCGAGCCAGAGGCCATCGGCACTCAACTGGGCGAGGGCCGTCCGTACGTCGGGGTAGAGGTCCTCCTCGCCGAAGTGCTCCGGCTTCCCGGCCGCCGCCGTCATACTCGCCGCGGTCTGCCTGCTCACTGCCTGGATGCCGCCCCTGCGCAGGTGCTCGCGGATCGCGCGGGAGGAGTGGAGCGATTCGCGCCCACCGCGTGTCCGTCAAGGGCATGCCCAGATCACCGATCAGGTGAGCGAAGAGAAGCTCGGCTTCAGGCGGCGGCATTGGCTGCGAGCCGGTCAGCGGCGGTGCGGGGCTCGCGGCCGAGGAGTTCGGTCAGCAGGGGGCCGGCTTCGGCGAAAAAGCCGGCGCGGGCGGCCTGGTACCAGGTGAGCATGAGCCGGGCCATCGGCTCCGGGACGCTGCCCGCGATCTGGTCGGCGATCCACTGTTCGTCGTCCAGGACGATGCGCTCCACAGGGCGACCGGTGAGGTCGGAGGCGATCTTGGCGACATCGTCGAAGGTGAGGGCGTTCGGCGCGGTGAGGTCGACCGGGCCGTCGAAGGAGCGGTCACCGGCGAGGAAGACCGCGGTGGCCTCGGCTATGTCGGCACGGTCGGTGTACGGGACGGGGCCGTCTTGCGGCTGGGCGATCACGCCGGTGCGCTGCCACGGGCCGAGCACCTGGTCGAGTGGGCCGTAGGCGGCGTTGCGCAGTGCGGTCCAGGCGACGCCCGAGTCGTCGAGGAGCGCCTCGGTGGCGATGTGGATATCCGACGGCCGGTACGGGTTGCCGGGGACGGCGCCCTGCTGGCTGGTGTAGAGGATGCGCCGGGCGCCGGCCGCGACGGCGGCTTCGACGGCGTTGCGGTGCAGGCCGACCATGTCGGCGGCCGGGTCGTTGCCGGACACCAGTAGGACCTGCTCGGCACCGGCGAAGGCGTCGCGCAGCGCGGCCGGATCCTCGTAGGCGCCCTGCCGTACGCGTACGCCGCGGTCGGCGAAGTGCTGCGCCTTGGCGGTGTCGCGGACGCTGATGCCGATGTGGTCGGCGGGTATGCGCTTGAGGAGGTGCTCGACGGTGGTGCCGCCCAGCCCGCCGGTGGCGCCAGTCACAACGATCATGTTCTTGACCTCCTGGAATCATAAATTGACCACACGGGTCAGTTTCGCTTCTGATGACGACCGTAGGTAAACTGACCGCATGAGTCAAGTTATGTCGATGAGCGGGAAGGGCCGGTGAACGCGGTGCCTGCGGGATCCCGGCTGCGCGCCGACGCCCGGCGTAATTCCGAACAGATCCGCTCTGCCGCGGTCGGCGCCTTCCGGGGGCAGGGCCTGACGGTGCCGCTGGAGGAGGTCGCCAAGGCGGCAGGGGTGAGCAAGGCCACGATCTTCAACCGGTTCGGCGGGCGGATCGGCCTCATCGAAGCCGTCATCGAAGAACTTGTGGCGAGTGAACTGTTCGCCGTCATCGACCACGCGCGAGCCATCGATGACGTGGGCGAGCGGATCACGTACTACCTCACCGCGCTCCGCGACCTCCAGTACCGCCAGCCCGCCTTCAACGACGTGCTGTTGCAGACGTATCCGCATTCGCAGCAGCTGATGGAGATCTGCCGGGTCGGAAGCGAGGCCAACGAGGAGCTCATCGCGGCGGCGCAAGCCTTTAATGCGCTGCGGCCGGAGTTCACGGCGGGCGACCTGCACGCTCTCGTCGTAGACAACGCCCTCGCTCTCAAGCACGGCGAGCGGCCTCCCCGGGACGACTACGACCGCCGCACCACCTACCTCCTGGACGGAATCCGAGGTCCCTTCCCTGCTTCTGGCGGACGATAGCCGGCCCCTTGCCCTGGTTGTCGCGCGTCGCCCTGCGGAGTCTTCTTCTGCGTTGTCGAAGCCTGCTGTGGAGGAGCGCACCGGCCGGAGCTCTGGCCGGATGTATGGTGGCTGAGGGGTGCGGGTGCGCGCCTTCTGTGATAGTCGGCGAAGCCGCCGCGGTGTGGGCGGTGCGGCGGCAGGGGCGTACTGGGAGTCGACTTGCGTAAGCCCGCTGCTCGCGGCCGGACCGGGCGTGGGAATCGTTCCCTGGCCGTGGCGCTCGTGCTGTTCTTCGTCACGTTTCCGCTGGTACAGCCGAAGGTGGAATTCGGCACTCTGGCGGGGTATTTGATTTGCGCGGTGTGGGGGGCGGGGTGCGGCGCTGTCGGGCTTGGGGCCGGCTGGCTGATCGCGCGCCGGGGGAGGGGTCGTTGAGCGCAGGCGCTCGCGGTGGTTCGGCTGCGTCGTCGGGGTACTCGCCGCTCCATGAACCGCGAGGGACGCCCTGCCGCCGAATCGCCGATACTTCCCGGTAGAGGGGGCCCGGCATCCGGCTCAGGCCGGATCCTCCAGGGCTTTGATGAGGAGATGGGACAGGCGGCGGAACTCCTCGGTGTTGGCTCTGCCGAACTGCTCCAGTGCCGGAGCCAAGCGGGCCTCGATCTGGATGAAGATCTCATCCATCACCTTGTGACCCTTGGCTGTGAGGTGGTTGTCCATCACCCGGCCCCGGGCCGGGGAGCGCTCCACCAGTCCCTCCTCCTGGAGGGTCCGGACGAGACGGCTGACGGCCTGCGGCGTGTGGACCGCGGCGCGCGCGAGTTCTGAAGCGGAGGCGCCGGGTGTGCGCTTCAGTTCCCGCAGTACCGTCCACTGCCCGAGGGTGAGCCCCAGAGGGTGGATGACCTGCTCGATCCGGTCGGCGAAGTGCTGCCGGATGATCCTGGACAGTGCACCGATTTCGATCCCCTGAGGCAGCGGGTCACCCGAGTTCGTCATGTTTGACATGGTACTCGTCGCGTTCTATGTTGAACCGAAGTTCAATATGGAATCCCAATTCTAGTACGGTCGACTGCTCGTTCGAGCGATCGAGGCTCCCTCGCAGGTCAGGGCGCAGGTCGCGCGCCGGCCGAGCTGTGGAGTCGACTCGGCTTCCGCCCCTCCTCGCGTACGTATCCGGAGGCAGACCATGCCCGTGCCCGCAGCCGCCCGCGCCACACCGGAGTCAACCGCGCGACAGCAAGCCCTGCCCGGCTGGCTGGTCGTACTCCTGGCCACTTCCTGCGGGCTGACCGTGGCCAACCTCTACTACGCCCAGCCGCTCCTGGAGATGCTGCGCCGGACCTTCCAGCTCCAGGACTCGACCGCCGGCCTGCTGATCACCCTGACCCAGCTCGGCTACGCCGCCGGCATGGTGTTCCTGGTCCCCCTCGGCGACCGCGTCGAGAACTCCCGGCTGGTCTCCGTCCTGCTCACCGTCACGGCTCTGGCCATGGCCGTCGGCTGCCTCGCCCCCACCTTCACCGTCCTGCTCATCGCCGCGCTCGTCGCGGGCGCCACCTCCGTCGTCGCACAGGTCCTCGTCCCCTACGCCGCCGACCTCGCCCCCGATCACCTGCGCGGCGCCGTGGTGGGCAAGGTCATGAGCGGACTGCTCGCCGGGATCCTGCTCTCCCGCACCGTCGCCAGCCTGCTCGCGGATGTCGCGGGCTGGCGCGCCGTCTACCTGGTCTCCGCCGTCCTGATGGCGATCCTGGCCCTCGTCCTGCGCCGCGCGCTGCCCCGCAGGGCCCCCACCAGCACCGATTCCTACGCCGCGCTGCTGCGTTCCATGGCCCGCCTGGTCCGCGTGCACCCGCGGCTGCGCCGCCGGTCCATCTACCACGCCTGCATGTTCGCCGCCTTCAGCGCGTTCTGGACGACCATCTCCTACGTCCTGACCGCAGCGCCGTACCACTACTCCCAGCTCCAGGTCGGCCTGTTCGCCCTCGTCGGCGCCGCCGGCGCGCTCGTCGCCCCCCTCGCGGGCCGCCTCGCCGACCGAGGGCTCGCCCACCGGCTCACCCCCGTGACCTGCTTGCTCGCCGCCGCCGCCCTCATCTGGGCCGGCCTGGCCGCTCACCAGATACTCGTCCTCGCCGCCGCCGCGGTCCTCCTGGACTGCGCCGTGCAGTGCTCCCTGATCTTCGGGCAGCACACCATCTACCAACTCGACGCAGCCGCCCGCGCCCGGATCACCAGCGTCTACATCGCCACCTTCTTCATCGGCGGTGCCATCGGCTCCCAACTCGGCACCCTCGCCTATCACTTGGGCGACTGGCAGTCGGTCACCCTCACCGCGGCGGCCTTCCCCGTCATCGCCGCGCTCGCCTGGACCACCGACCGCACCCACACGAGCGGGAAGCGCCGGGCGGCGGGCACGGCATGAAGCCTGCCCCGCCTGCTCCGCCTGCCCCGACAAATGATTCGGCCGCCTTGCCACGCAGTACCCGACCGCGCCGCGCAGCGCACGGTCCTATCGGGCACGGCAAGTCCTGAGATAGCTGAGGAACGACGCCTGTAGCCCAGTCACGTGCGTTTCGTGCGTGAGTGCGCTGGTGACGGATCCGCCGCGTGAGGTGAGGCGGTGAAGGAATGTAGCCGTGTTCTTCGTGAGATTCTGGTAGACCGCCAAATCACCGAGCATCTCCCGGTCGTTGAAGGTCACATGAAGCTTGGTGGCGGGCAGGGCGTCGCCCATTGCTTGCAGACGGGCGAAGACCTGACTGTCCGCATTGACGATGCCGGGGCTGCCCGCGCCGATGCTCTCGAAGAAGGTGCTGTTGGTGAGCCAGGCGTAGAGGCTGAAGAGTCCGCCGTAGGAATAGCCGAAGAGGCCGTGGCCGCTCGGGGCCGTGCCGTAGTCGCGTTCGATTCGCGGGTGCAGGTCGTCGGTAAGGAAGTCCAGGAACATATCCCCGCGGCTGTCGCGCAATTCGGCGAGGTACGCGTCGGCTTGCTCGCGCGTCGTCGTGCCCGCTTCCACCCCCATCTCCACCGCGTCGACGAACTCCTTCGCGATGGGTTCGCCGGGAGGCACGAGGTCTCGGTTGCGCAGCCGCTCCCAGTGCTCCGCTTCCTCGCCCGCGTACCCCACGCTGACCTGCACGTAGGGCTGAATCGGCTGCATGGGGTCCAGTTGCGTGACGATGAGCGGGGCGGTCATGCCCACGGCCCAGTTTCCGTCGAGCACGTACACGACAGGCGCCTGCGCCGCGGCGGGGTCGTAGCGCGGTGGCGTGGTGACCCAGACGCCGTAGTCGTGCCCGCCGTCGGAGCGCATTTCGAAGTAGTCGGTGTGGGCGAGGCAGCCCTGCCACATGGTGCTCATCTGAGGTCCTTTACGATGCGGCCGGCCTGGATTACGAGGACGGCGTCGGCGGGGTTGGAGAACAGTTCCGGGTCTTCGAGCGGGTTGCCGTTCCAGAGAACGAGGTCTGCCCGCGCGCCGGGAGCGATGACACCCGCCTGACCGGACAGGCCGAGGATCTCCGCGTTGGTCCGGGTCGCCGCCACGAGCGCTTCCATCGGCGACTCAAGGGCTGCGCGCAGGGTGAGTTCTCTGCCGCGACGGTCCTGGGCCGGGCCGATGAGGTCGGAACCCAGCCCGACCCGTACCCCCGCGTGCTTGGCGACGGCCAGCGCCTCCGCCATCCGCTCGCGTGCGCCCTCGGCCCGGTCGCGGGTCGACTCGGCGAGACCGGCTCCGGCGGTGTCGTGCAGCAGTTGCTCGACGACGGCGAACGTGGGCACGAGGGCGACGCCGCGAGCGGCCATCAGGGCCGCTGTGGATTCGCCGAGGCCGGTGCCGTGCTCGACACAGCGCGCCCCGGCCTCGACCGCGTTGCGGATGCCGTCGTCGTTGTGGGCGTGCACCGTCACGTAGGTGTTCCGTGCCGCGGCTTCTTGAACCGCGACGGCGATCTCCTCGACGGTGAACTGGGTGTCGGTCAGCCGGTCATGTGCGCCCACCACTCCGCCGGTGACGCAGAGCTTCAGGAAGGAGGCTCCGCGGCGGAAGGCTTCGCGGACGTTGTGCCGCAGTTCGTCCGCGTTGCCCGCCATCATGGAGAGGGCGCACAGGCCCGGGATGTGGTGGCTGCTCCACAGCTCGGTGGGTTCCCATGCGGCCCCGTAGTAGCCGTGCCCGCCGATCTGGCACTGAACAGGTCCGCACGACAGGACGCGGGGCCCTCTGACCTTGCCCTTCGCGATCGCGGTGACGACACCGCCGTCGATCCCGCCGGTGTCGCGGACGGTGGTGAAGCCGGCGTCGAGCGTCGCACCGGCCGTGGCGAAGATGTCCGCCGCGAGCTCGGCGGCGCTCACCTGGAACGAGAAGTGCGGCTGGATCGGGCTCGACAGGCCCAGGTGGACGTGGGCGTCGATCAGGCCGGGCGTCATCGTCAGCCCCTCGGCGTCGAGACGCTCGCCGTGCCCGCCGGCGGCGCCGAGCCGGGTGATGCGGCCGTTCTCGATGGTGACGTCGGCGTCGCCGGGATCGCGTCCCGAGCCGTCGATGACCGTCGCGCCGACGATATGAGCAGGTCCCATAGCCGATCCTCCGCCGTTGCGAGCTGACTGCGACCATGTGTGGAGCGACACGGAACCGCCGGATTTTTCTTTTCCAATGGATAAACTAGGGGAGTGACCCTGTCAACCTCGGAACGCAAGGGCAGTGCGCGCGAGCGACTCCTGGCACGGCTTCTCGACGCCTTCGGCGAGGCCCTTCCCCCGCCGGAGATGTCGCTCCGCGAGGTCGCCGCCCGGATCGACACCAGCCACGCCCTGCTGCGCTACCACTTCGGGTCGCTCTCGGGCGTCTTGGCCGCCATGCTCAACGCGCAGCGATCCCGTGACAACGAGGCGCTTCTGGGCGCCGCCCAGCAGGGCACCTTCGACGAATTCGTCGCGGCGATCTGGCGTACCTACTCCCGGCCGGAGCAGTTGTCGCGCGCCCGCGGCTTCTTCTACGTCGTCGGACTGGCCGCGTACGGGCCCGAGGACTTCCGTGAGTTCGTGGAGTCGATCGACGACCTGACCGTGATGCTGGCCTCGCTCGCGGAACGCGAAGGGCTCGACGCGAAGGAGGCGCGGGACGCGGCCACCGTCACCATTGCCGCGATTCGCGGCCTCCTCTTGCAGGAAGTCCTGGCCCCCGGAACCCGCCCGGAGGACGCGGTCGCCTTGATTCTGCGCATGCGAGAGGACCGATCCGTTCCACGGTCACGCCCGGAGCGTTAAGCGGGCCCCTCGGACCTTGCCGCCGCCTCGCCCGTGGGCTTGTTCCGGGGTTGCGGCGGAGGGGATTAGCCGCAACTCACCCATCCGTGGCAGTAGTTCACTCGTGCTGTACAACCATCCCCGGGCCCTGCGTGTCTCTTGATGCGCAATGGCAATCGAAATGGGGAGGGTTTCGTGAAGCGTGTGCGTATCGCGGCGGGGGCTGCCGTGTTTGCGATGGCGAGTTTGGGAGTGCTGGCGACGGGTACGGCGGCGTCGGCTGCTTCCGGCGCGGCGGGGGCCGCCTATAACGGGGCGTGCGGGACGGGTTACGGCGTCGTGAATTCCGCGCCGATCGGGAACAAGGGCAAGGTGTATCTCACCTACAGCTCCGCCACCGGCAAGAACTGTGTGGTCACCGTACGCGCTGCCGCCGGGGCGCCCGTACGCATGGCCGCCTGGGTGCAGTTGGTGGAGGAGCACGAGTCGACGCCGGTCGTCGACTCCGGCACGTACGGCACGTACGCGGGGCCGGTGTATCTCGACGCCAAGGGCCGGTGCGTCAACTGGGGCGGGGCCATCGAGAACCAGGACGTCACGGTCAACAAGTCCAACTGCGGCACATTCGCCAAGACGGCTCGCTGACAGCTGACAGCTGATAAGGGGAGAGTTTCATGAAGCGTTCGATTCTCAAGGCCGGGGCCGTCGCCTTTGCCGCAGCAAGCGTTTCCACCGTCCTCGCCGCCACCACTGCCTCCGCCGCCCCTGCCGCCTCCGCCGACCCCGCCCCGCCGGTCGCTGCCTACAACGGCGTCTGCGGCAAGGGCTACAACGTCGTGAATTCCGCCCCCATCGGCAGCCGCGGCGTCGTCTATCTGACCTACAGCTCCGCCACCGGCAAGAACTGTGCCGTGACCATCCGCAACACCGCCGGCGCACCCGTCTTCGTACGGACCTGGGTCGGCCAGAGCGGCGGCCACGGCTCTCCCGCGTCGGACAGCGGGCAGTACGGCACGTACGCCGGGCCCGTCTACCTCGCTGCCCGCGGCTCCTGCGTCGACTGGGGCGGCGAGATCGACGGGGTGTCCGTCACCACCACCGCGACCAACTGCGGGACTTTCGCCCGGAGTTAGCGGCAGTGAGGCAGTGATGCAGTGAGTTCCGGGGGCGTCCGGCGTTGTCCGCGCGGGGCGCCCCCTCCTACGGGCGCGGGCGCGGGCGCGGGCAGCGGAACGTGGAGCGGTACGCGCTCGGCGAGACCCCCAGCGCCGACTGTCAGAGGTCCGCCGGCTGGAAGCTTTCCCGCGCGTCGTCGTCTCCCCTCAGCACCCGGCGCATGCGCGTCGAACAGCCGTTGGCGGTGGGCAGCGGGTCCTCCGGGGCGTCGAGGAGAGGGCTGCCGTGATGCAGCAGCCACTCCAGATAGACCGGATTCGCCCGGGCCAGTTCCAGATACGACGCCTTGAGGTCCGCGTACAGGGCGTCGAACTCGGCGGCGGCGAAGGACCTCGCCCGCGACACCAGCAGCAGCCGGACCGCCAGCGGATCGCCGCACAGCGGACGGATCACCGTGCCGCGGTACGGGGGCGAGGTCGGCTGGCAGGGGCGTACGGCCTCGCCCGCGGCGGCCAGTTCGGCGGCGGTGGTGTTGTCGCGCACGTGCACCATGCGCGGGTCGAGCCCGGCCAGCGTGAAGACGCGGCGCATCGCCGCGCCCTCGTGGTCGGCCGTCGGGTCCACCATCCACGCGTCGTCGGCCAGCATCGACAGCGGCACCACCGTGCGCGGCGCCGCCTCGTGCGCGGCGGAGAGCGTGACGAACTGCGGCTCGCGGGCGACCAGCACGCGCTGCTCCACGCCGGGCGGCAGGCGCAGCGGGAACCCCTCGGGCTCGTGCACGAAGGCGATGTCGAGCTGGTTCGTCGCGACCATCTGGAGCAGCGTGTGCGCGGAGACGTCGATGTGGATCGTGGTGTCCGTGTCCGGGAACCGGGCGTGCACGCGGCGCAGCCAGCCCGCGACCGCCCGGCTGCCGACGCTCCCGATCCGCAGCCGCGCCGCGCCCGCGTCCACGACCGCGTCCCGCGCGGCGGTGACCAGGGCGGTCATCTCGGCCACTATGGGCCGGGCGCGGGACAGCACCGAGTGCCCCAGCGGGGTGGGTCTGCTGCCCGTCTGCTCGCGGGTGAACAGCAGGCCGCCGATGGCCTTCTCGATGCGTCGGAGCTGTGTGGTCAGCGAGGGCTGGGTCATGCCCAGTTGCAGCGCGGCCTTGCGCACGCTGCCTGTGTCGGCGATCGCGCACAGTGCGCGGAGGTGCCTCACATCGAGCTCCACGGCCGGAGCATAACGGCGCTCCCGCGAGGCACACCAGACGCTTAAAGCGCGCGAACAGGACGTTTGTGCGAGGAGATCAGGTCAGCGAACGGTCCGGAGATTGGACCGGGCTATGCCTCACTGGCATCATCCGCGCCGCCGAGAAGTCGGCGGACACTCTGCGGGACCAAAAAATTCCCCGGCGCGCCCCCTGCCGTTGCCCACCAGCGGCCGGCGGCGCCCCGGCTCGAATGGGAGTCCCCCACATGACCCGTTCCAAGACCGTGTTCTCGGTGGTGCTCGGACTGGGCCTGGCCGCCTCGATGACGGCCCTGCCCACCGCCGCCTCGGCGGCCGACCACTCCACCCAGCAGTACACCGTTTCCTCGTACGCCGGGTCGGCCGCCGACCAGGCCAACAGCAAGGCGTTCTTCGACGCGGTGATGAAGGTCGCCAGAGCGAAGAAGGCGGCCAACCCGAACCTGGCGGTCGTGACCGTCACCTACGACGCCAGCCGCGCACCGTCGTTCGCCTCGCAGATAGCCAGCAGCACCCAGATCTGGAACAGCGCCGTCCGCAACGTCCAGTTGCGTGCGGGCAGCGGTCGCGGCGACTTCTCGTACCGCGAGGGCAACGACGCGCGCGGCTCGTACGCCAGCACGGACGGCCACGGCCGGGGGTACATCTTCCTCGACTACCGGCAGAACCAGCAGTACAACTCGGTGCGCGTGGTCGCCCACGAGACCGGGCACGTGCTCGGCCTTCCGGACCACTACTCCGGCCCGTGCAGCGAGCTGATGTCGGGCGGCGGCCCCGGCACCTCCTGCCAGAACACGCAGCCGAACGCCCAGGAGCGGGCCCGCGTCAACCAGCTGTGGGCCAACGGCATCAGCCCCTTCGACAAGGACGCCTTCCGTAAGGTCCGCTGAGCGAGCGTACGCGTGTGCGTGCGCGCGTGAGCCGTCGGTAGGGCGGGCGGCAGCGGCTCGGTTCCTTGTGGCCCGGCCGCTGCCGCCTCGCCCGCGTTCCGTCGGGCGCGCTGTTGCCCGTACGGCCGGTACGGCCCCCGCGTACGGCCCCCGTGTACGTCCCCGTGTACGTCCTTCAGTCGATCCCGAACGCCGCCGCGTACCGCACCATCCCGCTCGGCAGCCCCGCCGACGGGTCCAGGCTCAGCGCCATGAACGCCTCCTCCG
Organism: Streptomyces sp. NPDC050617; assembly: GCF_040654795.1. Taxonomy (NCBI): domain Bacteria; kingdom Bacillati; phylum Actinomycetota; class Actinomycetes; order Kitasatosporales; family Streptomycetaceae; genus Streptomyces; species Streptomyces sp. NPDC050617. The sequence goes on along the minus strand of NZ_JBFAIS010000022.1, from coordinate 26,501 downwards.
GCCACTCCTGCGGCGCCAGGATGCCGAAGCGGGACGCCGGCTCGAACCCGAACCGGGGATAGTACGGCGGGTGGCCGAGCACGATCGCGGCCCGCTCGCCGGCCGCGCGGGCCGCGTCGAGGACCGAGCGGATCACGGCGTCGCCGGCGCCCCGCCGCTGCCAGTCGGGGAGCACCGAGCAGGGGGCGAGCGCCACGGCCGGCGCGTCGCCGACCCGGCAGCGGGTCAGCAGGGCGTGGGCGACGACCTCGCCCTCCGGCGTCTCGGCGACGTGGCTCAGCCCCGGCAGCCAGCCGGGGTCGGTGCGCAGCGCGTCGATCAGGTCGGCCTCGCCGGAATTGCCGAAGGCGTCGAGGGTGATGCGGCGTACGGTCTCGAAGTCCGCGGGGGTTTCGGGGCGGACGGTCCACGGGGAGCTCATCGGACCATGGTCCCACCGGGGTGATCAGCAGGGCGTGCGGGCGGGCGCGTGGGCGGTGCGCTACGGCGCGGGCTGTTCGACCCGATGCGCGGGCGGGTGCGCGGGTGGTGCGCTACGGCGCGGGGTTCTCGCGGGGCTCGCGGGGGCGGCGCATCAGGAAGCCGGCCCCCGCGCCCGCCGCGAAGAGGGCGAACACCGAGACCGCCGTGCCGAGCCAGGTCGCCCCCAGCCACTGGCCGCCGAAGTAGCCGAGGCTCACGCTGTACGCGGCCCAGACCACCCCGGCCAGGGCCGACCAGGGCAGGAACTCGGCGACGTCGCGGTGCATGACGCCCGCGCCGATGCTCACCACGGAGCGGCCGGCGGGTGCGAAGCGGGCCAGTACGACGAGGGGGCCGCCGCCCCGCGACAGCGCCGTGCCGATCTTGTCCTGGGCGGCGGCGAGCTTGCGGGAGCGGGCCATGGCGCGGTCGAAGCGGGCGCCGCCGCGCCAGGCGAGCCGGTAGGCGACGAGGTCGCCGAGGACGGAGGCGGTGGCGGCGCACAGCATCAGGGAGAACATCGTGGAGACGTCGTGCGCGGGGTGGACCGGGGTGGCGCCGCCGACCGCGTCCGCGGCGGTCGAGCCGGCGGCGGCCGTGGCGGCGGTGATCACCAGGACGCCGCTGGGCAGTACGGGGAGGAAGACGTCGAGCAGGACGGACAGGCCGACGATCACATAGATCCATGGTGGGTCGGCCAGTGACCCCAACTGCTCCAACACGTCCTGATCTCCCGGTACGGTCCCCCGCCGCGGTGTCGCAGGGGAGCGGCAGGAGCGGCCTTCACAGCCGTACAGCGTACGCCTGCGCCACGCGGGTCACGGGTGTGGGGGTGTGTGCGCCGGTCCGAAGCGCCGGGCGGGGCCCCGGCCGATGGACGGGGCCCCGGTGGCGCGATGAGCGGAGTGGGTGGGTTGAGGGGAGTGAGCGGATTGATGGGAGTGGGTGGGTTGAGCGGTGATGGAGCTGAGCGAACGGATGGAGCGGAGTGAGCTGTGCGGGCCGGGCCGGGGCGGTCGAGCGGGTCCGCGGGCCCGGCCGGGTCGCGTCAGCCGATGGCGCTGGGCTCGCGCTGCTGCGCCGTGGCCGGCGCCCCCTGGCGGGAACGGGCGAGTACCCGGTCCAGGGCGAGGGGGCCGGGGCCGGTGAAGACCAGCAGCAGGAAGGCCCAGCAGAACATGGCGGAGGCTTCGCCGCCGTTGAGCAGCGGCCACAGGCCCTCGGGGGCGTGGGTGCTGAAGTACGCGTACGCCATGGAGCCGGAGGAGATCAGGGCGGCCGTCCGGGAGCCGACGCCGAGCAGCACCAGGATGCCGCCGACGAACTGGATCACTGCCGCGTACCAGCCGGGCCAGGTGCCCGCCGCGACGGTATCGCCGCTGCCGCCGGCTCCGCCGAGTATGCCGAAGAGGGCCGCCGCGCCGTGGCAGGCGAAGAGGAGCCCGACGACGATCCGGAAGAGGGAGAGGGCGTAGGGCTTGGCCGTGGCGAGCCGGTCGCTCAGGGGGGCGTTGGTGGGGGGCATGGCGGGGACTCCTCGTGTCGGGGACGGAAACGAGGGACCCAGGTTAGGTTGACCTAATCGTTACTTGCAAGTTCAAGTTCTTGTTTTGGTACAGACAAATTCGATGTACCGACCACCCTCCGTCTCACGCGCATCACCGCGCCGCCGGCCGTCCGCGCCGCGGAATTCGGGCCTCCGGCGGATGGGCGGGGGAGCCGCCCAGGTCACGGCGGTGGCTGCGTGCTCAGCGGCGCCCGCGGCGTCCGCGGCGCCTGCGGCGACAGCTCCGTCTCCATGGCCACCCTCAGTTGGTTGACCGTTCGACTGAACGGACCCTTCCGACGACTGAGCGGACCGCCCCGGCCCTTGCCGCGCCCCCGCCGCGCCGCGCCCGCCTGATCGAGACGCAGCCGCGCCCCGCGCCCGCGCAGCGTCAGCGTCATCAGCTGATTGCCGAACCAGGGCCCGCCCGTCCGGCGCCACTCCACCGCCGGCGGCGCCACCCGCCCGTGCCGCGCGAAGCCGCGCCCCAGCCACCGTCCGGCCCGGCTCCAGCCGAACCGGAAGCCGTGCCGTATCGAGGCGGGGATGCTGTTGTGCACCGGCGAGCACGTCAGCTGGAGCACCCGGCTCTCCAGCCCGCCCGGAACGCGCCCGAACTCCGGCTCGGCCACGTACGCGTGGTGCACGTCGCCCGACAGCACGCTGATCGTCGCGGGCGCGCCGGGACCGCCGCCCACCGTCGCGATGAGCTCGGCGAGCGCGTCGAAGGAGGCGGGGAACGCCGCCCAGTGCTCCAGGTCCGCCCGCTGCCGCAGCCTCTCGCCCAGCCGCGCCCAGCGCGGACCGCGCTCACCCCGGCAGACCGCCGCGTTCCACGCCTCCACGTCGTGCACGAAGTGCGGCAGCAGCCACGGCAGCGACGTGCCGATCAGGAGGTGGTCGTACGCGCCGGGGCCGCCGTCGAGCGCCGCCGACCGCAGCCACTCGGCCTCCGTCGGGGCGAGCATGGCCCGGCGGTCCTCGTCGAGCACCCGCGCGGCGCGGGTGTCGACCATCAGCAGCCGTACGCGGCCGAAGTCGCGGCGGTAGCTCCAGCGGGCGCCGGTCGGATCGGCGTCGGCGCGGGCCGCGAACTCCCGTACCAGCTCCGTGCCGTCACGCGCCTCGCACACCGCCCCGTACAGCTTGTCGGCGGCCAGCTCGTCGGGCGAGAGATTGCCCAGGTGCTGGTGGACCCAGTACGACATCAGCCCGCTGAGCAACCGTTCCTGCCACCACGGCGTCGCCCGCATCTCCTCCTGCCACGCCTCGCTGGTGTTCCAGTCGTCGATGATGTCGTGATCGTCGAAAACCATGAGCGAGGGGACGGTCGAGAGCAGCCAGCGGATCTCGGGGTCCAGCCAGGACTCGTAATACAGCCGCGTGTACTCCTCGTAGTCCGCCACCTGATGCCACGGCGGCTCGGCCAGATCGCGGCGCGCGGCGAGCCAGCGGCGCGTCTCGGGGGAGGTCTCGTCGGCGTAGACCTGGTCGCCCAGCAGCAGCAGTACGTCCGGACGCTCGGCGCCGGGGCGGCGGGCGAGGTCGCCGGCCAGCGTGTCGAGGGCATCGGGCCCGACCGGGTCGTGCCCCCGGTCGGACGGCGCGGCCGCCCACCGGCAGGAGCCGAACGTGACGCGCAGCGCGGCGTCCCGGCACTCCGGCATCCGGATCGTGCTCTCGGGGAAGGGCGAGCCGGCCGGCGGCCACACCTCCTCGCCGTCGAGCCGCACGCGGTAGGCCGTCTCCGTGCCCGGCCGCAGCCCGGTGACCGGGATGAGCGCGTAATGATGGCCCGCTATCTGCCAGCTGCGGGCCGAACCGCCGGCGCCGTCCGCGCAGCGCACCTCCGCCGTACAGGGCCGGTCGGCCTCGATCCAGATGGTGGCGCTCTCGCCCGCTTCCCCGTCGATGTACCGAAGCAGTGGTCCCAATCGCAGGCCGGCGGTCATGCGGGCCTCCCTCCGTCGTCCCGTACGGTACGGAACGACGGAGCGGGGCCGTGAGTTTCCCGCCCGGCCGGGCGCGGCCGGAAGCTGACCGGGGACTGCCCGGCGGGAAGCCGATCAGGGACTGCCCGGCGGGAAGCCGACCAGGGCCTGCGCGGCCGGTTGGTGACTGCCTGTCAGCAGCCGTTCAGGATCGAGGAGAGCTTGGTCTTCTCGGCCGAGTCGACGGTGAGCTTGTAGTGGTGCTTCACCGTGACCCACATACGGGCGTACGTGCAGGCGTAGGAGTTGAGCGGCGGCATCCACTGCGCCGGGTCCTTGTCGCCCTTCTGCTGGTTGACGTTGTCGGTGACCGCGATCAGCTGCGGCCGGGTCAGGTCGTTGGCGAACGCCTTGCGCTGCTCCTGGGTCCAGGAGTTCGCTCCGGAGCGCCACGCCTGGGCGAGCGGCACGATGTGGTCGATGTCCAGATCGGACGCGTCCGTCCAGGTGGCCCCGTCGTACGCCGACTTCCAGGTGCCCTTGACCGCAGCGCACTTGGCGTCCTGCTCGACGCCCTTCCCGTCCCGCTTGAGCACGACCTCGCGGGTGTTGCAGGCGCCGCTCTGGGTGATCCAGTGCGGAAACTTCGACCGGTCGTAGCCGTCCATCGACCCCTCGGCCTTCACCGTCAGCTCGCCCAGGTACGTACGGGCGGTGGCGGCGTCCGGCGGGGCGGGCGGGTCGGCCTGGGCGGCCGGGCCGTTCAGGACGATCGCGCCGAGCAGGGCGGCGAGGCCGCCCGCCACCGCCGCGCGACGCGCGTAGACGCGGCGGAAGGAGGAACCGCCGCGCGGGGAGGGGCCGCCGCGCGGGGCGGAGGCGGAGGGGGAAACGTTTCGGAAGACGGAGGCGTTGCGCGGACCGGACATGCGAACTCCCTCGGTGTGGGGGGTGTTGGCCGTTGCACCACGGCCAGGATCGGCGCGCCGGGTTTCCGTGGGGTGGGCGCCAAGTAACAGCGTGACGACGCGATCATGTCAAGGCAAGAGGTTGGGCCATCTGACGCGGTGCCACTCACCCGCACCAGGCGTCGCGTTGGCCGCGCCCGTCCGGCCGTACGCTGCTCAGGTGTTCGCTGCCCCAGCCGCCCCACCGGTACCGATGGCTTCGCCGGTCCTGTCCGCCCCGCCCCTCGCCTCCGCCGCGCTGCTCCCGGTCAACGCCACCCTCGGAGTCGTGCTGGCCGTGCTGCTCGTGGCGGCCGTGGGGGTCGCGGCGTTCGCCCGCCTCGCCGACGGCCGGGGCCGGGGGTACGCACGCGCCATCGCGGCCTCCGGGGCGCGCGCGACCCTCCAACTCGCCGCGGTCTCCTACGTCATCGGCTTCGTGGTGCACTCGGTCCCGCTGCTGCTGGCCTTCATCGCGCTGATGTTCCTCGTGGCCGTACGCACCTCCGGCCGCCGCATCACGGACAACGGGACCTGGTGGTGGACGGCCGTGCCGATCGGGGCCGGGGTGGCGCCGGTCGTCCTCGCGCTGCTGCTGACCGGGCTCGTACCGCTCAAGGGCATCGCGCTCATCCCGATCACCGGCATCCTCATCGGCGGCGGCCTCACCGCGACCGTGCTCGGCGGGCGGCGCGCGCTCGACGAGCTGCACGTCCGGCGCGGCGAGGTGGAGGCGGGCATGGCGCTCGGCCTCCTCGACCGCGAGGCGCGGCTGGAGATCGCCCGCCCGGCCGCCTCCGACGCGCTGCTGCCGGGGCTGGACCAGACCCGGACGGTGGGGCTGGTCACCCTGCCCGGCGCGTTCGTCGGAATGCTGCTGGGCGGGGCGTCACCGGTGCTGGCGGGGGCGGTGCAGCTGTTCGTGCTGGTCGCGCTGATGGCGGTGCAGGCGGTGGCCGTGGCGGCCGTGCTGGAGCTGATCGCGCGGGGCGTGATCCACCGGGAGGCGGCGGGCGGGGCGGCCCGGGGCGGCGGCTGAGAGCGGGGCGGCTCGACGCCACCCCGGACAGCGCCTGCACCGCTCCCGCCCTCACCGTCGCCCGGCAACCCCTGGAGGCGATGGCGGCCCAGGCCGTCGATCTGCTGCTCGGCGGTGAGACCGCGGTGCCGTCCATTTCGGCCCCCCTCGTCGTCCGGGCCGGCTGCGGGTGCGCGGCCACTGCTTCCTGAGGGGTGCCACCGCAGGTCCCGCCGGTGCGGCGGCGTCAGGAGGCGGCAACCCCAGTCGGGGCCGCAGGCCCGGGGGTGCGGGCCCGGGGGTGCGGGCCCGGGGGTGTGGGCCCGGGGGTGCGGGCCTACGCCCGCTCATCCCGTCGTCCGGCACGCCTGGAACGCGCGACGACCGCCCCCCGGCGCTAATCGATGAGACATGGCCGCAAGTGCGGTGTTACGGTTTTTGTGCGGAGCAGACGGGTTCCGCCGGAACAGAAGTGGGAGGTGAGTTGATGACTGCCGTAGAGGCCGCTGCCGTGTGCAGTGCCCGGACCATCCTCACGTCCCGGGCCCCGGTCTGACCTGACGTCCGGCCCTCGCTGGGAGCTTCGGCTCGCGGGGGCGACACTCCGCGCATATCGGGGTCCCTGTTCAAGGGTCTCTACCGTTGTCTTCGAATACCCCCTTCCCTTCCCCCATGCCCTTTTCCCTCGCGGATTACGGCTGGGACCAGGCGCGCGAGCGCGCCTTCACCCCCCACCGGGCCGACGGGCTCCTGCCGGCCCGGATCGTGCGGGCCGAGCGCGGCCGGTGCGAGGCCGTCACCGAGACGGGGCCGGTCCGTGCGGTCGTCCCCTTCCCGGCCGACGCGACCGATCCCCTCTCGCTGCCCTGCACCGGGGACTGGGCGGCTCTGCGCCCGGGCGCTGCCGGACAGCCCGCCACGGTGGACACCGTCCTGGAGCGGCGCACCGCCGTCGTACGGTCCACCGCTGCGCGTACCTCGCACGGCCAGGTACTGGCCGCGAACGTCGACACCGTCGTCGTGACGGTGTCGCTGGCAGCTCCCCTCAAGCACGGCCGAATCGAGCGCATGCTCGCCCTGGCCTGGGAGAGCGGCGCGCAGCCCGTCGTGGTCCTGACCAAGGCCGACGCGTGTGCGGACGCCCAGGCCGTCGCGGCCGAGGTGTCCGACCTGGCCCCCGGCGCGGACACGCTAGTGACCTGCGCGGCCACCGGCGAGGGCATGGACACCCTGGCCGCGGTCCTGGGCGGCACCATCGTGCTGCTCGGCCCCTCGGGCGCGGGCAAGTCCACCCTCGGCAACCAGCTGCTGGGCCAGGACCTGCTGGCCACCGGCGCCGTGCGATCGGCGGACGGCAAAGGCCGGCACACCACCGCCTGGCGGGAAATGCTGCCGCTGCCCGGCGGCGGCGTCCTGCTGGACACGCCCGGCCTGCGCGCGGTGGGCCTGCACGATGCCCGGACCGGGCTGGAGCAGACCTTCGCCGAGATCGAACAGCTCGCCCAGGACTGCCGCTTCACCGACTGCGGTCACACCGGTGAGCCCGGCTGCGCCGTCCTGGACGCCGTCGAGACCGGCGTGCTGCCCCAGCGGCGTCTGGACAGCTGCCAGCGGCTGCTGCGGGAGAACCACTACGCGGCCGCACGGACCGACGCGCGCGTGCGCGCCGACCGGGAGAACGTGAAGAAGGACATTCGCCGCAAACTCCGCGAGACCTATGCCTTCCGGGAGCGCCAGCTGTGAACGACCACCCCACTCCCGTACGCCCCACTCCCGGCTGCCCCGACAGCGCGGACCCGACAGCGGACGCGTTCCACGCCCTGTTCGACGGCCTGCCGCGGCAGGGACCGGGCTCGGACGGCACCACCCGGCGCCTGCTGCGCGACGCGGGCCCCCTTCCGGCCCGCCCCCGCATCCTGGACGCCGGCTGCGGACAGGGCCGCGCCGCCCTGCTGCTGGCCCAGGAAACCGCGGCCCGGGTGACCGCCGTCGACACGCACCAGAGCGCCCTCGACACCCTCACCGCCGAGGCGGCACGCCAGGGCCTCGACCAGCGGATCACCACCATGAACTGCTCGATGGACCAACTCCCCTTCCCCGACCACAGCTTCGATGTCATCTGGTGCGAAGGCGCGGTCTACACCGTCGGCTTCGACCACGCGCTGCGCACCTGGCACCGACTGCTCGCCCCCGGCGGCGTCCTGGCCCTCACCGAAATCGAATGGAGCACCCCCACCCCCTCCACGGCCGCGCGCACCCACTGGGAAGCCGCCTACCCGCTGCGCACCCACGCGGCGAACACCGATGCCGCCCAGGCCGCCGGCTACCAGGTCACCACGTACTGGCCGCTGCCGGAAAGCGACTGGTGGACGGAGTACTACACCCCGCTCACCGCACGCATCGCGCACACCGAGCCGACCACGCCCGGCGCCGCCCAGGCCCTCGAAGCCGCACACCAGGAGATCGCGCTACGGCGCGCCCACAGCGGCGACTACCACTACGCCGCCTACCTCCTGCGCCCCGAACACCACACCCCCGGCACACCGAAGAACGGACACGCCATGACCACCTGGAACACCCGTACCGAGACCAGCGACGACATCACCGCCATCCACGACGTCAACGCCGCCGCCTTCGACACCACCGACGAAGCCGACCTCGTCGACGCCCTGCGCGCCGACTCCTCCTGGATCGAGGGCCTGTCCCTCGTCACCACCGACCACAACGGCACCGTCGTCGGCCACGCCCTGCTGACCCGCTGTCACATCGGCGACACCCCGGCCCTGTGCCTGGCCCCGTGCGCCGTCCTGCCCGACTACCAGCGCACCGGCGCCGGCTCGGCCGCCATCCGCGCCGCCCTCAAGGCCGCCAAGGACATGGGCGAGCACTACGTCACCGTCATGGGACACCCCGCCTACTACCCCAGGTTCGGATTCACCCGCGCCTCCACCCACGGCATCGGACTGAACATCGACGTCCCTGACGAAGCCCTCATGGCCATGACCCTGGACGACGACCACCCCCTCCCGACCGGCACCATCCGCTACGCCGCCCCGTTCGGCATCTGACCCACACGCGAGAGCCGTGGAGCCCAGCACACAGTGCCGGGCTCCACGGCCTCCCGGGCAGCGCACCGCCGCCGGGCAGAAAGGAATGAGTCCTGACTCAAGTGACGGGTGGCGGCGGGAGCATCCGGGTGTCAGTCGGCCTGCAGGACGAAGAACAGGAAGCACAGGAAGCGCGGCGTGGCCGCGATGGCCTCGGGGAACATCTCGCGGGCGGCGGGATCAGGATCCGGCTCACTGATGACCGTTATCCGGAAACCGGCCCCGATGAAAGCCTCGATCATCGCGTGCAGCGGCCTGTGCCATCTGCTCACCAGGGCGGTCTGGCCGCCCAGGGTCCACTCCACGGTCCAGGTGGTGGTGTCGAAGTAGTCGCACTCGGCCTCGCGACCGGCCTCGCGGTGTATGAGGTTGACGGCGAAGGGATGGTCGACAGACGCGATCAGCCGACCGCCGGGCCTGAGTATGCGCCGCAGCTCGGCCAGCGCCGGCCCCCAGTCCTCCAGGTAGTGCAGCACCAGGGACGCCGCCACATCGTCGAACGTGTCATCAGCGTAAGGAAGCGGACTGCCCAGGTCCGCCACCCGCAGGTCCGCACCGTCGCCGAGCCGCTGCCGAGCCAGCTCCAGCATCCCGGCACTCGTGTCGAAGCCACTCACAACGGCGCCACGGTCGCGCAGCGCGGCAAACAGGGCCCCCGAGCCGCAGCCGGCGTCGAGGATCCGCCGGCCGGCCACGTCGCCGGCGAGGGCCAGCATCGCGGGCCGCTCGTAGTAGGCATTGACCAGGTTGGTTTCGTTTGCGGCCGTGTACGCCTCGGCGAAGCTGCTGTAGTCGTTGGTCTTCGACGGATCCACACTCACTGCGGACGGCGAGACCAGCCTGGTGGACATCGCGTGCTCTTGGCGCTTGCTTGAGATCATGGTGCGGGAGACGTGCGCTGCAACAGTTCGGTTCCCCTGGCTGCTCCCGGCCATCCGCACAGCCTTGAAGATCCAACAAGCCTTTCCTGTAAGCGTCACGACCACCGCTATGTCATGTCGGCCGTGTCCAGGATCTGGCTCATGACGTGGTCACCAGGTGTTCCTGGGTGAGGTGGTCGATGAGGGCGGTGACGTCGGTGAGGGCACGCTCGTGCGTCACCGGATGGGTCGTGGCCAGACGGTGCGCTGTCTGCTGGGGTGTGGCACCGTCCAGCAGCGTGTTCAGGATGAGGGCGCCGGTGGTGTTGAGCTGCCAGTAGCGGCCGGCGCGTTCATCCAGCAGGACCATGCCGTCGTCCGTGGCACAGGCGGAGACATCACGGCGTAGTCGGTGCAACGTCCTTCTCCTTCGGCTGGTGCGTGTGTTCCAGGTCGCGCAGCCAGGCCTCTGCGCCCAGGGTGGCTTCCAGTTCGACGGCGCCACCGGTGAGCAGTGCGGGTGAGAGCAGTGCCCGGTGCAGTTGCTCCTCGTCGGCCAGGCCCGCTGCTACCAGCCGGGAGTCGCCGGCCCATGCGGCGAGGACAGGCCGGTGCAGTCGCAGGCCCTCGTGCCACTCGATGCCGCAGTGGTCCTTGGTCGTGCGCTCAAGGATGGGGGCCGGCACCAGGCCGCGCAGGGCCGTGGCGAGCAAGGGCTTGTACGACCAGGGGGTGGCGGCCTCGTGCGGGCGGGCGGCGAGGGCGGCGTCGATGACGGCGTCGTCACAGAACGGGGTATGCATGGGCAGACCAGCGAGCGCCGCGTGGTGGCCGAGGTGCCCGGCGACCTGCCCGGCCTGCTGAACGGTGTGAATCCAGGCGTGTCGGCCGCGCTCGTGGTGCAGTGGCTCTGCGTCCTGGGCCGCCGCGTGCAGCCGATCGCGGCACAGTTGAATGGTCTGTTCGCTCGCCCATGGCGGAAGTTGCGGGCGCATGCCCCAGCCGGGGCCTGTGGGGGGAGAGGGCTTCGGCAGCTGTGTGGCGGTGTCGGCGAGCCAGGACGCGTAGGAGCGCGTATCGAGCAGGGTGCGCACGCTCACCCCTCGCGGCCAGCGGTGCTGCGCACGCAGTGCGGCGGCGTGCCGCATCCCGGCGCCCGGAGCGTGGCGCAGCAGACGGTGCAGGTACGCCGGCGGTGGTTGGACGACGTGGTCGCCGCCGTGACCCGACATCCGCCAGCGGGCCCCGCGCGCCAGCATGGCATCGGCCAGGTACTGCTGTTGTTTCCCGTCGCGCAGGGCCATCGTCGGTTCGTCGGTCAGATCTTGGTGTTCGTCGAGCCCGCTGAAGTGGGCGGGCACGTCGGCCGAGGCGAACAGTATGTGCTCGACGCCGGTCAGATGCCGGGCAGCGTCGGTCGCGTAGATCCGGTCCTGGTTGGCGGGGGCCCGCCAGTCCAGGGTCACGGCGGCCAGCCGTGCTCCGGCTTCGACGGCGAGGAAGCACAGGGAGGTGGAGTCCATGCCACCGGACAGATCCGCGCCCACCACCTCACCCGGCCGCACCCGCAACGAGACTGCTCGCCGCAGCGCGTCCCTGAGGCCGGCGGCGGCCTCGCGCAACGGCAGCTCGCGGGCGGGCGGCTGCCACCACCGCCTCGTGAGCACGCGCCCGTCCGGGCTGATCTCCACGGCGTGGCCCGGCGGCACCGCGTGCACGTCGCGCCACAGCGCGCCGCCGGCGAGGGGGTGGGGCACCGTTCTGCCGGCCAGGCGCAGGGCCAGTTCCGTGGGGTCCAGTACGGCACCGGTCAGCCGGGCGAGCACGCTGGAGCGGTCGGCGCACACGGTGCTGCCGTCCACGGCGGCCCGGTACACCTGGCGCTGTCCGGAGTGGCTGCCGCGAGTGTAGGTGCGTCCGGCGACGGAGGCGATGACGTGAAAGCAGCCGTGGGCTCCTGCCAGGGCCGCCTCGACCTGAGCCACTTCCCGCACCCGCCGGGCGTATCCAGCCAATTGGGCGGCGCTCACCGAACATGCCCCGACGACAGCCAGCCGTACCGCACCAGCGGCGCAGACGCTCACCTCGTCGTCGGACCAGCAGCCGACCAGCCACGGCCGACCCGAAGCGTGTGCCACCACCTGGAGCACAGCCGGGCGGGCCTCAGCCCGCAGACGTGCCACAGTGCCCGGGGAGAAGTCCCGATCGGGCAAGACGACGAACCAGCAGGACGGGACGGAGCCCATGAACTTCTCCAGGGTGACGGGCCTCCATTCCGGAGGCCGGCGAAGAAGGCCGGGACCGCCGACCCGGGCAACTTGGCCACGGGCCGACAGTCGGCCACGCTTCAGCTACATCGCGTAATGATCCATAGGGCCTTCGGCGTAGTAGTGGCCAGGACCCTGCGTGGCCTCGGCGTAGTCGCCGGCCTCGACCAAGAGCGGCGGCTCGTAGACGTCGACGATCTCGACACTCGCCAGTGATTCCTTCACAGCGATCACCTCCGGGTATGTAAGCAGCGGAACTCCCGCCACTCACACATAGTTAGGCATGTGCGGCAAAGAGTGACCAGGGCGATGGGCTGGTTTCACCCGTGCAAGGGATGGAACGGGGGCCCTCGCGCCATGGGGGCGCGCGCCCAGCGCTCAGAAAACACGGCACGCGCAAGCGATAACCAACCGGAGCAGCAACGGACCGCGCCACAACGACCACAGGCATTGGCATTCGCACCCACCCCATACGACAACGTCGGCCTTCAAGACCACACCAGGTCTTGAAGGCCGACGTCACGCATGGCCCCGGATTTACCGACGGCATTCTGTACGTGTACGGGATCGGGTTCTGCCGCGGCCGACCGCTTCGCAGGGGTGGGCCGCGATCAGCCCTGGGCGGGGGATCCGGGCGACGGTACGGATTCGTTGATCGGTACGACGTTGAAGTACTCCTCGATGCGGTCGATGAGGCCGCCGTCGAACCGGAAGTACATCGCCGCGTGCACCTCGCTGCGGGACCCGTCAGTCGCTGTCAGGTGGAGTACCTGCTGCTGGAGCACTTCGTCGCGGTCCTGGAACTGCCGTACGACGTCGTACCGGAGCGTGTCGACGTCCGCGGCGAGCCGCTTGAGCAGTTCCATGTTCTCGTCGATCGGCTGGTCGCCGCTTCCGTCGTTGTGCCACACGGTGGCGGTGTCGGTGCACAGGGACCGCATCGCGGCGTAGTCCCGCACCTCCCACTGTCGGAGGTAGTGCACCGCTGCTGCGCGAAGGTCCTGGTCGGGTGTCATCGTATTTCCTTTCTGGGTGCGCCGGTTGGGGCGCATGTCGAACGGCGAGTGTCAAACGGCGAATGTCAGGCGGCGGGGCCGGTCGCGGTCTCGATGACCGCTTCTTCGATGGCGGCTTCGTCCTCGAATTCTTCGAATTCATCGAAGACGGGGGCGCGTTCCCCCGCTTCGACGCGTAGAGGGAGGTGGTTCTCCGGGGGCGGCAGTGGGCAGGGGAAGGCCGCCGAGAACACGTGGTGGGGGACTACAGCCCGGTTGAAGTCGATACGGGCCGTGCTCGCGGCGTCCTTGGGCTCGGGCAGGATCAACCACCGGCCCATGCCGGGCGTGTCCGTGCCGCTGGTGCCGTCGGTGAACGTGATCAGCAGGGTGTCGCCGCCCACCCCGAACGCCCGGAGCGTGTGCCGCTCGCCTCGCAGATCGAAGACGAAGTCACCGGGGGCCGGGAGGGCGTCGCGCATACTCGGGCTGGTCAGCCGGGTCACTTCCAGGAGACGCCCGGCCGCCGCCGGACGGTACTCCGCCTCGACGGCCCAGGCCGGGTCCCACGGCCACGCCTCGATCCCGCGCAGGCCGACGAGAGTGGGCGCGGTCGGATCCCACACGACCAGGGCATGGGCTCCCCGCAGTTCCTCGACGGCGCCGCGCCGCCCGCCGGGGAAGGACAGGCGGCTGGCGCTGGTCAGTTCCACAGTGCCGTCCACGGCCTGGTCGCCGACGTACACGCCCTCCGCGCGGGCCGCGGTCAGCGTCAGGCTCCCCGAGAAGCCGGTGGACGTCCACCGCCCCGGAACCTCGGGGACTTCCTGCCCCGGTTCCGTGATCAGCCGATAGGCGATGCAGCCCGCCTTCCCGTCCGGGCCCGCCATCTCCTCCCACCGGCTCCGACGCCAGCTGTCGTACCCGGTCGACGCGCCTTCGCCCCCGAAGCGATCACTGGACACAGCGTTCTCCCTTCAATGCAGCCGCAGCACGGTCACGGACGGCTGGACGGCGTGCCGTCATGCGGCGCGTCACCGCGCACGCCGACGTGTCGCGGACCGACCGGTGGGGTCGGTGGTTCGGATGCTGCGTTCGCCCCGAGCGCTTAAGCGAAATTGTTTGCCGTTACGGCAAACCCGGCCTCGCATCGGGATCCTCGTGCCGGAAGACAAAGCTCAAGCTGAGAGCGCGGCGGCCCGGGCGGGGCGTGCCTGTCGGCGGGGCGGTCGCGTAGGCTGTTCGGAGCAGAAGGGGAGTAGCTCTTCGCCGGACCGTCGACATACTGCTCGGACTCTTTGGACATTCTCCGGAATCCAGAGGGGCCGGGCCGGCGCCCGGAGGCGGTCGCGCGAGCAGCCGCCAGCGAGACCTTCGGCCGCAGTGTCCATGACGCTGCCGTGCCGAAGCGACCCCTGATCGCGATCACGCAGGTCTCTCGGTGCGGCACTCCCGACCGATCGAGGAATCCAACCCGTGCTCAGCATCAGCGTCACCGCGCTCGTCTTCGGCGTCGTCTTCCTGGCCGAACTGCCGGACAAAACCGCCCTCGCCGGGCTCATGCTCGGCACCCGCTACCGCGCGTCGTACGTCTTCGTCGGCGTCGCCGCCGCCTTCGCCGTGCACGTGGCGCTCGCCATCGCGGCGGGCAGCGTGCTCACCCTGCTCCCGCACCGGGTCGTCCAGGGCGTCGTCGGCGTCCTCTTCCTGGCCGGGGCGGCGGTGCTGCTCCTGAAGAAGGACGACGACGAGGAAGAGATCAAGAAGCCCGCCGACCAGAGCTTCTGGAAGGTGGCCGGGGCGGGCTTCATGCTCATCCTGGTCGCGGAGTTCGGCGACCTCACCCAGATCATGACCGCCAACCTGGCCGCCCGCTACGACGATCCGGTCTCCGTCGGCGTGGGCGCGGTGCTGGCGCTGTGGGCGGTGGCCGGACTGGGCATCCTCGGCGGCCGCACGCTCATGAAGTACGTACCCCTGAAGCTGATCACGAAGGTGGCGGCCGTGGTCATGCTCGCGCTCGCGGGCTTCAGCCTGTACGAGGCGGTGGCGGGCTGAGGCCCTGACGGGGGCCGGCCGGCGGGCCGGCGGTCTGATGGGCAGGGGCGCGCGTACGGGGTGTACTCGGGCCGCGTCCCTGCGCAGTGGCAGGCGCGACAGGTGTGCCAGGCGCGTCAGACGGTGACGCGCAGGCGGATGCCCCCGTCGGGGTGGGCCGTGGCCTGGACCTGGTCCAGGTGGGTGACGTGGGCGTCCGGGGCGAAGGCCGCCGCGCGGGGGCCGACGCCGATGACGCGCATGCCGGCGGCCCGGCCGGCCGCGATGCCCGCCTCGGAGTCCTCGAACACGACGCACTCGGCGGGCGAGAACCCCAGCTCGGCGGCGCCCTTGAGGAAGCCCTCCGGGTCGGGCTTGCTCGCCCCGACGCTCTCCGCCGTGATCCGCACCCGAGGCATCGGCAACTGTGCCGCGCCCATGCGCGCGGTGGCGAGCGCGGTGTCGGCCGAGGTCACCAGGGCGTGCGGCAGGCCGGCGAGCGAGGCCATGAAGGCGGGGGCGCCGGGGACCGGTATGACGCCGTCCAGGGAGGAGGTCTCCTCGGCGAGCATCCGGCGGTTGTCGGCGTAGTTGAGCTCCATGGGGCGGTCGGGGAGGAGTACGGCCATGGTCGCGTAGCCCTGGCGGCCGTGGACGACCTTCATCACCTCGGCCGGGTCGAGCCCCTGCTCCTCGGCCCACCGGTGCCAGCAGCGCTCGACGACGGCGTCGGAGTTGACGATGGTCCCGTCCATGTCCAGGAGCAGGGCCTTGACCCCGTCGAACTCCTCTGACCTGCGCATAGTGCACTCCCGGCTCGTTGACGCGGTGCGGCGGCCACTCGGCGCGAACCGCTTTGTTTCTCAACGATACAAACTCCGGCCGTGCGCGCCAAACGCCTTTCGGCGGGAGAGGAGCGGGAGAGGAGGGGATGACGGGAGAAAGCAAGTGATCCCGCCCGCCGGTCAGGGAAAACAGGCGGGATCACTTTGTTTTTCAACGATACAAAACGAGTTCGCGAAGGTGTCGGCGGGGCCGGTGTAAGCGGGCCGGGGCGCGGCGGCCGTGGACTGCCAGGTCAGGGGTGTCCACGGGCCGGGGGCCATCGGCTACGGGCCGTCCGTCTCGGCCTCCAGGGCGTAGCGGGTCCGCGGGCCGTAGACCCCGGACGGGTCGGTGGTGATCGTCTTGGCCCGTTGGTAGTCGGCGAGGGCCCGGCGTTCGTCCGCGCCGAAGTAGCCGTCGATCCCGCCCGCGTACCAGATGCCGGTCTGCTCCAGGCGCCGCTGCATGTCCGCCACATCGGGCCCGCGCATCCCCTCCCGTAACTCGCGCAGCGCCGGCGGGCGCGGGGGCGCGGAACGGAACGGGGACGGGGCGGCCGGGCCCGCGGTGGCCGGTCCGGAAGAGCGCGGGATGGGGGCGCGTACCGGGGGCGCGGCCCGCGACGCCCTCGCGGCCGGGGCCTGGGGTGCGGCGGCCCGGAGCGTCGGCGGCGGTGCCGCCGACGCCGGTGCCGGTTCCGGCGCCTGCGCCGGGTTCCCGTCGGGCATCCCCTCCGGCGGCGGCGCGCTCGTACGGTCCCGCGCGAGCGCCCTGGCGTCGCCGTCGCCGCGGTCCCCGCCCAGCAGCCCCGTGCTGATCGCCACGGCACAGGCCACGGCCGCGGCGGCTCCTGTGGTCAGTGTGACGATCGTGGCGGTGGGGCGTCTGCGCCGCCGGTGGCGCGGCGGGGGCGCGTGGGGCGAACGGTCACCGGCGGGGGCGGAGAGGCTCCCGTGCGGTGATGCGGCCGGTCTGTTCCGGCCGAGTTCGGGAAGCGGGCCGATTCGGCCTGATTCAGGGGGTGATTCGGGGGGCCCGGCGTAGGCGCGAGGCGGGGGAGCCGGGTGGTACGCGCCGGGCTCCGGCCCGAGCCCGCCCCCTCCGGAGCCGCCCCCTCCGGGACTGTCCCCTCCCGGACCGTCCCCTCCGTAGCCGTAGCCGTAGCCGTAGCCGTAGCCGTAGCCGTAGCCGTGGCCCGGCCGCTCCCGCGGGCTCCTCGTGAGGGGCAGGGGCGGCGGCCCGCCGGGTAAGAGTTCCGCTTCGGGCCCGGGGGCGCCGGGCGGGGCCCCGTAGCCCGCGAGGGACGCCACCCCGCCCCGGCCCCCGCCTCCGTCGAACGCGGAACCCTTGCCGAATAAGGGCTCCCCGCTCAATATGGGGCTCCCGCTGGGCAGGAGGTCCCCCGCCAGGCGTACGGGCGGTGGCGGCAGCGGGCCGCGGGCGCGGTCCGCCGGGGCGTCCCCCAACGCGACGTACGGGCGTAATCGCAGCGGGTCGAAGTCCTCGGAAGCCGCGATCGCCGCTTCCCGCTCCGCCGCCAGGGCGTCGCAGCGGCAGCTCGGGGCGCCGTCCGTGCGGGGTGGTGCGGAGCAGCGTGGGCAGAGCTCTCCTGTCACTAATGTCCCCTCCCTGACATCGCAGCGATTATGCAGAGCGGAACGGGTTCTGCACAGGCGGCCCCCGGCTGCCGATGGCGTATATCAGCGGGCCGTACCGGGGCGTTCGGACCAAGATGGAGGACAGTGCCGAGCGGACCCGTCCGGTCCACACCGCTCGTACGGCGTACGGACGCTCGTACGCCGCGGTCCCCGCGGGTCCCCTCGTACGGAGCGTAGGACCGTACGGACGACTGCCACGGCTCAGGCGGTGGCCGGACCCCAGGAGGCGTCCATGGCGCAGGACGGGAACCCAGCTGGCACACCCGCGCCCTCCGAGGGGCCGCCGGCCGGAGTGCCCGGCGCGGGGCAGCCCAGGCGGACCGTTCTCGTCGCGATCAGCGCGCTGCTCCTCGGCATGCTGCTCGCCGCGCTGGACCAGACGATCGTCTCCACCGCCCTCCCCACGATCGTCAGCGACCTCGGCGGCCTCGACCACATCTCGTGGGTGGTCACCGCCTATCTGCTGGCCTCGACGGCGGCCACGCCGCTGTGGGGCAAGCTCGGCGACCAGTACGGCCGCAAGAAGCTCTTCCAGGCGGCCATCGTCATCTTCCTGATCGGCTCCGCGCTCTGCGGCGTGGCGCGGAACATGCCGGAACTCATCGGCTTCCGCGCCCTCCAGGGCCTCGGCGGCGGCGGGCTGATGGTCCTGTCGATGGCCATCGTCGGCGACATCGTGCCGCCGCGCGACCGGGGCCGCTACCAAGGGCTGTTCGGCGCGGTCTTCGGCGGTACGAGCGTCCTCGGGCCGCTGCTCGGCGGGCTCTTCGTGGACCACCTCAGCTGGCGCTGGGTCTTCTACATCAACCTGCCCATCGGTGTGATCGCGCTCCTCGTGATCGCCGCCGTGCTGCACATCCCGACCCGCCGCACCCCGCACCGCATCGACTACCTCGGCACCTTCCTGATCGCCTCCGTCGCCACCTGCCTGGTCCTGATGACCTCGCTCGGCGGCGTCAGCTACCCGTGGGCGTCCTGGCAGATCATCGGGCTCGGGGCGCTGGGGGCGGCGCTGCTGGTGCCGTTCGTGCTCGTGGAGCGGCGCGCCGCCGAGCCGGTGCTGCCGCTGAAGCTCTTCAGGATCCGCACGTTCGCGCTCTGCGCGGTGATCGGGTTCGTCGTCGGCTTCGCCATGTTCGGCTCGATGACGTACCTGCCGACCTTCCTCCAGGTCGTGCACGGCGTCTCGCCCACCATGTCCGGCGTGCACATGCTGCCGATGGTGATCGGCATGCTGCTCTCCTCCACGGCCTCCGGACAGATCGTCAGCCGCACCGGCCGCTACAAGGTCTTCCCCATCGCGGGCACCGCCGTCATCGTCGCCGGGCTGCTGCTCCTGCACCGGCTCGACCCGGCCAGCGGCGTCGTCGAGATGAGCGGCTGCTTCTTCGTCTTCGGCTTCGGGCTCGGCCTGGTCATGCAGGTCCTCGTGCTCATCGTGCAGAACGCCGTCGGCTACGAGGACCTGGGCGTCGCGACCTCCGGCGCGACGTTCTTCCGCTCCATCGGCGCGTCGTTCGGCGTCTCCATCTTCGGCACGATCTTCGCGAACAAGCTCGCGCCGCGCATCGCCGACGCACTGGCCGGAAAACAACTGCCGCCCGGCGTCGACCCCAAGACGCTCTCCACCGATCCGCGCGCCGTCGTGCGGCTCCCGCCGGGGGAGCGGTCGGGGGTGCTCCAGGCGTACTCCGTCTCCATCACCGACGTCTTCCTGTACGCCGTGCCGGTCGCCGCCGTCGCCTTCCTCCTCGCCTGGTTCCTCCGCGAGGAGCCGCTGCGCGGCAGCGTCAGCGTCCCCGACACCAGCGAGGTCCTCTCCTCCAACCCCGTCGAACGCTCCTCCCGCGACGAGGCCGCCCGCGCGCTCTCCGTGCTCGGCACCCGCGAGGGCCGCCGCCACATCTACCAGGACATCACCGAACGGGCCGGGCTGGACCTGAAGCCCGCCGCCAGTTGGATGCTGCTGCGCATGAACCGCTACGGCTCCGTCGAGCCGGGGCTGCTCGCCGAACGCGTGCCCGTACCGCTGCGCGCCATCACCGAGGCGGCGCGGCAACTGGAGGAGCGGCGGCTGGCCGTACGGGAAGGAATGCCGCTCGTGCCGACCGACGAGGGGCGGCGGCTGGCGGGCCTGCTGTACCGGGCGCGCGCCGAGTCGCTGGCCGAACTGCTCGGCGACTGGTGGACGCCGGACCGGCCCACCGACCTCATCGAGCTGGTCGAGGAGCTGAACGGCGAGCTGTGCGGCTCGGACGGGGAGCGGCCGCACAACGGCGACGCCCGGCGGCGGGCCGTGCCGCCGCCTGAGCCGGCCTGAGCCGGTCTGAGCCGATCTGAGCCCGCGCCACTACCCTCGGGCTGATGATTACCTGTGTGGTCCGGTACGTGATCGATCCGGCGAAGACCGAGGCGTTCGAGCGCTTCGGACGCCGCTGGATGGAGCTGGTCGACCGGCACGGCGGCACGCACCACGGCTACTTCCTGCCGGGGGAGGGCGCCAGCGACGAGGCGCTCGCCCTGTTCAGCTTCCCCAGCCTCGCCGCGTACGAGGAGTACCGGACGCTGTTCGGCCGGGACCCCGAATTCATCGAGGCGGACCGGATCAGGGACGAGAGCGGCTGCGTCCTGCGCTACGAGCGCACGTTCATGCGTCCGCTGCTGCCGGGCACGCCCGATGTGCCCGACGTGCCGGGTGTGCCGGACGGCCGCTGAGGGCCCGGCCCGGTCAGGCCAGCTCCTTCCCGTACCAGATCTCCGAGTGCGGGCCGTGGGAGTAGGCCGGGATCTCGGTGAAGCCGTGGCGTTCGTAGAGGGCGCGGGCTTCGACGAGGTCGAGCCTGGTGTCGAGGACGAGGCGCCGCACGCCCCAGTCGCGCGCCTGCGCTTCCACGGCCGTGAGCAGCAGGGACGCGCCGCCGTGGCCGCGCTTGGCGGCGCGCAGGAACATCCGGCGCAGCTCGGCGGTACGGGCGTCCAGGCGGCGCAGCCCCGCGCAGCCCACCGGTTCGCCGTCGTGGCGGGCGACCAGGAGGACGCCGTCCGGCGGGGCGAGGTCGTCGCTGGGCATCTCGACCAGGTGCCGCTCGCCCTCCTCGGCGGTCATGCGGCGGCCGTGGTGGAGCTCGTACCAGCGGTCCGCGACGTCGAACAGATACTCGCGCAGCAGGGCGGCCGACTCGGGGGCGGCGACCGGCAGCGGGGCGACGGCCCAGCCTGCGAGGCCGGTGTCGGTGTACGTCATGGGGCGCATCCTGGCAGGCCGGGGCGGGCGGCGCAGCCGAGTTTGGGCGGGGGCGGCAGGGCTACCCGAGCGTGAACGGGCCCCGGAAGCAGGGGCTCCTGCGGAAGGGACGACATGTCGACTGGCGTGACCATCATCGTGATCGCCGCCGCCGTCATCCTCCTCGCGGCGCTCGCCGCCGGACTGCTGCGAGGCGGCCGGGGCCGAGGTCGGGGGCGTGGTCTGCGGCGGCGCTTCGGCCCCGAGTACGACCTGGCCCTCGCCCGGCACGACGGCGACGCGAAGGCGGCGGAGAAGGAACTGACCGAGCGGCTGCGGCGGCACGGCGACGTCAAGATCCAGCCCCTGACGGGGGAGTCGCGCGAGCGGTACGTGGCTTCCTGGAACGGGGTCCAGGAGGAGTTCGTCGAGGCGCCCGGCCAGGCCGTGGCCGACGCCGAACAGCTCCTCGCCCGGCTCGTACGCGACCGCGGCTATCCGGCGGACCCCTATGACGAGCAGGTGGCGGCGCTGTCCGTGCACCACGCGTACAGCGTGCGCGGCTACCGCCAGGTGCACGCCGCCGCCGGCCGGGCCCGCGAGGGGCGCGCGGCGACGGAGGAGCTGAGGGAGGCCGTCGTCGGGGCCCGCGGGCTGTTCGACGAGCTGATCGACGAACGGCCGCGGGGGCGTGCGCACGCCTCGGACCGGCACCGCAAGGGCGTTCCGTGGGCGGGCGCCCACGGGCGGCACGAATCGACGAAGGGCGGGACACCGTGACGATGGGACCTACCGGCGCCGGACCCGGCGGCTTTCCGGGGCGCGACGGGCGTGACGCCCGCGAGGGACGAGACGGACGAGACGGGCGAGACGGACGCGAGGAGCTCGACGGGCGTGAGCGGCCCGAAGAGCGTTTCGGCGGGCCGGACGCGCGTTCCGCCGACCGCGCGGGGCGTGCGAGCGGTCCGGGCGACCGTACGACGCCGGCCGGACGGGACGAGCCGGGCATGAGCCGCGAGCCCGGACGCCATGAGGCCGGGGGGTACGGGCCGGGGGACTCCGGACCCGGGCGCGGCGGGCGGCAGGCGCGCGGAGGACGCGGCGCCGCGCCCCCGCCGGGCGAGGTCGAGATCCCGGAAGAGACGCTGCCGGGCGAGGGGCGGCCGGCCCCGGCGGGAGCGGCGGTCCCCGCCGCGGAAGAGGCCGCTCCGCGCGTACCGCGGCAGGGCGGGCCGGACGGCCGCGTCCCGCTCCAGGGCGAGCCGCCCGCCGCCTCGCTGCTGCCGCAGGACGACCGCGACCGGCTCCTGCCCCAGCTGCGCCGCGCGGTGAACGGCTTCGTCGACGAGCCGCGGTCCTCGGTCCAGGAGATCGACGCGCTCTACGAGGAGCTCACCGCCCGCCTCACCGACCTCTTCGGCGAACGCCGCCGCGCGCTGCGCGCCGCCTGGAGCGACGACGACGCCCAGCCGCAGACGGAAGAGCTGCGGCTGGTGCTGCGCGACTACCGCGACGCGATCGAACGGCTGCTGTCGGTCTGACCGGCTGACCCGCCACGGCCGGGAGGCACGGCCGCCTGCCGCCCCGCCGCCCCGCCGCTCCGCTAGGCCGTCGTCGTCGGCGGCGTCCGGCCCGGGTTCATGTCCGCCATGACGCCCCCGAGCTGGCCGAGCGAGAGCGGCGGGGCGGGGAGGGGGTGGGCGCCCTCCGGGCGGAGCGCGTCGAGGAGCAGCGCGAGGTGGCGGCGCCAGGAGCCGGGGGCGACGGCGGCGAAGGCGGGCACGGAGCGGCCCAGGGCGGCGAGTTGGAAGAGGATGTCCTCGGCGGTGACGTCGGGCCGCATCGTGCCCTGCTCCTGGGCGCGGGCGACGAGCGTCAGCACGGTCTCGTGGTTGTGCTCCCGGAGGGCGTCGAGCGACGGTACGCCCTCGATGCCCGTGGTGATCAGGTCGTTGGCCCCCCGGTCGGCGGCGACGAGGGAGAAGATCCGCTCCCAGTACCCGCGCAGCGCCTCCCAGGCGTCCTCGACCCGCCGGGCCCGCTCGCCCGCCTCGCGCGTCTCGGTGAGCGTGTCGTGGAAGACCGCCTCGATGAGCGACTCGCGGGTCGGGAAGCGGCGGTAGAGCGTGGCGTTGCCGACGCCGGCCCGGCGGGCGATCTCGTCCAGCGGGGCCTCCACGCCCTGTTCGGCGTAGATCTCGTGGGCGGCCGCGATCAGCAGTTCCCGGTTGCGCCGGGCGTCCCGCCGCAGCGCCGGGGGCTCCCCGGCCGCCCTCTCCGCGCTCGTACTCATGGGCGCACCCTAGCAACAACCGAGGAAGGCTCCCCGCTTCAGCGCAGGCGCGGAGCGGGGAGCGTGGAGCGGAAGCGCGGAGCCCTCCCCGTCGCCCCCGTCACTCCGTCATCGCTCGCATGTCGACGTATCGCGTGTCACTCCGTGACCAGCGCCATCGCGAAGCCGTCGTAGCCCTTGCTGCCGACCGTCTGGAGCGCGGTGGCGCTCACCCGCGGGTGCTCGGCCAGCATGTCGAGGAAGCTGCGCACCCCCTGCACCCCGTCGTCGGTGTGGGCCGGGTCGATCACCTCGCCCGACCGCACGACGTTGTCGCCGATGATGAGCGTGCCCGGCCGGGAGAGCTTCAGCGC
Organism: Streptomyces sp. NPDC050617; assembly: GCF_040654795.1. NCBI lineage: Bacteria > Bacillati > Actinomycetota > Actinomycetes > Kitasatosporales > Streptomycetaceae > Streptomyces > Streptomyces sp. NPDC050617. The sequence goes on along the minus strand of NZ_JBFAIS010000022.1, from coordinate 2,979 downwards.
CCATTCCAGGTAGTTCGGGTTGTTCGCCTTGTCGGCGTCGATGAAGACGAGGTCGTACGGGGTCGTGTCCTCGGCCGCCAGCCGGGGCAGTGTCTCCAGGGCCGGGCCGACGTGGACCTTGACCCGGTCGGCGAGGCCGGCGCGCGCGATGTTGGCGCGGGCGACCTCGGCGTGCGCGGGGCTGAACTCCAGGGTGTCGAGGCGGCCCCCGGCGGGCAGGGCGCGGCCCAGCCAGATGCTGCTGTAGCCGCCGAGCGTGCCGAACTCCAGGATGCGGCGGGCGCCCCGGAGCTCGGCGAGGAGCTGGAGCAGCTTGCCCTGGTTGGGGGAGACCGCGATGCGCGGCAGGCCGGCCGCGTCGCTGTCGCGCAGCGCCGCGGTGAGCGCGTCGTCGGCCGGGGCGAGCAGCTCGCTGAAGTAGCGGTCGACCTCGGTCCACCGCTGCTGCTCCGACGAGCCTGTCGTGCTGTGCGTGCTCTGAGACATGAGGTCCTTGAGGTCCTTTCCCTTAGTTATGCGAACAAAATACACGGGGCGGGGGGCGCGGCAATCCCTTTCGGACAACTGTGGGAGGTTGTCAGGTGGCCTAGGGGTGTCCTGCGTCTGTTTCCGGGGACTCAGTAAGGTTTCAACCTCCCCTAAGAGGGTGACTGAGCGACGGAGGAGCGGCGGGGCGTGGCAAATGCGGAACGGGGCGGGCTGAGCGGTCCGCCGGGGCAGAGGCCCAGGATCTTCGTGGCGCTGGGCGCCCTGTGGCTCGTCGCGGGCCTGCTGGCCGCGCGGCAGGCCGCGGCCGTGCTGCGGCTGCCGCCCGAGCGGCGGTTCACGGACCTGGAGACCTGGATCGGCGAGCATGGCGTGCTGCATGTGAACGGCTCGCTGTACGACACAAACACATTCACCGGCTCGCCCTTCGCCGGGCTCGTGCTCAAGCCGCTGACCAGGGCCGCCGAGCAGGGACTCGGCCTCGTCTGGACCTTCGCCACCCTGCTCCTCGTCGTCGCCCTCGCGCTCGTCGCCGCCCGCTCGCTGCCCGGCCCGGTCTCCCGGCGCACGGCGCACCTGGCCGCGCCCGTGGCGATCAGCCTGATGGTGCTGTCCCTGCCGGTGCGGAACACCTTCACCCTCGGGCAGACCAGCATCATCCCGGTGCTGCTCGTGCTCCTCGGCTGCTGCCTGCCGCGGCTGTCCGACCGTACGACCGGGGTGCTCGTCGGCGTCGCGGCGGCGCTCCAGCCCGCCGTCCTGCTCTTCGCGCCCCTGCTGTGGCTGGTGGGGCGCCGCCGCGCGGCCGTGACGTCCGGCGCCGCCTTCGCCGTCTGCACCGCGCTGGCCTGGGTGGTGATGCCGGACGACTCCTGGTCGTACTGGGTGCACCACATCGCGGGCGCCGGGCTCGGCAGCGCCGCCGACGGCCTCGCCAACCAGTCGCTGCACGGGCTGCTGCTGCGCGTCGGGCTGCACGGCCCCGCCGAGCTGGCCCTGTACGGAGTGCTCGCCGTCGCGGTCGCCGTGCTCGGGCTGCGCCGCGCCGCGCACTACGCCAAGGACGGGCAGACCCTGCTGGCCACGGCGATCACCGGCTGCGTCGCGGTCGCCGTCTCGCCCACCGCCTGGCAGCACCAGCAGCTGTGGATCCTGCTCGCCCTCGTCGGCCGCGTCGGCAAGCGCCGCGCCGACCGGCTCGTATGGCCCGTGCTCGTCGTGCTCGTCATGACGCTCAGCAGCACCGTGCTCGTGCCCGACAACCCGGTCCTCGGCCCCATCGGCGACAACGCGCCCCTCCTCGCGGCGCTCGCCGCGGCCTGCGCCGTGCCGTTCCTGACGCGCTCCTCGCCGCTGTGGGAGCGCCCGCTGCCGACGCCGGTGGCCGAGCAGCTCCCCGGCCGGTTCGCCTGGATTCCGCTGCTCCGCTTCTGGCGGCGGCCGCTGACCCGGCCGAACCTGATGCTGGAGCTGATGCTGATCCGCATCGGCTACTTCGTCTACTCCTACATCCGCGGCAGCGCGCCCGACGAGCGGGCCACCGCCGAGCACCACGGCCGGCAGATAGTCTCGGCCGAGCGGTTCCTGCACATCGACTTCGAGCACTGGTTCAACCACCTGGTGGCCAACACCCACTGGCTCGAGAGCAGCATGAACTACTACTACGGGACCTTCCACTTCCTGCTCCCGCTCTCCACGCTCGGCTACCTCTACCTCCGCCGCCCCGCCACCTACCGCTGGGCCCGCACCGCGCTGTCCATCACCACCCTGCTCGCCCTCGTCGGCTTCTGGCTCTACCCGCTGGCGCCGCCCCGGCTGATGCCCGGCCTCGGCTTCATCGACACCGCCAACGGCCCGCAGGACCTCTCCCACCCGGACTACGGGGCGCTCACCAAGCTCTCCAACCAGTACGCGGCCATGCCCTCGCTGCACATCGGCTGGTCGCTGTGGTGCGGCGTGGTGATAGCGATCGTCGCGCCCAAGCTGTGGATGAAGCTGCTGGGCATGGTCTACCCGCTGCTGACCTTCTCCGTGATCGTCGGCACCGCCAACCACTACGTGCTGGACGCGGTCGGCGGCGCGACGGTCGTCGGGCTGGGCTTCGGCCTGCAGTACGTGCTGACGGGGCCGGGGCGGCAGGCGCTCGGCAGACTCGGGAAGACGGCCGGGTCGGCGGGGCCGGCGGAGGCCGTCGGCACCGCTGAGGCCGTTGGGATCGTCGAGGCCGCCGAGGGTGCCGGGACCGCAGGGGCCATGGCGGCGCGAGGCGGCGGGGCCCGTACGAGTGGGACGGCGGCCGGGCCCGATACCGGCGCCGGTACCGCTCCCGACAGTGATCCGGAACCGGTGGGCGCGGGCGGCGAAGAGGAACGCAAAGCGAAGGCCTGACGGGGCGGGGCCGGGGTCGGGGCCGGGGACTCGTGGGGCCGGTCCGCGCCGGCGAGGATGCCGGTCAGCGCCACCGCCAGCGAGAGCCCCTTGGAGCCGAACCGT